>NZ_JBSFSO010000003.1:0-311585 GCF_053589795.1 Micromonospora sp. NPDC003241 | reverse complement strand
ACCGCCCACGGGCTGTCCAGATCGTTGAAGACCAGGTCCACCAACCCCGAACTCGCCCGCATACTCGGCGGACGCCGCCGGTATCCGTGCCGGGTGAGTAACTCCTCCACCCGCTGACGCGTCTGAGGGGCCACGTCCGAACGCCCGTTGATGACCCGTGAGACGGTCGGCACCGACACGCCGGCCAGGCGGGCGATCGCCGCGATGGTCACTGTGCGGTTGTCGTTGGCAGCCACGCGGCGCCTCCATCTCCTCGCTCGATGGACGCCGCCGACGGAGGCGTCACTGCTGGCTCTTCGCCACCGCGGTGATGTCCTTGAGGATCTGATCCGGCCGCTTACGGCCGATCATCAGCTCGGCGACGCTGTCGTTGACCTGCTGACCGACCGCCGGCGGGTACGCCTGGTCGAGGTAGAGCTGGAACCCGGTCGCGACCGCCAGGTGCGCCGCCACCACCTGGTTGTTCGGGTCCTTGATCCGGCCGACGGCGGCCAGGTTGGTGGGGAGCACGGCTCCCGTCTCGGCGGCCCGGCGCTGGTTCTCCGACCGCAGCAACATGCGCAGGAAGTCCACCGTCGCGGGCGGCGCGTCGCGGCCCACCGCGAAGCCGTTGCCGCCGCCGAAAGCGTCGGTGGCGGCACCCTTGCCGCCCTCCACCGTCGGGAAGGTGAAGAAGCCGAGCTGGTTGCCGATGCCGAGCTTGCTGTTCGACGACGACGCCTGGATCGAGGGCGCCCACTGGCCCATCAGCTCCATGGCGGCCTCGCCGTTGCCCATCGCCGCGCCCTGCCCGTCCGCCGTGCCGTACTCCGCGGAGCGCCAGTTCCGCTGGAACGGCTTGAGATCGACCAGCTCCTGCAGGCGCTCACCGGCGGCCACGAACTCCGGGGTGTCGAAGTTGCCGGTCTCGCCCGCGCGGCGCAGGGCGTCCAGGCCACCGACGCGCATCGCCAGGTACGCCCAGTAGAAGTGCCCCGGCCACTTGTCCTTGCCGGCGAGCGCGATGGGGGTGATGCCGCGCGCCTTGAGCTTGCCGACCGCCTCCAGCAGCCCGGCCCAGGTGGTGGGCGGCGAGGTGATGCCGGCGTCGGAGAAGTGGTCCCGGTTGTACCAGAAGCCGGTCATGCCGACGTCGAACGGGATGCCGTAGATCCGTCCGTCGATCGTGTAGGGCTGCAACGCGGCCGGCAGCAACTGCCCGATCCACGGCTCCACGTCGGCGGTGATGTCCTTGACCAGGCCCGCTTCCACCTGCTGCTGCAACAGGCCGCCGCCCCACGACTGGAACAGGTCCGGCGGCGTGCCCTTCTTGGTGATCTCGGCCAGCTCACCCTTGAAGATCTCGTTCTCCAACGGCTCGATCTCGAACGTCACGTTCGGGTGCCGGCCCGAGTACACCCGCGCCAGGTCGGCCCAGACCGGCAGCATCGGCTCGGTGTTCTGGATGTGCCACCAGTTGATCGTCTGCGGGGCGCCGGTGTTCTCGGACTCGTCGCCTCCGCATCCTCCGAGCAGGAAGGCACCGGCGCCGAGACCGGCCAGACCGAGCAGTGACCTGCGGGAGACGGGCGCTGTCATCTGTATCCCTTCGACAACCGGTGACGTACGCATGGGGCACCGCGATCGGCGACAGGCCGCGAATGGCAGTTCGAAAGTTTCAACCCGTTGCCGGTATTTTCGACGTGATGGCCGGCACGTTACGACGCGTCGACGTACGCGGTCAAGAGGGCTGTCGCAAGCAGACACTACGGGCTACGGTGAGCCGAATCTTGGTGGGTTCCCGCAGCCCACTTCCGGAAATCCACCGGGATCGAAGCCTGAAGGAGTAGCGCATGTCGGCCGAGAGCGCGGACGGGGCCACCACCCGGTCGATCCGGAACCCGATCCTCGCCGGTTTCCACCCCGATCCCGCCATCCTGCGCGTCGGCGACGACTACTACCTGGCCACCTCGACCTTCGAGTGGTATCCGGGCGTGCGCGTGCACCATTCCACGGACCTGGTGCACTGGCGTGACCTGGGTGGGATCGTCACCGACCGCCGCCTGCTCGACCTGCGCGGCTGCGACGACGCCGCCGGGATCTGGGCACCCGACCTGACCCACCACGACGGACTGTTCCACCTCGTCTACAGCGACGTGGCCAGCTTCGCGGGCGGCTACTGGGACGCGCAGAACTTCCTCACCACCGCACCGAGCATCGCCGGCCCGTGGTCGGAGCCGGTACGGCTGCACTCGCACGGCTTCGACGCCGCCCTGTTCCACGACGACGACGGCACCACCTGGGTGCTCGCGCTGAGCGCCGAGTGGCGGCCCGGCCGCGACCGCTTCGGCGGCATCGAGATCCAGCAGTACGACCCGGTCGGCAAGCGCATGGTCGGCGAGCCCCGGATCATCTTCACCGGCACCGACGTCGGCCTGACCGAGGGACCGCACCTGTACCGCCGCGACGGCTGGTACTGGCTGGTCACCGCCGAGGGCGGCACGAGCTGGGAGCACCAGGTCACGGTGGCCCGCTCGCGCGAGCTGTTCGGGCCGTACGAGGTCGACCCCGCCGGACCGCTGCTCACCTCCGTCGGTCGGCCCGACCTCAGGTTGCAGAAAGCCGGACACGGCAGCCTCGTGCAGACCCCGCATGGCGACTGGTACCTGGCGCACCTGGTCGGCCGCCCGTACACCCCGCTCGGGAGGTGTGTGCTGGGTCGGGAGACCGCCCTGCAGAAGGTGGACTGGCCGTCCGGCGGGTGGCCCCGCATCGACGGCGGGATCCCGGCCGACGAGGTCCCGGCCCCGGACCTGCCGGCCCACCCATGGCCGGCGGAACCGGCCGTCGACCACTTCGACGCACCCGAACTGGCGGTGTGCTGGTCGACTCTGCGCCGCACGGCCGACGACGACTGGATCGACCTGCGCTCCCGACCCTCGCACCTGCGGGTGCACGGTGGACAGTCGCCGACCGGCAAGCAGACCCCGAGCCTGGTCGCCCGCCGGGTCGGTGCGACGCACTGTTCGCTGGAGACGGTCGTCGAGTTCGACCCGCGCGACCACCGGCACCTGGCCGGCGTGGCCGGGTACTACAACACCCGCAACTGGCACCACCTCTATCTGACCCGGGCCGACGACGGGCGCGTGGTGCTGGAGGTGCTCAGCTGCGACCGGGGCCGGCGCACCGCGTACCCGCAGCTCACCGTCGACACCGGCGGCACCCGCCGGGTCGGCCTGCGGGTGACCTTCGACGGCCCGGTGTTGCGCTTCGAGTACGACCTGGGTGACGGCTGGCAGCAGGTACCGGTCGAACTGGACGCCACCATCCTCTCCGACGAGCACGCCACGGAGATGGTCGACGGGGAGTTCACCGCCTGGGGTTTCACCGGCGCGCTGCTCGGGCTCTGGGTGCAGGACATCGGCGGCGACGGCCGGTACGCCGACTTCGACCACGCCACCTACCTCGAACACTGACCACAGGCACGTCCGGAAAGTTTTCGATATCGCTTTCCAGGTCTCTGAGCAGGCAATATGCCGAGAGTCGGACGTATCGACCGTTGACGCCCCGGCATCGACGGCCGTAACGTTTCGACCAAGTTACCGGACGCTCCCGGAACGACCGCATCGCCACCGCAGCATCGTCGCCGTGCCAGGTGGGGCGGGTCCGCGCCCCACGCGACCCACTCGCCGCACCACCTCGTCGGAAGGCCACCGGTGATGCCACCGTCCACCCAGTCTCGCCACGCCCCCTACCCCGCCGTCACGTTACGGCCGGGCATCGGGCCCCCGCCGGCACGCCCGGTCGAGGTGATCGACACCGGGCAGGTCCTCTGCCTCACCTTCGACGACGGGCCCCATCCGGTGCACACCCCGCGCCTGCTCGACGTGCTGGCTGACCACGACGTCCAGGCGATCTTCTTCCTCCGGGGCGACCAGGTCGTCAGGTACCCGGAGGTGGTCCGCCGGATCACCGCCGAGGGCCACGTGCTCGGCAACCACGGGATGCGGCACGACGACATGAGCGGCTGGGCCGCCGGACGCATCGCCTCGGACCTGCTGGAGACCAACGCGGTGATCCGGCAGGCCGTCCCGTACACCCGGGTCGGCTACTTCCGTGCCCCCTACGGCGCGTGGGGCCAGACCCCCACCGTCGCCGCCGCGCTCGGCATGCGGCCGATGGGTTGGCGGCTCGCCGTCACCGACTGGGAGCCGCCCGGCACCGACGAACTGCTGCGGCGACTCACCGACGGCGCCGCACCCGGCGCGGTGGTGCTGCTGCACGACGGCGGCGGAGACCGGAGCCAGACCGTCGACGCCGTCGACCGTTTCGTGCCGTCGGCGCGTACCGCTGGGTGGACCTTCGCCCTACCCGGGCAGCACCGTGAGTCGCTGACGGACCAGCGGGGTGACGACCCGGCGACCTAGACGCCGGAGTCGGCAGCGGCCGCACGGTGCACGACCTCCTCAGTCGTCAACGGGCTGGGCGGATGGTGGCTCAGGCACATCGAGCCCTGCATCTTGACGAACCGGGCACCTTCGACGGCGGCGTAGAACTGCCCCGTCCGCATCTTCCCCACGTCCGGCACGTCGGCGCCCTTCGCCCTGGCCACCTCCCGCGCCGCCTCGATCTGGACCGGAGCGGTCAGCAGTCCGAAGAGTTGGGTGGCCGCGTTACCCGGGATCTGGTTGTGCAGCCCCTTCGGCGACTGCGTGGCGAAGACCAGGCCCAGGCCGTACTTGCGCGCCTGCGAGGTCAACGCCAGGGTGCTCTGGGTGCAGGCGGTGACGGCACCGGACGGGGCCAACGTCTGCGCCTCGTCCATCACCAGCAGCCCGCCCAGGGGCCGGTCACCGGCCGGATGGCGCTTGATCCAGGTGAAGAGTGCCAACTGGAGCTGGTTGACGAAGCTCTGCCGCTGCTGGTCCTCGGGAAGCCCGACGAAGCTGATCACCGAGATCCGGGCCCGTCGACCCGGCGGAGGCGTGAGCAGCTCACCGGGGTCGACCGGGGTTCCCGCCCCACCGAACAAGGGGTCGTTGATCAGCGCCGCCTTGAGTAACTGCGCCATGCTCGCCGCCAGCTTGGGCGCGCTGTCGAGTTGGCTGACCCCGTCGGGTAGCTCGTTGAGCACCTCGGTGAACTCGTGCAGGTCGTTGGCGCCGGTCCGGGCGTAACTGATCAGCGCCTCACGAAGCACCGCCCGTCCGAGGCGCGCCTTATCCGTTCCGCCGTCCACCCGGGCATGCGTGGCCAACGTGGCGACGGCGGCGTTCACCGCAGCCGTGAAGCCGTCCGGATCGTCGAGCACGTCGGCGAACCTGGGCAACGGTTGGAACGTCAACGGCCGCCCGGACTGCCGGCCCGGCGTCCAGATCACCACGTCCGTCCCGGAGAGGTACGCCGCAGCCAGGTCCGGGTCCCCCGGACCCCACCCGTTCGGCGGTGCCGGCCAGGCGTCGCCGAGTCTGGCGAGGTCGTTGTTCGGATCCAGGACGATGGCGGAGACGCCGCGCAGGGCACAATCCTCGACGAGCCGGCGGATCAGCACGGTCTTGCCCGAGCCGGAACCGGCGAAGACGACGGTGTGCCGGCGCAGCGATTCGAGGCCGATCCGCACCGGGTCCGGCCGACCGGGGACGACACCGAGAACCACCTGGTGCGGGTCGACTCCGGCGACGGGCGGTGGACCGGCGACAGGTGTCTCCGGCACCGCCGCGTACGCCGCCGCCGGCGGTGCGCTGGTGGGCGACGCAGGAACAGGTGCCCGCCCGACCACCCGGTCCGGCGGCGCCTCCGGCCGGGACGCCGGTTCCGGCGGCACGTCGAGGACGGGCACGACAGCGGCGGACACGGCACCGGCAGGCACGGCACCGGCGGGCGGACCGGTGATCGGCGCACCGGCCGACCGGACACTGAGTGCCTCTCGCAGACAACCGATGTCCGCCACCGGTCGGCGGTCGGCGAACCACGGCCGTAGGGTCTCCAGGCCGTACGTCTGGATGAGCTGCTCCAGGGCGGCCAGGCGGCGGATGTCCGCAGCGGGAAAGTCGAGCGTCCGCCCGCCCGCCCGATCGAACGCCTCCAGCACCTCGCGGGTACGAGCCCCCGCCGACCACGCCGCGCTCCGCAGTAGGAAGAGCCGACGCTTGGCGATGCCCTCGGTGAGCCCGGCCGTGGTCACCGCGTTGCGGATCCGGTTGAGCGCGGCGATGTGGTGCGGGGCGCAGATCGCCCGGAAGGACCAGTGCTCCTCGTCCTCGCTCTCCTCGTCGAGGCTGTGTCGCAGCCGGGCGTGCAGGGCCGGCTTGCCCCCGGCCGGGATCGGGTCGAGGCTAAACGCCTCCACTGCGGAGCCCTGCTCGGCGATCCACGCGATCAGCCCGGCCTTGAGGAGTTCCGGTACCCGCGCGTCCTCGGACTTCTGCCGGACGGCGGGCTCAGGATCGGCCCCGGCGACGAGTTCCGCGTACCTTACGTCGATCTTGCCGAACTCGTCCGCGCGACCCGTCGCCGACGCACCACCCGCCGGTGATCCGCTCGGGACGCCGGGTCGGTCCGCTGCCGCGTGCAGCAGATGCCGGACTTCCCGCACCTCCCCGGCGGCCAGGCAGGCCCGGACGTGCGCGTCGATGCTCCGTAGCAACTCGCGCGGGGTGAAGCCCTCCACCTCGTCGAAGGTGGACGGGTGGACCGGCCAGGACGGATACGGCGGGGTGAAGCCGAGTCCGTCGAACAGCATCGAGAATCGCTTCTCGACGAGTTCCCGCCCGACCTCGGCGGAGGGGATGTGCTTAAGCCAGGCGGCCTCTCGGAACCGGTCCTGCACCGTGTCGGTGGCCTGCTCCTTGATGTTCTGCCAGGTCTGCGGCAGACAGGACACCACCGACAACGAGCGACGGGTGGTCTCTCGCAGGGCCATTAGCCCGCTGGCCACCTGTTCCAGCAACAACGAGGTCTGCCAGTCGGTCTCGCCTCGCACCTCGTGGTTGGTCGCCTTCACCGACTGCGCGACCATCAGGTCGATCTGGTCGACCGCGATCACCGTGGGACCGACCATGGCCAGCAGGCGGCTGGTGTCCTGGACCACCTCCTGAGGCGCTCGCCGCGTGCGTCGCAGCCCCCAGCCGGCGCGCAGACCCGGCTCCTCCTCGTCGCTGGAGCAGAGGAAGTCGAAGCCGATGTCCTGCGGGGCCGACTGCTCGGCGGCGTACAGGACCAACGCCCGCGCAGTGTCCTGACACTCGGTCCCGATCTGGCGATCGGTCTTGCGGATCAGGTCGACGAAGGCGTCGAGCGCCGATCGGCTGAGTTCGGTCTCACCGGTGACCGCCCGGCGGACCGTTCGCGGCGCGTCGACGCGGTCCGCCAGCCGGCGCAGGAACGCCCGCAGTTGCGTCGTCCCGTCCGGCATCGCCCTGACGAAGCCCGTCAGCATCGACATCGCGGTGCTGTGCCAGAACGCCCGGGCCTCCAGCAACTCCACCAGGAAGAAGAAGCCGCCGCGCTGCTGCACCTCCTGACGCACCGTACCGAGCAGGTGGGTCTTGCCGGTGCCACGCTGACCGAGGATGGCGACGCCCACCGGGCTGGAGTCGGGGCTCTGCTCCGCCTCGGCGAAGCTGTCCAGCACCGTCTGTACGACGTCGTGGTGCAGACCCTCGACGTGGAACGGGGTCGGCTTCCACACGTCGTCCGGTGTCGGCGCCCAGTTGAACCTCAGCGCAGCCAGGGCCCGCCGCTGCTCGGCGGCCATCATGACGAGATGGCGATGAGGTGCTTGTCCTGGTTGCCGATACTCACCGCGGCGGCGCGCTCCTCCGGCCGTAGCACCTTCTGGTTGGACTCCGGCACCAGGTGGACGTCGCGCTCCCGGTTGAGCTGCAGCAACGCGGCATCGACCTCCGTGCGGGGCAGATCCGCGACCGCAGCGCGCAGGTCGGCCAGCATGACGTAGTCGCCGGGACGGGCGGCCAGTCCCTGGTACGCCTGCCGGATCAGGGAGACCACGTCGACCGTGGAGTTCGCCGGATCGGTGCCGGTCGGTGACACGGCCACGGCCGAGACGACGTCCTCCTCCTTGATCTGCAAGCGGAACAGATCGTCGGCACGGGTACCCGAGTGATCGATCAGCCGCCGCAGGAAGTCCAGCACGACATAGAGCGTGCCGCCCGCCGTACCGGCGCCCTTCGGTGCGTCGGCTCCCAATTCCTCGGCGGCCCGGCTCCATCCCTTGTCGGTCAGGGCCAGGGTGATCGGCTTCTCGGAGACCTCGATCAGG
The DNA here is from genome assembly GCF_053589795.1 of Micromonospora sp. NPDC003241. NCBI lineage: Bacteria > Bacillati > Actinomycetota > Actinomycetes > Micromonosporales > Micromonosporaceae > Micromonospora > Micromonospora sp. NPDC003241. Next base: position 303,325 of record NZ_JBSFSO010000003.1, on the reverse strand, counting down.
TCGAGAGCTAGGAGTCGACGCCGATGATCCGCTTTCAGGCCGATCCCGGCGACATTGGTGAAGTAGGTCTGCGGCAGCGGCGCCGCCTTGATCATAAGCGTAACGAGAATGCACCGGTCAACGAGGGTCAGTTCCTTTTCCGGCATGCGGATGCTCCTCTGTGGCACGAGCTTTCACCACGTTGACGGTGATGATCGAAGACTCGGAAGGGGTGGCCGTGGTTCAGGTTCCGCAACGGGTTCGTCCCGCGCACGGGCCGATTCTGCCGACGGCGGCCAGCGAGCGCAAGGTCACCAATCGGGCTGCCGATAACCGACAACCCGGCTGAGTCGATCTTCAGTGGTCCAGCGTGGACGGCATGACTGGAACACCAGTTCGGAGCCGTCAGTCGTGATCGACTAAGCGGCCGTTGCCAAATGTCCACGACAACAGGCAGCATGGCTGTTCGGCGAGAGGCCCGCCGGCAATTGGGTGACGCCGCGACCTCTCCTGCCGTTCCGGGGTGAGGGCAACGGAGGTGACCTGTGCAGTCTGAAGTGGTCCGCTACCAGGTCGATGACCAGACCGTCGCACTGATCGAGGTCGAACCGCCGGCAGGTTTCCAGCCCGCCGGGTTCGGCGATGTCGCCGGCTGGGTGCGGGAATCGGCCGCCCCTGCGGTCGCCGCCGCGAAGGAACTGCTGGAACAGGTGAAATCCGTCGCGCCCGACTCGGTCGAAGTCCGGTTCGGGATCAAAGCGACCGGAACGGCGAACTGGGTGGTGGCGAAGGCGACCGGAGAGGCGAACTTCGAAGTCACCCTCGCCTGGCACGCGCACGACAATCCGGATCGCGGCGTCGGTCTGCGGCCCTGACGAACGGGCGACCCGTGACCACAGCCCCTGACGGCAGCCCCTGGGTCGCTGCCCTCCATCGCGGCGCGAACCAGCACCTCCCGGTCGGCACCGGCATCGTCATCGACACGAACCTCGTCCTCACCTGTCACCACGTGGCGTTCGCCGCCGACGGCACCCTTCACCACGACCTGCACGTCGCCTTCCCGCTCGCCCCCAAGGTCACGTACTTCGACCGGCGCAAGGTCAGGCAGTGCCTGCACAACGGCAGGCAGACCGCCCACGTCGACCTGGTCCTGCTCGAACTCGTCGAGCCGGTGCCGCCCACCGTCGCCCCCGCACGGCTGCGCTGCCTGGAACCCAAGCCTCTGATGGATCGCCCCTTCTGGGCGTTCGGATTCCCGGCACAGATCATCGGCGGCACCTCGGCCACCGGCTCCGTGACCGACACCGGCGGATACGGCCACGTCATGATCGACAGCGGTGCCGGTGGAGCGTTGCAGAAGGGGTTCAGCGGCGCCGCCGTCTGGTCTCCGGAGTACCAGGCGGTGATCGGCGTCGTCGTCTCCGCCGACGGCAAGGGCCGGGGACAGGCGGTGACGCTCCACTACGCCGACGAACAGATACCCGAGATGAAGCTTGGGACGCTGTCGGCCTGGCGGATCGAGGACACCGACGACACCGCGCTCTCCGCCTGGGGCTGGGCGCTCAGCGGCGACGGCGAAGCCGGCCGGCACTGGCTACCCCGCGCCCGGGGAGTGGCGGTCGACACCGAGGGCGGCACCCGCTTCCGGGGACGGAGCACCGCCCTCCGTCGCATCGTCGATTGGATCGACGGTGCGACGCCGGTCACCGGTCCGCTCATCGTCACCGGGTCACCCGGCGTCGGCAAGTCCGCGGTGCTGGGACGGGTCGTCACCACCGCCGACCGACAGATCCGCGCCACGCTTCCCGCCGACGACGTCGCCGTCACCGCCACGGTCGGCTCCGTCTCGTGCGCGGTGCACGTCAAGGGCAAGACCGCCGACGAGGTGGCGACCGAGATCGCCCGCGCGGTCGCCGTCGACCTGCCGGCCGCGCCCGCCGACCTGGTGCCGGCGGTACGCCGACGACTGGAGCGCCGGACCGTCCCCTTCGCTCTGGTCGTCGACGCGCTCGACGAGGCCGTGGACCCCGGCCACGCGCGCCAGATCATCGACGAGATCCTGCTGCCGATGGCACAGGAGTGCGGCCGGTACGGGGCCCGGGTCGTGGTCGGCACCCGCCGCTCCGACGACCGTGGTGACCTCATCGCCTGCTTCGGCGACCAGGCCGAGTTGATCGACCTGGACACCTCCGAGTATTTCGCCGAGTCCGATCTCGTCAACTACGCCGAGGCGACGTTGCAACTCCTCGGTGCTGAGAGGCCCGCCAACCCGTACGCCCCACCCGGTGCCGCCGCACCACTCGCCCATCGCATCGCGACCCTGGCCAAGGGGAACTTCCTCGTCGCCGGTCTCGTCGCACGGGCGCACGCGTTACGCGACATCGACGCGGTCGATCCGGCCACCGTGTCGTTCACGGCGACCGTGGCGAACGCGTTGGACGCGTACCTCGCGGGTCTGCCGGCTGCGGGTTCGACCTCGGCCCGGCTGGCTCTCACCGCACTGGCGTACGCCGAGACCCCGGGGCTGCCGCTCGCCCTGTGGCAGACGGCGGTGACGGCGTTGGGCGGTGGGGTCACGGAGGCGCAACTGCTCGCCTTCGCCCGCACCTCGGCGGCGAACTTCCTGGTCGAGACGGGTGGCGGGGCGCAGCCCGCGTACCGGCTGTTCCACCAGGCCCTCAACGACGCGTTGCTGGCCGAGCGCGACGCGCGCGACGCACGACGCGAGGACCAACGCCGACTGGTCTCCGCGTGGGTCGACCGGGCCGCCGCCGACGGCTGGGACCGCGCCCCCGACTACCTCCTCCGGTCGCTGCCACAACACGCCGCGCGGGCCGGACTCGTGGACCGGTTGCTCGTCGACGAGGGCTACCTGCTCCACGCGCACCTGGATCGCCTGCTCACCGTGGTCGACACGGAACAACTCCCGACGGCCCCACTGCCGCAGGCCCGAGCCCGCCTGCTGCAACGCACCCCGCTGGCGGTCGCGGCGGAACCGGCCGAACGGGCCGCGCTCTTCTCGGTCGTCGATCGCCTCGACGGTCTGCGCAGCGGGATCACGGCGGAACAGGCCCCTTACCAGGCGCAGTGGGCGCACACACCGCCCCGCCAGGAACGCAGTGTGTTGGACGGCCACTCGCAGGCCGTCTACGACGTCGCCGCCATCGAGATCGACAACCGGCGGCTCCTCGCTTCCGTCGGTGACGACGGCACCCTCCGGCTCTGGGATCCCCTGACCAACCAGGTCGAGTCGGTCTTCACCTGCCACGACGACACGGTCCGTGGGGTGTGCGCCGTCCGCACCGGTGCCGGCGAGGTGCTGATCGCTACCGCCGGCCACGACGGCACGGTAGGGCTCTGGGAACCACGGTCCGGCCACCGTCGGCACGAGCTGCGCGGGCACGACGACTGGGTACGCAACATCTGCGCCATTCCACTGCCGACGGGTGACCTGCTCGCCTCCGCTGGCGACGACCGGACCGTCCGCGTGTGGGACCCGGTGAGCGGTACACAGCGGTACGAGTTGACCGGCCACGCCGGCTGGGTGACGGCGGTGACGTACGTGCCAGCCGCCGGCCGCCACCTGCTCGCCTCGACCGGCTACGACGGCGTGATCCGGATCTGGGAGCCGACCGTCGACGACCGGCCGACTCTAACCCTCACCGGTCACGTCGGCTGGGTCACCACTCTCTATGCGGTCCGGACACCCGACGGCACGCTGCTCGCCTCGGCCGGATACGACGGCACGGTCCGCCTCTGGGATCCGCTTACCGGCCGGCAGGTGCAGGTCCTTGAGACCGGCGGGCCGCTCACCGACCTCTGCACGGTCGAGGTCGACGGGGGGCTCCTGCTGGTGTCCACCGGCGAGGACGGACTCATCCGGCTGTGGGAGGTGCCGACCTGGGCCAGCCGCCCCAGCCTGCGGGGACACGCGAACTGGGTCCGCGCGGTGTGCGAGCTGCGCACGGCGAAGGACCGGATGCTCGCCACCGCCGGAGACGACGGCACCGTACGGCTGTGGGATCCGGCGGGCGGCCAGCCGGACACGGTCGCCGATCAGGACCGGTTCGGCCCGGTCGCCGCCCTCTGCCCGGTGCCCGGCACGCAGGGGGTCCTGGTCGCCTCGGGTGGTGTCGACGGCCGGGTACGTGTCTGGAACGCCGGCACCGGCGAGCGGGTGCGGGAGTTCACCACGTCGGGCGGGCCGGTCAACGCCATGTGCGCGATCGCGGACGACGAGGAGCCGCTCATCTTCACGGCTCAGGACGACGCCACCGTCGGGTCGTGGGGCTCCCGGGACGATCTGCCGGTGCACGAGATGAGCGAACACCACGCCCCCGTCGCGGCGGTCTGCCCACTCGTGGTCAACGGCGAGACGGTGATCGCCTCGGCCGGCGACGACCAGGCCATCCGGCTGTGGCATCCGCACACCGGCTCGGTGCGCGGGGTCCTGCTCGGACACGTCACACGGGCCTGGGTGACGGCCCTGACCACGGTGACCTGGCCCGGTATCGAGGCACTCGCCTCGGCGGACAAGAGCGGCACCGTGATGCTCTGGGCCGGCGGCGACACCCCGATCTGGACCCGACAGGGTCACCAGGACGCGGTGACCGCGCTCTGCGCCGTCCCGGTGGCCGGCCGCCCGATGCTCGTCTCCGCCAGCGCGGACGACTCGATCCGGATGTGGGACGCCGAGTGGGGCGAGCCGGTGCGGTGGTTCACTGGGCACACCGCAGCCGTCACCGGCCTGAGCGTCGTCCGGATCGGCGGTCGTGACCTGCTCGCCTCGACCAGCAGGGACCGCACGGTGCGGATCTGGGACCCGGCCACGGGTCGACTGGTGCGCACCATCCCCGTCTATCACCCGGCGCTCGCCTGCTGCACCGTGGAGGACACGCTGCTGGTGGGGCTGGATCAGGGACTGCTCGCGCTGGCCGTCACCGGATGACGCCCGATCGGGCTGGTGGGACTCGTGGAGGCCCTTGCACACCCCTGTTGGGAGGCGAAGCGCCTGCTCGACATGGCCCGAAAGTGGCCATCACGGGACGAAGACCCCCGATAAGACCGGCAGAATCACCTCAGGCGGCGGGGACCAACTGCTCCAGGTTCCGCCAGTCCTTGGCTGCCCAGTCCATCAACTGGCGCACACGCTCCTTGCCCTCCTCGATCACGACATCGATGAAGCACTCACACTTCGCCAGATCCCGGCCGTTGATCATGCATACCGCGATGCCCGCGATCTGCATACCTCTCGACACCGCTACGAGCTGCTGATCCCATGGCAGCGGTATCCGCTTGGCGATCTCCTTACCGAAGACCCTGACCACGCGGGGCGTGCTAAGCCACTCCAGCAGGAAGCCCACCAGGTCGCCGACCCGGTCATGGAGCCAGTCCTTGCCATCCAGGGCGGCACGGGCGAGACGAGCAAGCCCCTTGCAGTTCCGCCCCGACCAGTCGACCGTCAGCCGGTTCCAGACACCGTCCCCCGCGTATCTGGCTGCCTGAGCCGCTGCAGCATCGACCGCTCCAACCGCCAACGTAGCCTCGAAGTAGTCGACAGCTTCGGCCACCAGGGCATCCCGCGCTGCGGGTGAGAGCCTGCGACGCGGCCGAGCCGACACCCTGACCGGATGCGGTGGACTTGCCGCTCGTCGAGTTCGCGCCGGCGATTTTGGCTTGGCCTTCTTGGGAGACTGCTTGGCGTACTCGGCCAAGCGCCCGCGCAGCGGCACTTCCGGCCTACCGACATGCTGTGGACACCTCTGACCGATACGGCTGACCGGACGTTGGCAGGCGCGCCCATCCTCGTCACGCGGTCCCCGGCATTTGATCCTCTGCTTGCGCGGCCTCTGAGCCATAGCCGAACGTAAACAGGCCAACACAAAGCACGACAGCCGCCGATCATGTCGGATCTAGGACACGCCGTCCGCCGAGATTCTCCGACGTTCGGTTTGCAACCGACCTACAAGGTACGCCCGGCTGGATTCGGACCTGCGACCTTGGGATTAAAAAGAGCGAAAACCTACGTTTCAGGCGTTACCAGCGGTGACCAGATCGGCCGCCTGACCAAGAGAATCGGCAGGGCCGAACGCTCCTGACCACGGTCGGCTACAGCCGACACAGGTGGGGCGGGTTGGGACCGGCAAGCCGAACAGGTCCGTCTCCAACTTGTTCCGCACGGGCGGTCGGCAAGCCCGAACCACCGGTTCATGGGTCAAGCGGTGGCGATTGAGGCGGCTCCGTGAACATGTGGGCTTCCCCTGTACGAGCCCCACGAGTAGCGTCACGTTGCTACGCGTGTCATTTGAGGAGCGACCTTCGCGAGAGGAGCCACATGGCCAAGGGCAAGCACAGCGAATTCGAACGGGTTCCCCTCCCGGATTGGTTCTCTCCGAGCGGCGAGAAGATGTGGCTACTTCTCTACAAGGAGAAGTCCCGAATCAAGGTCACCGGATACAACATCGATATGCGAGTGACCGAAGTGCAGAGTCGCCGCGGCACCAACCAGTCCTTCGGCGGGGCTCACGTTGTAATCGATGTTTCCGCCCAGTCAGGTACGGCGAAGTCGACCGGCGACGAAGATCAACAGTTTTAGCGATCGTTCGCGGGGTCGCCCAACGTTCACCCGGACGGGCGACCCCGCACTCAACGCCTCCAGCCATACCAGCGCAACTGGCGGTCAATCTGCCAACGGGCGTACGCCCTGAGACCTTGCTCCCTGCGTACCTGCGCTGCCGTCTTCCTCACCCACGGACGATGAGACCGACGCGTATACTGCTCGTGGTCCACGGAGTGAACGAGGATTCCCCGGATTCCGGAAGTCCATTTTGCCATTTCCTTGCGTATCTTCTCGGCTTCCCGGACTAGCTCGGGAAGCCCCTTGGGACCAACGGCGGACTGGTCGTAAGTGCCAAGGTCGAGTGGATATGGCGGATCTGTGTAGGGCTTACCTTCGGCGTCCTCGTACTCGAGCGTGACCGTGTACTCCATTGGAAACTCTTCCCTCTTGGCATACCGATCTGGGAAGGAGTCAAAGAGAAAGCTGATCGTGCGGCCGGGTGCGATCATCGGTGTCGGCTCACGGAAAACCCGAGATTCTCCAACAGCCGAGTTGGGAAAGGTCGACACTAAGGGACGGTCGAACTTGATGCGCACATCGCGAGCCATGGTCGCCCCGATATTCCTAATCGTGAGGTAGATCGCAAAACCACGGAACTCGAAGTCCACAATGACATAAGGGCGCGACTTCTGCTGCTCAACTCCCCGAATGTGGATGAGTTGCGCAAGTGCAATCCCGCCGCCGACCACCACGGTGAGGAACGTGCCTACGGCCGACCACTCCGCCGGCCCCCAGGAGGAAAAGTCCACGGCCTCTGTCAGCTTCCCGTTACCGCGCCCGAGACAATGCCAACGAACAGATCTCGACCTACCCCACCAACATACGCGGCCGTCTTGCGTAAAGCGCTCCTTTGCTCCGGATCAGCCTCACGATCGGCGGCTAGGCGGAGCGCGTCGATGAGCTGATCTACCCGGTTCTCTGGCTTAGGCCAAGCCCCAACCGTTCGCAGGGCATGTCCGGTAGGGAGGAGGATCCGATCGATATCGTTGAGCCCGCCGAAGCCCCTCGTAACCGAATGACCGAAGAACGGCGGCTGCTCGGTGGCGAGTGCCCGAAGAGCAAGGTCGACATCCCGTCGGTCCATGTCGATCTTCTTGGCAATCGCGCCGGGGGCAATCGATGTGATCCCTTCCTCGGTCAGCTCAACGATGGCTCGCAGCACAGGTAGGTCGCGTCCCTCCCACGTCGGATTCACCATGGCCGACACTTTAGCCAGACGGTGCGACACGTCAGGTGTTGCTCGCGCACGAACCGCCGGATTCGGAGCCGTCTAACTTACCGGCGAGCGGCCCTGACTGTTGTCTACGCGTCACCGATCTGCCGACTGATTACGGCTGCGGTCACGTCCACCGCCACGTCGCGCCCAGCCGACCCGAGCCAGCCTGCGGTCTTCCGCAGCCACCCGCGCTTCTCCTCATCCGGCTCACGGTCGGCCGCAAGTTGGAGGATCTGGATCATCTCGTTCAGCCTAACCTCGGCGCTTGGCCACTGGCGGATCGCGCGCCGGGCGTGGCCGGTTGGCTGCCACACGCGTTCGTATCCGCCCTCGAACCGGTGGACTGCCTTGACAAAGAACGGTGGATCCTCAGCCAGCAGGCCCTTCAACGCCGCCTGTATCGCCTCATCGTCCAAGCCGAGCCGCTCGGCGATGTCCACCTCCGATGCCGTCCCGTTCTGCTCATCACACAGTTCAACAGCTGCCCGGAGCACGGGCAGGTGCTGCTCGGTCCATGTCGGATGGCTCATGACTCACTACGGTAAGCGGGCTGTGCGACAGGCTCGGAGGCATCGAGTTCCGCTTGGTCCGGTGGGACCTGCACCGCTGCTACCTGCTGCCAACGGCGCGCTTGGTCATCCCAGAGTGCCACTTGACCTTCTGCCCGGAGGATGTCCGGGACCTGCTGCATCGCCTGGCGCAACCCCTCATCGCTGTTAGCCGTGATCTTGACCTGGGTGGTCTTGGTCTTTGGACGTTTCTCTCGGCGGGCCGCGACGGCATTGGCGCACCCGCACCTCTTGATCAACGAGACGTCCCGACGCCAGGGGCGATGCCCGGGGGCTCAGGATTCCCAGACCTTCACCATCTGCAATCAGACGCCTACTCCTTGACGCCATCCATGCCTGCCCTCAGGATGGCCACGTCGCAACATCCCGCAACCGGCAGGACAGGGAGTGGACCATGCGCCTAACGTTGATCGGTAAGGATCCGGAGTCGAACCCGACAGGCTCGCCCACGGTGTACCGCACCGACCGGGAGAGCTGGGTGGTGCAGGGTTGGGTGGTGTCGGATCTGGCGGTGTTGGCACAGATGAGCATCCCGGAGGGTGAGTCCTGCGTGGAGATCCCGGACCGGATGCTCCAGTTCTTCAGGCAGGGGGATCGTGACCTCGATCAGTGAGGGCGAGTTCGCGCGGCTGCTGGTGAGCTTCGAGCGTGATGCCATCCACCTGGAGACTCGCGACGCCTACGGCACGGCGGTCGAATTGCCCTACATGGCCAAGTGGGCCGCCGGCGAGCCAGACGACCTGACGTGGTTGGAGGGCTGGTGCGAGAGCCTGCGCGAGCATGTCAAGGCAGGTCGGTCGGTGCGCCGGGCGCGTATCGTCTCTGAGCCGCTGAGCGACTATCAGCGCTGGTCGTACAGCATTGCGCAGCCCATGGTGGACGCTGGCGAGGACATTCGCTGGGTGCCGCGTCGGCTGGTGTCGTCGCTGGGGTTGCCGGGCAACGACTACTACCTGTTCGACGATCGGTTGGCGGTCTTCCTGATCTACGCGGGCAACGGCCTGGCTGTGGATCGGGTGGTGTCCACTGACCCGGCTGACCTACGGTTGTGCCGGTCGGCGTTCGAGGCCGTTTGGCAGTTGGCCATCCCGCACCGTGACTACCAACCCGTCTAGCGCTGCCCGCCAGGGCCAGGAGGCACTCGGCGTCCGTCTCCGTGAGCTGCGCAAGGAAGCGGGGCTCACGGGGCGGGCGCTGGCTGCCTTGACCAGCCAGCACTTCACCCGGGTCAGCAAGATCGAGCATGGCGTCCAGCCGCCGACCGACAAGGACATCCGGGCCTGGTGCCACGCCTGCAACGCCGAAGACCAGATTCCCGATCTGACCGCCACGCTTCGGGCGGTGGAGTCGGCGTACCTGGAGTTTCGGCGGCAGAGCCGGGCGGGCATGAAGCGGGTGCTCGGCGCGCACACCCTGGCCCTGTACGAGCAGACGTCGGTGTTCCGGATCTACGAGCACAACGCCATCCCCGGGCTGTTCCAGACCGCCGACTACACGGCGGCGATGCTGTCGTTCTGGATCGACTTCCTGGAGACGCCCAACGACCTGGACGAGGCCGTCGCGGTGCGGATGGAGCGTCAACGAGTCCTCTACCAGCGCGGCAAGCGGTTCGTGGTGGTGCTGGAGGAACAGGCGCTGCGGACCTGGTTCGGGGACGCCGACACCCAGGCCGGGCAGCTGGACCGGCTGCTCGCGGTGATGTCCCTGCCCAACGTCTCGGTGGGCATCATCCCCCTGATGACCGAACGGCCAGCGGTCGCGTCCACCGGCTTCTGGATCTTCGACAACCTGCTGGTCGCCCTGGAGACGCCCACGGCGAGCATCGAGGTCACCCGGCCGCACGAGATTGAGCTGTACGCCCGGATGTTCGACCACCTCCAGGTGTCGGCCGTGTACGGGCCAGAGGCGCGGGCGCTGATCGGCCGCACGATCGATCAACTTGTCGAGTAGCGTCGCAATATTTCGCAACACCATGGACGCCGCTCACGGCTCGCTCATACCGTCATTGCGGAACTTCGGTAAGACGGACGCCGGGAGCGAAAGGCGGCCGTTGCAGTGGATCCGGCGACGACGCAAGCCGGAAGCCAACTGGTAACGGACGAACGGCCTACCACTCGCCTGGCCATGACGAATCAACGTCTGTCCGTTCGGTGACGAGGTTCCCTTGAGGCTGCCGGACGGCCCGCGGCAACGGTGTCCGTCCGGCAGCCACCCTCAAGCAGGCGAAGGGTGACCCGAGATGACGCTTGGTGCTCTGATCAGCGCCGTACTACTGGGATTCCTGGCAGGACTGTTCAGCTTCAAGGTCAAAGAGCGGTGGTGCCCGGAGTGTGGCGCATCCACCCTACGAAAGGCGCCGGCCGATGCCCGCACGGAGCAGGATGCCGCCGCGAGAGCGGCAGTTGCACCAGTTCTTCAGGTCGATGACCGTAAGCGATAGGCCCGACAGACGACTCCAGTGCTCACCCATGCCACCGGCGCTACCGACTCCCAACCCCGGCGATATGCTCCAAATCGGCGATTCAGCCAGCGTCCAACTTGCGGGCGACCGGGGATTTCAGTTCAGGGTGATCAAGGTCTGTCCGAGACCGACCTACTGGGGTTGGTTGTGGCTCACGGGATACGTGCTTGATGACAAGGGCGAGCGAAAGAGCGGCGGGAGATATACGTACAGCAGGAGGGCCTACGGCAGACCTGACGCCACTGCTATCCGTTGCAATCAGCAGATCGGCGATCTTCAGCCTGCTGATCCGGCAGGCCAAGATGAATGGTGGGCGATACTGGGTTTGAACCAGTGACCTCTTCCGTGTCAAGGAAGCGCGCTCCCACTGCGCCAATCGCCCGTGGAGACCGCCGACACCCGAGGGTGCGGGCAGGCTGCGAGCGGACGACGGGATTCGAACCCGCGACCCTCACCTTGGCAAGGTGATGCGCTACCAGCTGCGCTACGTCCGCGTGCCCCGCGAAGTGCCGGGGACGGGCCAACTCTACCCGATGACAAGATCGCTCGACCGGCCACCCCGCTTCCCGACGTGATTGTGCCGGTCACCGTCGGGGTACAGACCCTCACGACAGCACACCGCGCCCCTGGAAGAAGGAGGCTGTCATGGGTATCGGAACCAGTGTTTTCCTGCTCGCGCTCGGCGCGATCCTCGCCTTCGCGGTCAACGCCAGCATCGGTGGTCTCGACCTGGACGTCGTCGGCTGGATCCTGATGGCCGCCGGCGTACTCGGCCTGATCATGACGACCCTGGTCTGGGGCCGCCGCCGCCAGGTGGTCACCACCGAGCAGCCGGCGGAGTACCGCCGGGTCGAGGAGCGTCGGGACGTCGCGCCGCCGCTGTGAGCGGCATACGACGGTCGGGTCGGCGGCCGAGGGAGCTGATCGGTCGCCGAGGAAACGACGATGGCGGCCACCGTGACCGGTGGCCGCCATCGTCGTTCGTGCTAGCTCGGCCTGGTCCGGTTCAGGATGCCGTTCAGGTAGAGCCCCTCCTGGCAGGTCCGGGGCGTGGCGGCGCCGACCGGGGTGCCGGGTTGCCGGCACTCGATGGTGAGGGTCACCTGCGCTCCGGCCGGTACCCGGATCGGGGTGACCGAGTGGTAGTCCTGGTTACGGAAGTTCTCCAGGCCGTAGGTGACCACCCGCACGTCGTTGGCGGTGATGGTCAACGTGCCGGTGTCTCCCTGCGGGTTGTCGACCAGGAAGTCCGTGAGCAGGAGGACCCGGTTGCGGGGGACCGTGTAGCTGCGGGACGCCGTGCTGCCGGGGTTGGTCCGCAGCGTCAGCGCGGTGGCGAACTGTCCACCGCCGGTGGCGGCCGCCGGGGTCGGCGACGGGCTCGCCGGCGGGGCGACCGGGTTCTCGGCCCGGTCCTGCGCCACGGCCTCCCGGGCCGCCTGGCCGGCGGCCTCGTTCGCGGACGCCTCCATCTGGGTCGCGGCCTGCGCCACCCGCTCGTCGGCGGCCTCCTGGGCGGCCGACTGCACCGCCGGGCGCAGCAGGCCGAACCATAGCGCCAGCAGGAGCAGCAGCAACGCCAACAGCAACGCCAACAGTTTGAGCAGCCACCCGGACAGGACGGGCTGCTGCACCAGAGTGCCGTCCAGGGTGATCGCGCGCCCGTCCCGGTCGGTCAGCAGGGCCCGGAACGGCAGGTGACGCGGTGTGCCGCGCCAGAGCAGCCGCCGGGTCCGTACGCGGAGTCCGGCCTGGTACTGCTCACCCGCGGCCAGGATCATCGCCGGCGGGCGGGCCGTGAAGCGCAGTTGCTCCGCCCCGTCGGTCGCGGTGACGGTCAACTCCTCGCCGATGTTGCCGCCGTTGACGACGGCGAGGCGGTAGCGGGCAGTGAGCCGGGCCCGCCGCACCTGCGGCCGGAGTTCGGCGCCCACCTCGGAGAAGGGCGCGATGGTCAGCACGCCTTCCTCGACCGTCGCGGTCTCCGGCGCCTCCGACGGGACCACCCGCACCCCGTACGGCAGGTCCCCGGCGCGGACCTCGGAGGACCGGGGCGGACGGACGGTGAGCACGACGGTCTGGCTGGCGCCGGGATAGAGGGACACCCGGGGCGGATCGAACGTCACCCACGCGTCGGGCACGCCGACGATGGTGAGGTCGTACGCTTCGACGACGTCACCCGAGTTGCGGATCGTCACCGGTATGTCGACGCTTTCTCCCGGCACGACCACCGTCGGGGTGTCCACCAGACCCAACGAGACGCTCATGTCCGCCCACGCTAGGCGGGTGGCGACGCCTGGCGACCGTCCGGCGGGGAACCGGCACGGGCAGAACAGTTGCCCGTTAGGTCCACGTTAGGTGCACGCGAAGTCACGCCGGTCATGCTCTGCGTACCGGCGCGGCACCCGCCGTGCCGCGCCGTCCGGACCGGACGAACGGGTCCGGGCGTCGAGGTGTGGGGAGGCTGAAGATGCAGCGTGTCACGGTGAGCGTTCACGCGGAGGACCCGATCTCGCGGTCGGGGGTGGAGAGCCAACTGCGTGCCCGACCGGACCTGTGGGTGATCGAGCCGGGCCGGGAGACGCCGGAGACCGTCTCGCTGGTGGTCGTCGACGTCCTCGACGAGTCGGCCATCCGGCTGCTGCGCCGCCTGCACCGGACCGGCCCGGCCAAACTGGTGCTGGTGCCGGCCCGGATCGACGACGCCGGGTTGTCCCAGGCGGTGGAGCACGGCGTGGTGGGGCTGGTCCGCCGCACCGAGGCGAGCGCGGAACGGCTCAGTCACATCGTGCTGGCCGTGGCCCGTGGTGAGGGCGCGCTCCCGGCGGACCTGCTGGGTCGGCTGATGGCCCAGATGGGGCGGTTGCAGCGGCAGGTCCTCGAACCACGCGGCCTCACCCTGCTCGGGCTGAGCACCCGGGAGGTGGACGTGCTGCGGCTGGTCGCGGACGGGCTCGACACCCGGGAGATCGCCAGCAAGCTGTCGTACTCGGAGCGGACCGTGAAGAACGTGCTGCACGACGTCACCAGTCGACTGCAACTGCGCAACCGGGCGCACGCCGTGGCGTACGCGCTGCGCAACGGCCTGATCTGAGGCGTGTTTGCCTGAACGGGCGGAGCCGGATGCCCCCTCGGGTGCCCGGCAGGCCGAGGCGGTCGGACGCCGGAGCACCGGAGGATGACGGTGGCCATCCCGTACGACGTACGCCTCGCGAGGTCCACGTGCGACGCATGATCGGATTCCCTGTCGTCCTGGCCGTGCTGCTCGTCGCCGCGCCGCCACCCACCACAGGGGTCGCCGTCGCCGCGCCCGCACCGGCCCCGACCGCGCCACCCGCACCGGCGCCGAACGACGATCTGAGCCAGCGGATCGCGTACGCCGGCACCGGGCACCGCAGCCTCGGTGTCGTCACGGGCGCGGGCTCCTCGGCGACGGCGGCGCCGTTCTTCGGCACCGGCCCGGTCCACTTCGACGACGAGGTGTCGGCCCGGGGGTCGGCGGTGACCTGGGTGGGCCGACGCGACGAGCGCACCACCGAGGTCTATCTGCGGCGCGGCACGGGCCCGGTGCAGCGGGTCACCCGGAACTCGACCGACGAGTCCCGGCCGGTCCTCTCCCCCGACGGCAGCCGGATCGCGTACAGCTCGGCCGCCGGTCGGGCCGACGGCGCGCACGACGTCTTCGTGGTCGACGTCGCGACCGGCGACAGCCGACGGGTCACCGACGGCACCGGCGACAACAGGTGGCCGACCTGGTCGCCGGAGGGCACGACGCTGGCCTTCGCCGGCCTGCGTGGCGACGCCACGCTCCCCCAGGTCTATCGGATCTCCGCCGACGGCGGTCCGGTCGCCCAGGTCACCACCGAGCCGACCGGGGCCGCCGAGCCGGCCTGGGACCCGAACCCGGCGCACGGACGCCTCGCCTACACGGTCGGGCCGGCCGAACCGGCTCCCGAGGTGTGGTTGATCGCCCCGGACGGCACCGCACGGACCCAGATGCTGCCCGGCGGCTGGCAGGCCCGCCAGCCGGCGTGGACGGCCGACGGGGCGACCGTGGCGTTCGTCAGCCGGACGCTGCCCGACGGCGGCACGACCGGAGATGTGGACCGGCTCTACTCGGTGCTGGTGCAGGAGGACGTGTGCCAGTGCGTGGTGGTGCAACGGCTCAACGAGAATCGCGACGTCAGCCATCCCACCTGGTATTCCGCGCCCGGCAGCGACACCGAGTCGCTGCTGGTCGGCCGGACCAGCGCCCTCGACCGGACCACTGCCACCCTCCAGGACATCCGGCCCGACGGGGTGGACCCGCGGGACCTGGGTGTGTCGGTGCTGCGCGAGGACCCGGGGGCACTCGACGACTCCATGCTGCTCTGGGAGCCGGTGGACGGTGATCCGTGGTTCGAGCGGCAGGCGTACTCGCCGGACGGGCGACAGATCGCGGTCACCCGGTTCGAGACGGTCGACGGCGTACGGACCGAACGGTTGTGGATCGTGGACGCCGACGGGGGTCGGCCCCGGCTGCTGCCGATCGCCGGGCGGGGCAGCGGCGACCGGGAGACCGACCCGGCGTGGTCGCCCGACGGCACCCGGCTGGCCCTGGTCCGCAACTCGCCGGGCGACGGGCCGGGAGGGCGCACCCCGTCCCGGATCGAGGTGGTCGACGCCGTCGACGGGGAGCTCCTACTGGACCTGCCGGTCCCGGCCCCGCTGGCCGGACTCGACGACACCCAGCCGGCCTGGTCGCCCGACGGCACCCAGCTCGCCTTCACCCGGGGCACCTACCGGGGTGAGGTGTCGACCCACATCTGGACCGCCAACGCCGGCAACGGCCTGGAGCAGACCGACCTGACCGAGACGATCTGCGGCATCGGCTGCCCGGTCGTCGACGACAGCGCCGCGTTCTCCCCGGACGGCACCCAACTGGCCTTCAACCGGGAGGCCGACGGCGTGGTCCTGCTCGACCTCGACGACGGCGACTGCCGCCTGCTGCTGCCCGCCGGTGGCGGGTCGTGCGCCCTGCCGGTGCCCGATCGCGAGGACGCCCCGCACCAGCCCCGCGACGTGGCCTGGTCGCCGGACGGCCAGCGGCTCGCCTTCTCGGCCCGCCGCGCCGAGGGCAACAACTCGCCCGAGGCACTGTGGAGCTACGACCTCGCCGCCGGCACCGTCGGCCCGCTGACCGGGCACCTGCCCGGACGGCAGAAGGAGCCGAGCTGGCAGCGCCGCGTGGACGTCGCCACCAGCGTGTCGGCGCCCGCGCCCACCACCACGGTCGGCGGGCGGACCTCGCTGCGGTTCGCCGTCACCGACCAGGGGCCGACCGCCGCCGACGACGTCCAGGGCACCCTCCGCGTACCGGCCGGGCTGTCGGTGACCGGCCTCGACACGTCGGCCGGTGAATGCGTGCTCGCCACCCTGCGCTGCGCGCTGGGCCGCCTGGAGGTGGGACGTACCGTCGAGGTCCGGGTCGACCTGGTGGGCGACGCTGCCGGCAGCTTCGAGGTGGGCTGGTCGGTCGAGACCAGCCCGACCGACGCGGACCCGTCGGACAACGCCACGGTGACTACCGTCCGGGTCGTACCCGCACCGCCGGACAGCCCGGCCGACCCGACGATCACCGTCTCGGTCGACCCGCAGCCGGGCTACGTCGGCGGCGTCGTCACCGTCCGATACACGGTGCGCAACGCGGGCGGGACCACCGCGACCGGCCTGCGGGTCCGCGCCGGCCTGCCCGACGGGGTACCGGCCGGCGGGCTCCTGCCCGACTGCCGCGACGACGGCTGCCCGGTGCCGGACCTCGCCCCCGGCGCCGCCGCCACGGTGGGCGGCACGCTCGCCCCCGGCGCGGCCCTCGACACGACCGTCCGGGGCACCGTCTCCACCACCGGCGGCAACGCCGACCCGGACAACGACACCGCCACCGCGCGGTTGCGGGTGCTCCAGCCGCGTATCGAGGCGGTGCCGGGGATCGGACCGCCCGGCTTCGTCGCCACGATCCGGGGCTTCGACTTCCCACCTCGCCAACCGGTGCGCCTGGCCTGGGACGTCGGCATCACCGCGACCGCCGCACCGGTACGTCCGGCCGCCGACGGCACCTTCACCGGCCAGGTGCTGGTGCTGCCGAAGGACCGGCTGGGCGAACGCCGGGCGGTGGCCACCGGCACCGGGTTCCGCCCGGTGAACACCCCGTTCCTGGTGGTGCTGCCGGCCCAGCAACCGCCCGGACTGCTGCGCCGCAGTTGGTGACGACGATGGGAGCGGGCGCGTGATACACGAGATCGACGAGGCCCTGCGCGGGCTGGTCGCCACCGAGGCGCTGACGGGTACCGGGGTGGAGGTGTCGTTCGACGCACCCACCCGGGACTGGGCGACCCGCCGCAACGCACCGACGGTGAACCTGTTCCTCTACGACATCCGCGAGGACCGGTCCCGGTACTTCCAGGGGCGGGTCGCCGAGCGGGACGACACCGGCCAGACGGTGGCCTGGCACGACTCCCCGCACTTCTTCGCGCTCTCCTATCTGGTCACCGCGTGGACCAACCGACCCACCGACGAGCACCGCCTGCTCGCCACCCTGTTGGCCGGTCTGATCCGCTACGACGAGGTGCCGACCGAGCGGCTGACCGGATCGCTGGCCGCGCTCGGCCTGGCCGTACCGCTGTCGGTCGCCGCGCCGCCCGGCGAGGGACGTGCCCTGGCCGACGTCTGGACCGCGCTCGGGGGCGAGCTCAAACCATCGCTGGACCTGGTGGTCACCGCCCCGGTCTCGACCCGCCGGTCGCCGGCCGCCCCGCCGGTGCGGGAGCGGACCGTCCAGGTCGGCGACGTCGCCGGGGCGCGGGTGAGTCGGCGTACGCACACGATGGCGAACCCCCGCCGGGACGGCGACGGTCGGTTCCCCGGGCCGGGCGGTCTGCGGTGAGCGAGGCGGACGACACGGCGTACCTGTCGGAGCGGCTCGGGCTGCTCGCCGCGCGGGTAGGCCGCGCGGTGACCGAGCGCCGCCGGGACGACCCCGACCCGGACGACGCCTTCCGTGGGCTGTACGTGTCGGCCGACCACGCCGAACGCCTGGCTGTCGCCCCTACCCGAGCTGCCGCAACCGTCGGGGTGCCGAGTAAGGAGGGGTCCCCTGCTATACACGAGGCGTTAGCAGGGGACCCCTCCTTACATCCCGACGGACACGAGCCGCGACTGCTCCGGTTGGCCCGCCGGTTCGGACTCAGCGCGCTGGACGTGGACTTCCTGCTGGTCGCGTTGCTGCCCGACGTCGAGGCCCGGTACGAGAAGCTCTACGGCTACCTCAACGACGACGTCAGCCGGCGTCGCGCCACCATCGGGTTGGCCCTGGAGCTGTGCGGGTTGCCCGCCTCGGCGGTCGCCGGCCGGTCCCGGTTCGCCGCCTCCGCACCCCTGGTCGGCGGCGGGCTGCTGCTGGTCGAGCAGCCGGACCAGCCGTACCTGTCCCGGTCGCTGCGGGTGCCCGACCGGGTGGCCGGGTACCTGCTCGGCGACGACACCGTCGACGCCCGGCTCACCGAGCTGGCCTGGCCCGTCGGGGACGACACGGCCCCGCCGCCGGACACCGCGTACCGCCTCGGCGCGGCGGTACGCGCCGGAGTGCGCCGGGCCTACCTGCGGGAACAGCCCGGCGCCGTCGCCGACGACCTGGGGGTCGCGGCGCTGCTCTCGGCCGGTTGGGCGGTGCTCCGGCTCGACCTGGACGCGTTGGCCGCCGAGCCGGCCCCGGCCGACGTGCTGGCCGTGGTGGTGCGGGAGGCTCGGCTGCGCGGTGCCGGCCTGGTCGCCGGTCCGGTCCAGGCACTCGACCCGATCGGCGTGCCGGCACATGCCCGGCTGCTGCGTCGGGTCACCGACCAGCCGGTGCCGGTGCTGCTCACCGGGACGGTCGAGTGGGATCCGCACTGGAGTCGGCAGGCGCCGCTGCTGGTCACCGCCACGCCGCTGGACGAGCAGGGCCGGGCCCGGCTGTGGCGCACGGCGGGCGCGGCGCGGGCCTCCGACCGGCCCGAGGGCTGGACCGACGGCGTGGACCCGGCGCGGGAGCTGGCGGCGTACCTGCTCGGCCCGGACCAGATCCGGCGGGCCGCGCAGGCCGCCGACCAACTCGCGCTCTTCGCGGGCGCGGACCGGGTGGACGCCAACCACCTGCGCGCGGGGGTACGCGGACAGAACGCCGGTGGCCTGGCCCGGCTGTCCCGGCGGATCGAACCCGGCGTCGGCTGGGCTGATCTGGTGCTCCCCGACCAGGTGCACGACCAGTTGCGGGAGCTGGCCCTGCGGGTGCGGTACCGGGACCGGGTACTCGGCCGGTGGCGGATGCGTCCCGGTGGCGGGCGGGGGCGCGGGGTGCTGGCGCTGTTCGCCGGTGACTCGGGCACCGGCAAGACCATGTCGGCGGAGGTGGTCGCCGCCGACCTCGGTCTGGACCTGTACGTCGTGGACCTGTCCACGGTGGTGGACAAGTACGTCGGTCAGACGGAGAAGAACCTGGAACGGATCTTCACCGAGGCGGCTGGTGTCAACGGGCTGCTGCTGTTCGACGAGGCGGACGCCATCTTCGGCAAGCGGTCGGAGGTCAAGGACGCCCGCGACCGGTACGCCAACCTGGAGAGCGCCTACCTGCTGCAACGGATGGAGTCCTTCGACGGCGTCGCGGTGCTCACCACGAACCTGCGCGCCAACCTGGACGAGGCGTTCACCCGGCGGCTCGACCTGATCGTCGACTTCGCCATGCCGGACGTGGCGCAGCGGCGGGCGCTCTGGGACCGCTGCCTCGGCACCGAACTGCCCCGCGACCCCGACCTGGACCTGGACTTCTGCGCCCGCAGCTTCGAGCTGGCCGGCGGCAGCATCCGGGCCTGCGTGGTGACCGCCGCCTACCTGGCGGCGCAGGCCGGCCGGCCGGTACGGATGGCGGACCTGGTCGGTGCGGTGCAGCGGGAGTACCGCAAGCTCGGCCGGCTGCTGCTGGAGAGCGAGTTCGGCGTGCACCAACCACGCGGGGATCCCGCGCGGGTCCACTGACGAGAGGGCAGCGATGCGAGCACACGATCCAGCCGGCCGCGACGTCTCGGCCCGCCCCGTCACGCCGGCCCGACCGGAGACCACCGGTGCCGAGCAGGCCCGATCGGAGACGGGTGCGGTGCCCGTCGGGGCAACCGGAGTCGGGCCGACCGGTGCGGCGGCCACCATCCTGGACCTGCAACACCGGGCCGGCAACGCCGCCGCCACCCGGGCGGTGCAGCGGATGCGCTGCGCCGACCCG
Source organism: Micromonospora sp. NPDC003241 (assembly GCF_053589795.1). NCBI lineage: Bacteria > Bacillati > Actinomycetota > Actinomycetes > Micromonosporales > Micromonosporaceae > Micromonospora > Micromonospora sp. NPDC003241. The sequence goes on along the minus strand of NZ_JBSFSO010000003.1, from coordinate 283,192 downwards.
GACCACGGCCACGAGTCCGAACCGATCCAACGGTCGGCGGTGAACGAGGTGCTGCGTTCCTCAGGCAGCCCGCTGGCCGGGCCGGTACGGCAGGACATGGAGGCTCGGCTGGGCGCCGACTTCTCCGACGTACGCCTGCACACCGGCGCGCTCGCCGAGCGTTCGACGGCGGAGGTGGACGCCCGCGCCTTCACGTCGGGATCGCACGTGGTGATCGGCCGGGGCGGGAGCGACCGGCACACCCTGGCCCACGAACTCACCCACGTCATCCAGCAGCGCTCCGGTCCGGTCGCCGGCACCGACAACGGTCACGGCCAGCGGGTCTCCGACCCGGGCGACGCCTTCGAGCGGGCGGCGGAGGCGAACGCCAATCGCGTGATGGGAGCCCCGTCACGCGAGCAACCCCTGGCAGCAGCGCGAGCCGGTGAACGACGCCACCCGCAGAATCCCGCACGGCCCCACGTCGGCGGTGGATCCATCGCCGGGAAGGAGCAGCCGGCCGTGCAGCGGATGACGAATGACGAGTATGCGGCCAAAGTCAAGGAGAAGTCGAACCAGGAGCACATTTCCTGGTCTGACGACGAATGGCGCTCCCGCTTCACGCGGTGGCTCATCGACGAGCGCGGCTTGTCGACAGAGAATATGCAAGAACATGTCCAGAAAGTGACTCCCGAGGCACTGGACACCCTGCTCGACGATTTCGGGTCGAAGGCCCTGGAGTTCCAAAAGGCGGAATCCAGCCACGCGGACAAGATGATCGAACTCGAAGGAGAGCTGAAGTGGGACGGGGCCAGCTTCCCGGAGGAGGCGATCAAGAAGTTGAGGCTACCGCGCGCGATGAGCAGAAGAAAGGACTTCGCCCGATTCCTGCGCGGCGAATTACCGAACCCGCAGAAGATGAACTGCTGGGAAGCGGTTCTATTTGCCGCACATCAGCAGAACCTCGTCGACGCAGGCTACATCAATGACGCCATCTATCGCGACGACGCCGAGGCCGCCCCTGTCTTTGCGCAGAAAATCCTGAACTCACCCGCCGGGAGGCTGGTGGCAGAAGACGGCGAACTCGCGGTCAACATCGATCTAGGAATGAAAATTCCCAAGGGGTATGTGGTCATCTTCGGGGCCGCCGCACACGTGGCACTCTCGACCGGCAACACCCGAAAGAACAAGGAGAATGCAGCCCAAACCCGATATGGGGATGATGGACACGAGATCTATGAGCTGGACAAGGGAACGAAGGGGGTCGAGGCGACCACTATCGAAGACGTGCTCACCAACAGCGCGTACTCGAAGTCGCTGACCTGGGGACCGCTGCCGAGTCTAGATAAGCAATCCGGGCAACCCGCCCCGGATGAGGGGCAGTAGGGGCATCGGCAGTCGCCCGGCGCGCAGATGAGGAATGAACATCCACATGCGCGGTGTGGGCCGATAGTGGCGGGCCGTCGATGGTGGCCCCGAGTGGTGTCTCTCGGTGGATGACCGAAGCTGGCTTCACCTCGGGGCGGGTCCGATCCGGTCCGGGGCGTCGGGCTCGGGCGCGGCGGCGGCTGGCTCGTCGGCGACGAGCTGTGCGTAGTCGTCGCCGGTGCCGACCAGCGCGGAGAAGATCTCCCGCAGCCTGCTCTCGTCCCGGTCCGCCCGGCCGATCTGCTCGGTCAACTTGGCGTCCTCCGCCTTGAGCTTGCTCAGCCAGTCGCCGCCGAGCGTGACCCGCATGGTGTCCAGCTTGCCCACCCCGATCTTGTCCTGCTTGAGCCCGCCGACGCTGGACGCCGGGTTGGCGGTCGCCTCGGTGGACTTGGCGGTGTGGCGGTATCCGACCGGATTCCTCGGGGCGTTCGGATCCGGCTTGGACAGCCCGACCGCGTGCAGCAACGTATCCGCCACCGATTCGGGGGCGGTGGTCTCCAGGCCGATCTGGAGCCAGCCGATGTCGCTGCTGGTGGGCGGTTTGTAGACGAGCAGGATGTGGCCGTGCACGCCGTTGGGGAGCACCACGTCACCGTTGAAGTCACGGCTGCCGATCCCGCCGGCCGCGATGTCCGCGCCACGCTCGTCACGACGGGGGTACTTGAAGAGTTTGCCGGCCGTCGCCTTCACAGCGCCGACCTCGCGCAGCGTCTCCTCGCTGCCGCCGGTCATGTCGTGCGTGCTGAACGCCCGCTTCGGCAGGTTCCGCATCCCCAACCACTCCGGCAGCGACCTGCCACCGATCGGTTCCGCCGTCTCCTCCCGGGGGATCTCCACCCGGACGTTGACCCGTCCGCCGTGCGCGAGGGCCCGCGCCACGGCGCCGGTGTGGCGGCGCCACTGCCGGTCCGCCGAGTTCTTGCCCTCGGCCCCGGCCACCTCCAGACCCTGCTGGATGATCACGAACAGCCGCCGGAGCAGCGTGTTGGCCTGCTGGTTCTTTCGGTTGAACTCATCGATCTGCTGCGCGCTGAGTCCCTCGGTGTTCTCCTGGCCGGCCTGGAGATCCTGGGCGGCGAGGGTGGCGGCGAACGTGTCGCGCACGTCGCTGGTCAGTTCCGCCTCCAGTTCCTCGCGCAGCGGGTCGCCCTCGGGTGCGGAGCGCATCATGATGCCCCGGGCCAGCACGTACGCGGGGGTGTCGCGGATCCCTGCGGTATCCGCCCGCTGCTCCCAGGCCAGGGTCGCGACGAACAGCCGTCTCCCCGGCGGCAGTTGCAGCCAGTCGTAGTACTTGCTGGCGTCCAGGTACGCCTGTGCCTCCTCGCGCGACCCGGTCTCGCTGTCCGGACCCGCCTCCCGCTCGGCGGCGCTGAGCAGCGGTCCCCGGGACAGCCGCGCGGTGTAGTCCGGTGCCGCCTGCTCGGTCGAGGCCGACTGGGCACCGCCGGGTGCCCGCTGCACCGGCAGGGCGGGTGCGCTGCCGTGGTCACCGGAGATCGCCGCGGCGACGGCCGCGTTCCCGGCGGCGTGTTGAAGCGCCATGATCGGATGTTCCGGCCGGGCACCGGACGTGGTGCCACCGCGACGGACCGACCCTGCTGTATCGCGCTCGCCCTGGTCCTGGCGCCACTCTCCGGCCCGCATCGTGCTCCTTCCGGCCCGCTGGATCTTCCTGCCGTCCGGCAAGTCTGCGCGGCCGGGTGGGCAGTCGACGGTGACCGCGAGGGCACATTTCCGGGTAAGGCACGCGGGGCGGATCGGGAAGTGCCGGCGACGCGGGCGGGCATCGGCGGCGCACCGCTCAGGCCAGCCGCAGGGTCCGCTTGAGGAAGGTGACCGCCTGGTTGATGGCCGCCTCGGCCGCCTCGGTGCCGCGCAGCGCGTCGAGCATCACGAAGTCGTGGACGATCCCCTGGTAGCGGGTCGCCGAGACCTGCACACCGGCCGACCGCAGCAGGTGGGCGTACGCCTCACCCTCGTCCCGCAGCACGTCGGCCTCGGCGGTGATGACCAGCGCGGGTGGCAGTCCGGCGAGGGTTTCCGGGGCCGCCCGCAGCGGTGAGGCCGCCACCTCGGCCCGCACCGCCTCGTCCGGCGCGTACTGGTCCCAGAACCAGCGCATGGTGTCCCGGCGCAGGTGGAAGCCCTCGGCGAACATCCGGTACGACGCGGTGTCGAAGCGGGCGTCGGTGACCGGATAGAAGAGCACCTGACCGACCGGTCTCGGCGTACCGCGCCGCTTCGCCAGCAGCGTCACCGCCGTCGCGAGCGTGCCGCCCACCGAGTCACCGGCCACCGCGATCCGCTCCCCGTCCAGGTCGGCCGCGCCCGCACCAGTGAGCCAGCGCAGCACCGCGTGGCACTCCTCGACCGCCACCGGATAGCACGCCTCGGGCGCGAGGCTGTAGTACGGGAAGACCACCGCGGCCCCGGTGCCGACGGCCAACTCCCGGACCAGCCGGTCGTGGGTGCGGCAGTTCCCGAGGACCCAGCCGGTCCCGTGCAGATAGAGGATCACCGGCAACCGGCCGATGGCACCGGCCGGCCGGACCACCCGGACCACGATCTCGCCGCCGGGCCCGCCGGGCACCACCCGCTCGTCCAGGTCGGCGTCGGGCCTGGCCAGGTTCCCGGACTGGAGGTCGTCCAGGACCCGCCGGCTCCGCTCCGGCCCCAGCTCGTGCGGGTACGGCGGGCGCGCGGTCGCCTCGGCGAACTGTCGGGCGGCGGGTTCCAGCACGATCCCGGCGGGAACGTCTCGCCTGAGGATGGGCATCGACCACTCCCGGGATCCGGGCCGCGAACGCGGCGGAGACTCCGAGGTGTCCCCCGGGTACGCGGAGCCTCTCCGGCCTCCGTCCGGAAAGACATCCGCCATCTGACGGCACTCCCGGTGGACTGCCCCTTCGGGTAGCGGCCGCTTCCCCGCCGCCCGCCCGTCGAGTCATGGTTGCCGGCACCGGGCGTGACCAGACTTCTCCTCACGGATCGCCGTCGTGCCCGAGGGAGCGTGTCATGCCGTCGTACCTGTCACCCGGGGTGTACGTGGAGGAGGTGCCGAGCGGTTCACGCCCGATCGAGGGTGTGGGCACCGCCGTCGCCGCCTTCGTGGGCTTCGCCGCCAGGGGGCCGTTGCACACCGCGACCCTGGTGACCAACTGGAGCCAGTTCGTCCAGACGTTCGGGGAGGCGCTCGACGACGCCTACCTCGCGCACGCGGTGTACGGCTACTTCGCCAACGGCGGCGGCATCTGTTACGTGGTGCGGGTCGGTGCGTCGGAGACTGCGACCGAGGCGACCGGGACGACCAGGGCGGGCCGCACGGTCACCGGGCCGTCGGTGGCGCTCGGCACCTACACCGTCACCGCCCTGCCCGGCTCCGGTGACGGCGGTGAGCTCACCGTCGAGGTGGCCGACGTCGAGGGCGAGTCCGTGCCGGAGGACCGCTTCCGGCTGGTGGTCCGGCAGGGCGGCACGGAACGGGAGGCGTTCGACGTCTCCGCGAAGCGCAACACCAAGGCGTACGTCGTCAACCAGGTGCGGGAACGGTCGAAGCTGATCGCGGTCGAGGAGGCGGCACCGGCCGGCTCGCTGGCGCGGCCCTCGAAGCAGTCGGTGAGCGTACCGCCGGTGCCGACCGAGGACGCCGGGCTGCCCGCCCGGATCTCCGCCGACGACTACGTCGGTGACGCGGACGCGAGGACCGGCTTCGGTGGGCTGGAGGCGGTCGACGAGATCACCATGGTCGCGGTGCCCGACCTGATGAGCGCTTACCAGCAGGGCCGGATCAGCCTGGAGGACGTCAAGGCGGTCCAACTGGCGGTCATCTCGCACTGCGAGCAGATGGGCGACCGGATGGCGCTGCTCGACCCGCCGCCGGAGCTGACCGCCCGGCAGGTGTTGACCTGGCGACAGGAGGAGGCCGGGTACGACTCCCGGTTCGCCGCCCTCTACTACCCCTGGATCAAGGTGTTCGACCCGGCCAGCGGGCAGCACCGGTTCCTGCCGCCGAGCGGGCACGTGGCCGGCCTGTGGTCGCGTACGGACGCGGAGCGCGGGGTCCACAAGGCACCCGCGAACGACGTGCTCCGGGGCGTGATCGAGGTGCAGAACTCGGTGACGAAGGGCGAACAGGACCTGCTCAACCCGATCGGGGTGAACTGCATCCGCACCTTCCCCGGTCGCGGGATCCGGGTGTGGGGCGCCCGGACCCTCTCCTCGGACCCCGCCTGGCGCTACATCAACGTGCGCCGGCTGTTCAACTACATCGAGGAGTCGATCCTGCTCGGCACCCAGTGGGCGGTCTTCGAGCCCAACGACGAGCGGCTCTGGGGGACGATCCGGCGCAACATCGCCGCGTTCCTCACCGAGGAGTGGCGCAGCGGGGCGCTGTTCGGCAGCACGGCCGCCGAGGCGTTCTATGTCAAGTGCGACCGGGAGACCAACCCGCCGGAGTCGGTCAACCTCGGCCGGGTGGTCTGCGAGGTCGGCGTCTCCCCGGTACGCCCCGCCGAGTTCGTCGTCTTCCGGATGTCGCAGTACTCCGACAGCACCAGCCTCGTCTCCGAGTGACCCGACGCGTACGCACCACAGACCTGTGACGGCTAGGAAAGGACGGTAGCCAGCGATGGCGGAGACGGGCGATACCTTCGTTACCCACCGGTTCCAGGTGGAACTCGGCAAGGCACGGGTCGAATCGGTCCAGGAGGTCAGCGGCCTCACCGTGGAACTCGACGCGATCGAGGTCACCCAGGTCACCCCGACCGGGGAGTACATCATCCGCAAGATCCCGGGGGCCCGGAAGGGCGGCGAGGTGACCATCACCCGCGGCCTGGACAAGAGCAGCGCCTTCACCGAATGGATCAAGGACACGTACGAGAAGGGCGCGATCAACACGGCCCGGCAGAACATCAGCGTCATCGTGGTGGACGCGGAGAACTCGGAGCAGCGCCGGTGGGACCTGACCAACGCCTGGGTGAGCCGGTGGGAGGGCCCCAGCCTGCGGGCCGGTGACACCTCCCCGGCCACCGAGAAGATCACGATCGTCTTCGAGGAGATCACCAGTTCGTGAGGCGCACCGCCACGTACCGCGTGAAGGGAGGTAGCGGCGTCCACTCCCGGCCCTGCCCGGGCCGGGTCGGCACGCCGTGAGGTCGATGAGACGACGGACCGTTTCGTACACCGCCCCGGAGGAGCCGCTCGACGGCTCGGACTCCGACTCCGGGGCCGCCCCGGCCGGCCGGGCCACACCACCGCCCGAGCCGCCGAGGCTCCAGACCGAGTTCTCCTTCGAACTCCCTCGCGGGTACGTCGACGAGGCCGGCACCGTGCACCGGCACGGCACCATGCGGCTGGCGACCGCCCGCGACGAACTCGGCCCGCTCGTCGACCTGCGGGTCAAGGACAACCCCGCCTACCTGTCGGTCGTGCTGCTCAGCATGGTCGTCACCCGGCTGGGCACGATCACCGACGTACGGGCCGAACACGTGGAACGCCTGTTCGCCTCGGATCTGACCTTCCTGCAGGACTTCTATCGCCGCATCAACGCCGAGGGGCACACCCGCGCGGCGGTCACCTGCCCGCACTGCACCTCGGACTTCGAGGTGGACCTGGCCGGTGGTCGCCCGGGGGAATCGTGACGTACGCGACCGACCGGCTCTACGAGGAGGTCGCGTACGTCGCCTACCACTTCCACTGGTCCCGCGACGAGATCCTCGACCTGCGTCACGACGAACGACGGCGCTTCGTCGCGGAGATCGCCGCCATCAACACCCGCGTCAACGAGGGGCGGTGATCCACGATGGGCGTACGCGACCTGCTCCGACGGTGGCGCGGACCGGTCCCCTCCGACGCGGTCGACCCGACCCCGGTCGCCGACCCGGCGCCCACCCCGGTCGTCGACGGCCGGGGCTGGCGCAGCGTACCGCCGATGGATCGTCTGCTCGCCGGCGTCGAGGTGCCGATCAGCGACCCGGTCGGGTTCCGGCACCGGCTGGCCACCTGGCAGGACCCCACCGCCCGACGCCCGCTGCACCACCTGGTCAGCCCCGACGCGCCCAGCGGGCTGGCCCACGACCTGCTCCGCCCGGTGCCCCCGGCGAAGCCGGCCCGCGCCACCGGCACCGCCCTGCCCGGACAGCGTCCCGCCGCCTCCGCCCTGCCGGTGCAGCGCCGGGCCACCGCCGCCTCCCCGGCCGAGCCGGGCCCACCGGCCCCGGCGCTCCCGACGGTCCTCCGTGCGCCGTCGGGGTCCCCCGCCGGACCACCGGCCGGAGCTGACGGTCCGCCGGCCGACGGCCCGGCCCGGACACCGGCCACCGCCGTGGCGTCCCGACCGGTCCGCCCCGCCCCGGCCCGCCGAGCCGGTACGCCGTTGACGCTCGCCCCGGTCGCCGCGCCGCCGCGCCGAGTGCCCGCCCGGCAACCCGGCCCCAGCGACCTTCCCCGGACGCCCGTCACCGCTGCCCGGTCCGGCTCGGACCCCACGGGTTCTGCCGCACCGGCCCCCGGCACCGCCGTCCGCACGGCAGCGCCGACCAGCCCTGCGTCGGTGCCCAGCACGTCGAGTGGCCGGGACCGGGCATCCACCACGCCGGCCCGCCACGACCCGCTGCCCGCAGTACAGACCGGAAGCGCCCCGGTACGGACCGGAAGCGCCCCGGTGCCGACCACACCAGCCCGCCGCGACCCGCCGACCACCGCGCCGACCGGCAGCGCCTCGATGTCCGCCGGACCGACCGGCAGCGCCTCGGTGCCGGTCACGCCGGCCGGCAGCTCCCCGGCACCCACCGCGCCGCCCCGCCGCGACCCGTCGCCTGCCGCGCCGACCGGGACGACCGGATCGGTCCCGGTGGCGCGGGCTCCCCGCGTCGGCGGCACTCCCCCGCGACTCGGTCTCGGCGAGCCCATCGTGATGCCGGCGCCGGACCCGGACGCGCCACCGGCAGTGCTGTCCGCCCGCCGTCCGGCCCCGGACCAGCCACTGCCCCGGTCGGCAGGTCGAGGCTCGGGTGCCGCGCCGTCCGATGTGGGCGACGGCACCCCGGCACCGGTGCAGCGGTCCAGTGTCGTCGGTGGAGGCTCGCCGGGCGGCGCTGCTGCGGCCCCGCCTGGAGGCGGCGGGACCTCGCCCGCGCACCGGTCCGGCGGCCCCGCCGGACCCGGTCCGCAGTCCCCGGCCGCCGCACCGGCCGACCGGGCCGTCACCGGCCGACCGGAGAGCGGTCCGCTGGTACGGCCATCCGGTGCTGGCGCGTCGAGGTCGGAAGCCGGAGCGGGGCCGTCCGGCCCGGGTCGGTCACCGCTCCGGGAGGTGCCGGCGGGTCGGAGCGGTCCGCCGGTACCTCCCCCCAGCTTGCCGGTGGGCCTCGGAGCCCCGCTCGCCCCGGACGCGGCCCTGCCACGGATCGTGGCCCGCCCGGTGGCCACCCCCGGCCCGGTGCCGCCCCGGCAGACCACCGGCGGCCCCTCGCCCCACTCCGGCGGCACCGCCCACCGACCCGCGCCGCCGCCGGTCTCCCCCGCCGCCGGTGCCCTCCCGTCGGCGAGTACCGCCCGGGTCCGCCCGCACGGCACGTCACCGGCAGCCCCGATGCCCACGGACGCCCCGACACGTGGCACACCTCCGGCGCCCATGGACCGTCCCGGCCGACCCGGGACCAGCAGCACACTCCAGACGGCCTCGGCCCGCCCCGGAAGCCCGGCCCCCACGGCCGGGACCGGCAGCACGTCCCCGGGCCGAGCGGGAAGCCCGACCTCGACGCCCCGCGCCGGTGCCGGTGGCGCGCCCCCGGCGCCCGCGACCCGGACCGCAGGCCCGACCTCGGCGCCGCTGGCCGGCACCGCGCCCCTGGCCCGGGCCGCAGGCCCCGCCCCGGCATCCCCGCCCCGGACCGGCAGCATGCCTCCGGTGCCCCCGACGTCGAACGGCGGCACACCGTCGGATGCCGCCCGGTCCGGCCTCCCGCAGCGGGCGACGCGCCCGGTGCCGTACCCCGCCGAGCCCACCACCCCGGCGGCGGCCGAGCGACCCCACCCGGGGGCGACGCCCGTCGTGGCACGGACGCCCGTCGGCCGTGCCCACTCCCCGGCGGCCGCGCCTACGACGACGGCCGGTGCCGGTCCGGCTCCGACGCGGCCCGGCACGGCGGCCGGAGCGTCCGGACCCGCCGGCCCGGCCCACCGACCGGCGGGTCGCGCCCCGCTCCTCGGCGAACGACCCCTGACGCCGGTCCTGCAACGGTCCGGCGGACTCGGCGCGCCACCCCGACGCGGCACGGACCCCGGGACCCCGGCCGGTTCCCGCGCCCCTGCCGTTTCGGCGGCGGTGCCGGTCCGCTGGGTCCGGTCCTCGGGCGGCGCACCGGAGACCACGACCAACCGAACTCCGGCAAGCACCAGGAAGGCCCACACGATGGCGGGACCAGAAGCACCTGTCGCCGGTTCCGGCGCCCGGACCACCCCGGCCACCGGGCCTCATCCGGCCCGGTCACCGGCCCGGCCGGTCGCCGGACCGATCCGCCCGGCGGCCACCGTCCCCGCGTCGGTGCCACCGCTGGCCGGCCCGGTTCCGCGCCCGGCGGTCGTGACCCGCGCGGCGAGCACGCCCACCGGCACACCACAGATCCAGCGCACACCGCGCGGCCACACCGTTCGCCCCGCGCCGACGCCGCCGCGCTCCACCACGGTGGTCCAGCGGACGGGACCGGAGGCGGCCGGAGCCTCGACCGCCACCCGTGCCCCGACGACCGGCGGATCCGACCGGGCCACCGCCGGGTCGACCGGCGCGCAGGCGGTACGCGACGGTGGGCGCGAGGACCGCGACAGCGCCGAACGGTTCCACCACCTCGACCGGCGGGCCCTGGACGAACTCGCCCACCGCCTCGTCGAACCGATCTCCCGACTGCTGCGGACCGAACTCCGGCGGGGACGCGAACGCTCCGGCCGGTGGCTGGACGGTGGACGGTGAGCGACATCGATCCCGGCACCAGCGTCCACTTCCGGCTCCGCATCGACGGCATCGACCTCGGCGACTGGAACTCCTGCGAGGGGCTCGGCTGCGAGGTCGAGGTGGAGCAGCACCAGGAGGGCGGCAACAACGGGTTCGTCTGGCAACTGCCGTCGCGGGTGCGCTACACCAACGTCACACTCACCCGACCGTTGATCCCGGACACCGCCAAGGTGGCCCGGATGCTCGCCAAGCTGCCGCAGGGCGTCACCCGGGGCACCGCCCAGATCGCGGCGCTACAGCCCAACCGGGCCCTGCTGGTCCAGTGGGGACTGGCCGACGTCGTCCTGGTCCGCTGGACCGGACCGTCCTTCGACCCGGCCCGCTCGGAGACCGCGACGGAGAGCATCGAACTCGCCTACCACGGCTTCCTGGAGGTGGGCTGACATGCCGACCGGCAAGGTCTCCGCGTTCCTCCAGCGCTACAACCCGCCGCTGGGCGGCGGCAACCGTCCCGGCGGGTCGCTCGGCGGCCCGATCACCTTCATGTTCAACCCGAACGAGTTGACGCTGACCAAGTCGGCCTCCTGGATCCCGCACGTGGTCCGTGGCGCCGAGCAGGTCGGTATCCCGGAGTTCACCGGCTCGGAGCCGCGCAACCTCGCGCTGACGGTCTTCCTCGACGTCACCGACACGCACAGCCGCACCGTGCAGCAGCGCGTGGAGAGCCTGCTGTCCTGCTGTACGCCGACCACGGCCAGCATCGCGGCGAAGGCACCCTCGCCACCGTGGGTGAAGTTCACCTGGGGCCAGTTCCAGACCGTCTCGTTCTACTCGTACGTCAGTCAGGTCACCGCGACGTACACGCTGTTCGACAGCTCCGGCACCCCGTTGCGGGCGACCTGCGCGGTGAACCTGACCGAGATCAACGGCAGCAAGCCCGCCCAGAACCCCACCTCGGGCACCCGCTCGGCGCGTCGGGTGCACCGGGTGGTGGACGGCGACTCGTTGCCGCTGCTGGCCCACCGCGAGTACGGCGACCCGACCCTCTGGCGGGTGATCGCCGAGGCGAACGACCTCGACGACCCGAGCCGACTGCCGCCCGGCACCGAGCTGCTGTTGCCCGCCCCCGACGAGGTCCCGACCGCCCTGTCCCGGGTGCCCGTCGGGTCCGGTGCCGACGCGGAAGGTAGGTAGCCCACGTGCCCACCGGAACCCTGACCAACCTGCTCAAGGTCGGCCTGCCCACCGACGAGATCCCCGCCCCCTGGCCGGAGGAGTTGACGTACGGCTGCGTCGAGGACGGCGTCAACATGCCGGCGGTGGCGACCCTGCGGTACCGCGATCCCGGCTCGCTGATGGTGGAGAAGGTCGGCATCACGATCGGCCAGAAGCTGACCGTAGCGGTCCGACCCGGCGACCGCAACGGCGAGACCGCGCTGTTCACCGGCGAGGTGATCACCGTCGAGACGGAGTTCGACGGCACCGGCACGTACACCACGATCCGGGCCCTGGACCTGTCGCACCGACTCCGGCGGGGCCGACGGGTGGCCCGCTATCTCAACCGGAAGGCGTCCGACATCGCCGGGGAACTGGCCCGGTTCGCCGGTCTGCCGATCGGCCGGATCGATCCCACCACCGTGGTCTACGAGGTGGTGGCGCAGCCCAACGTCAGCGACTGGGAGTTCCTCCGGATGCTGGCCGCCGACAACGACGCCGAGGTGGCGATGGTCGACGGACGGTTCGTGTTCCGCCGGCCGGTCCGCGCCGCCTCCGCCCCGGGCACGCAGACGCCCGCCGAACGCAGCGACTTCGTGGCGGAGGTCAACGGCAACGTCCTCTCCATGCACGCCACCGTCACCTCGGCCGGCCAGTTCACCGACGTCGAGGTACGCGGCTGGGACCGCCGGACCCGCCAGCCGGTGATCGGCCGTACCCGGGTGCGCGACAGCGACGAGGTGAGCCTGCCGGTGACCGCCGGGGAGTTGGCGGCGCGGTTCGGCGACGCCGAGATGCTGGTCGCCGACGTGCCGTACGAGACGGCGGCCGAGGTCGACACCGTCTCCCGGTCGCTGGCCGCCCAGGTGGCGAGCGGCTTCGCCGAACTCGAGGTGGCGCTCCGGGGGAACCCGCTGCTGCGCACCGGCGTGCCGTTCACCCTCAGCGGCGTCGGGAAGCCGTTCGTCGGCAAGTACACCGTGACCGCCAGCCGGCACCTCTTCGGGCCGGCGCGGTTCTACGAGACCTGGCTGACGGTCAGCGGTGCCCAGGACCGGTCGTTGAGCGGCCTCACCGGCGGCAACCCGACGGCGCTGCGGTCGCGGATGCCGGGGCTGGCCGTCGGCGTGGTCACCGACGCCAACGCCGTCCGGGACCGCAACCATCCGGAACGCCGGGACCGGGGCTGGGTCAAGCTCCGCTTCCCCTGGCTGGACGACGAGTACGAGACCGACTGGGTCCGGACGGTGCAACTGGGCGGTACCGGCGGCGGCGGGGTCTGCTGCCCCGAGGTCGGTGACGAGGTGCTGGTCGGCTTCGAACAGGGGCTGCTCGACCGGCCGTACGTGATCGGCGGGCTCTACAACGGCGTCGACCAGCCGTCGCCGCACGACGGTCCACTCGTCGACCCGACCAGCGGGGCGGTGAACCGGCTCTCGTTCGCCTCCCGCAACGGCCGGGCGACCGGCGGCGGGACCACCGGCAACTGGATCGAGCTGCTGGACGGGCCGACCGTCGCCGCCGCGGCGCAGGGGGTTCGGCTGCGCACCCAGAAGGGCACCGACAACCTGCTGGTGCACCTGGACCGGGCCGGGACCTCGGTGGTGGTCCGCAGCGACGGCAGCGTGGTGATCGAGGCCAAGACCGACCTCACCGTCCGCGGCACCGGGGGCGTCTCGGTCGAGTCGCGCGGGCCGGTCTCGGTCACCGGTCAGGGCGTGTCGGTGGACGCCGGGGCCGGCGAGCTGAAGCTCACCGGTCGCAGCGTATCGATCTCCGGCCAGATCGTCCGGATCAACTGAGGAGGGAAACGCGATGCCAGCAGCAGCCCGTATCGGGGACAGGATCGGCCACGGCGTACCCACCGGCAGCGTCGGCCCGCCCGCCGCAGGTCTGCCCGGGGGTGCCCCGGCGACACCCGGTCCGCTGCTCGGCGTGGCCAGCGTGCTCATCGGTGGCCGACCGGCGGCGGTGGTCGGCACCGTGTGCACCTGCCCGGTCCCGCCACCACACCTGGTCCTCGGCCCGGGCAACGTGGTGGTGCCCAGCCCGCCACGGGCGGGCGGGCAGGTGCTGATCGGCGGCTTCCCGGCCGCCCGGGTGGGCGACCGGACCACCTGCTCGGCGACGATCCTGACCGGCGCCCTGAACGTCTCGATCGGAGGCTGAGCGACGTGGCGGAGCAGTTCATCGGCGCCGGGTGGGCGTTCCCGCTGCGGTTCGACGCCGGTGGCGGCATCGCGCTGGTCAACCGGGAGCGGGAGATCGTCGAGGCGATCCGGCTCATCCTCGGCACCGCACCCGGCGAGCGACCCATGCGCCCCGAGTTCGGCTGCGCGATCCACGACTTCGTCTTCGCGCCCGCCGACGAGAACACCGCCGGGCAGGTCGCCTTCGAGGTCCGCGCCGCACTCGACCGCTGGGAGCCCCGGATCGAGGTCACCGACGTCCTCGTGGGCTTCGACGAGGTGACCGCCGGCACCCTCTACATCGACCTGCGGTACGTGCTGCGCGGGACGAACGACCCCCGCAACCTGGTCTTCCCGTTCTATGTGATCCCGTCGCACGACGCGGTCGAGGTGGAGGCGACGTACTGATGGTCCTGCCCGCGCCCCACCTCGACGACCGGCGCTTCCAGCACCTCGTGGACGACGCCAAACGCTTCATCCAGCAGCGCTGCCCGGAGTGGACCGATCACAACGTCTCCGATCCGGGCGTCACGCTGGTCGAGGCGTTCGCGCAGATGACCGACGAGCTGCTGTACCGGTTGAACCGGGTGCCGGAGAAGAACTACCTGGCCTTCCTCGACCTGATCGGCGTACGCCTCTTCCCGCCGACCGCCGCGCGGGCCGCGCTCACGTTCTGGCTGGCCGCCCCACAGGCCGAGACGGTGCAGCTGCGGGCCGGAACCGAGGCCGGCACGGTCCGCACCGAGACGGAGGAGGCCATCGTCTTCGCCACCGGCACCGACCTGGCGATCGTGCCGTGCGAGCTGGCCCACCTGCGCGTGCATCCCGCCGACGGTCCGGCCGCCGACCGCACCGACCAGGTGCTCGACGGCCGGGACGTGGCCTGCTTCGGCACCCCGCCGACGGTCGGCGACGCGGTGCTGTTCGGCCTGGACGCGGCGGTCCCGTCCTGCGTGGTGGTGCTGCGGCTGGAGAGCCGGGTGGAGGGCATCGGCGTCGACCCCCGGCAGCCGCCCGTGAGCTGGGAGGCCTGGGACGGCGCGCGCTGGACGGAGTGCGAGGTGGACAGCGACTCCACCGGCGGACTCAACCGGCCCGGTGACGTGGTGCTGCACGTACCGGCCGGACACACCACCTCCACCGTCGGCGGTCAGCGGGCCGGCTGGCTGCGGTGCCGACTGGTCGCCGCCGAGCCCGGCCAGCCGTTCTACTCGGCGTCCCCGACGATCCGGGCCGCCACCGCCTTCACCATCGGCGGCACCGTCGAGGCGGTGCACGCCGAGACGGTGGTGGGCGAGTTCCTCGGCGAGTCCGAGGGCGTGCCGGGCCTGCGTCTGCGGGTGGCCCGCCCGCCGGTGCTCCCCGACGACGAGCCGTTCGTGGTCGAGGTCTCCGACGGCGCCGGCTGGCAGGAGTGGACCGAGGTGGACGCGTTCGGCGCCACCGGTCCCGACGACCGGTGCGTGACCGTGGACCGGACCACCGGCGAGGTGGAGTTCGGGCCGGCGGTCCGCGAACCCGACGGAACGCTACGCCGCTACGGCGCGGTGCCGCCCAACGGCGCCCGGCTGCGGGTCCGGCGCTACCGCACCGGCGGTGGGCGGCGCGGGAACGTGGCCCGGGGCACGATATCGATGCTGCGCAGCTCGGTGCCGTACGTCAGCCGGGTGGAGAACCGGGAGGCCGCCCTCGGCGGGGTGGACGGCGAGTCGGTGCAGAGCGCCCGTCAGCGGGGCCCGGTGCAGTTGCGGGCACAGGACCGGGCGGTCACCGCCCGGGACTACGAACTCATCGCCGGGCAGGCCGTGCCGGCGGCGGCCCGGATCCGCTGCCTGTCCGCCGGGGACGGTGCCGACCCCGGCGGCGTACGCCTGCTGGTGGTTCCGGAAGCGGTCGCGGACGAAGGGGAGCAACTCCGCTTCGAGCAGCTGATCCCGCCCGACGACATGCTCGCCACCATCGCCGCGCACCTGGACGCGCGGCGACCCATCGGCGTACGTCTGAGCGTGGAACCCCCCTTCTACCAGGGCGTCACCGTGGCGGTCCGGCTGATCGCCCGGCCCGGCACGGCGACCGGTCGGATCCGCACGGCGGTGCTCGACGCGCTCTACGGCTATCTCAACCCGCTGCGCGGCGGGCCGGACGGGACGGGCTGGCCGTTCGGCCGGCCGGTGCAGGCCGGCGAACTGTTCGGGGTGCTCCAGCCGCTGCCCGGCGTCGCGTTGCTGGAGGAGGTGCTGCTCTTCCCCGCCGACCCGCTGACCGGCCGGCGCGGCACGGCCACGTCCCGGGTCGACCTCGACCCGCACGCGCTGGCCTTCTCCTACGAACACCAGGTCCGGGTGGAGGAACGCTAGGTCCGCCCAGGACCGGAGAGGGATGTCCCATGCGCGGCACGGTGGCGGGTCTCGGCACACCGCATCCGTTCGGCCGGCGACTGCCGGCGATCTATCAGACGGACGAGGTCACCGGCCGGCTGCTCGCCGCCTTCGACGAGGTGCTGGCTCCGGTGCACTCGACGCTGGACAGCCTCGCCGCCTATCTGGACCCCCGGCTTGCCCCGGCCGACTTCGTCGACTGGCTCGCCGGCTGGGTGGCGGCCGAGACGGCACCGGGCTGGACGCTGGCGCAACGCCGTGAGGCGGTCGCCGGTGCGGTGGCGCGACACCGGGTGCGGGGTACCGCACAGGGCCTGGCGGAGCAGGTGCAGATGGTCTTCGGGGTCTGGCCGGAGATCACCGAGAACGGCGGCACGACCTGGTCGTCGAGATCGGGCGGGCCGCTTCCGGGAACGGCGGTGCCCGCCCTGACCGTGACGGTACGGGTACCCGAGCCGGACCGGGTCCCGTTGGAGGCGCTGCGGGCCCTGGTGGAGGCGAACCGACCGGCGCACGTGCCCTGCACGGTCCGGGTCGTCGCCGACGGGCAGCAGGCGGAAGGGGACGACAATGGAGCGCTGTGAGCGGTGCGTACCGGCCGAACCCGGCAGCGCGTTCTGCGGGGTCTGCGGATCGTTCCTCGACTGGGAGCAGTCCGCGGACGCTCCCGCTCCCGTCCGGCCGTCGACCACGCCCCGTTCCAGCGCACCCCCGACCGCTGACCGATCCGACGACTTCACACCGTGGGCCGACGCTCCGGTGGCGGCCGTCGAGAAAAGCCCGGCGACCCCCGCCACCAGGCAGGCACCGGCGACCTCAACCGTCGAGCAGGCACCGGCTACCCCGGCCGCCGAACAGGCTGCGCCGACCTCGGCCGCCGGGCGGGACTCGGGGCCTCCGGCCACCGCGCCGGAGCCGGCGGAGGTGGTGGAGGCGGTCCAGCCGGCCCGCCCGTCGACCCGCCGGCCCGTCGTCCGACAACGCCCACGGTCGACCGAGGCCGGTGCCGGTGACGTCGTCTGCCCGGTGTGCGGAACCGGCAACCCACCGGACCGCAGGTTCTGCCGCCGGTGCGGGAGCCCTCTCGGCGCCCGAACCGGTCCGTCCGGGCGGGAATCGTGGTGGCGTCGCCTGCGTCGAGCCGTGGTCCGGGCACTGAACTGGCTGTTCCGGCCCCGTTCCGGCGTCGCTGGTCTGGTGCGCCGGATCGCCGCGCTGCTGCTCGTCGTCGCCCTGCTCGCCGGTCTCGCGTACGGCGTGGCGCGGTTCGGTTCCCAGGCCGGCGACGCCGTACGGGACCGGCTCGCCGACCCGCAGCCGATCAGCCCGGTGTCGGTCGAGGCGTCCAGTCAGGCGGGCGACCACCCGGCGGAGGCGGTCGTCGACGGGATCAGCAACAGCTACTGGGCCCCGACCGCCGAGGGCGCCGGTGGCGGGGAGTACGTGGAACTCACCTTCGCCGCCCCGTTCCGGCTGCTCGACCTGATCGTGCACTCCGGCGTGTCGGCGCAGCGCGACGTGTTCCTGCGGCAGGCCCGCCCGGCGGTGCTGGAACTGACGCTCTGGACCAGCGCCGGCACCTCGGAGAGCCGGACGCTCCAGCTCGCCGACCAGGCCGGTCCGCAGACCTTCCACCAGGTCGTCGACGACGTGGTGCGGGTACGCCTCACGGTCCGGGAGAGCTACGGCAGCGCCGCCGACCGTCGTACCGCCATCGCCGAGGTGGAGTTCTTCCGCCGCCCCTGAGCGTGCCGCGTCGCCCCGCACGGCACCCCGACGCCCGCGCGGGCGCTCAGGCCGCGCGGGCCGACTCGGGCACCCCGAGTGTGCGCAGCACCCGGTCGTACGCGCAGCGTGTCCGCGCCGCCGCCGCCGTGTCGCCGGAACGCTGATGTGCCTCGGCCAGCACCCGCCAGGCGTCGTCCCGGAACCCGTCGATCTCCAGTCCGCGTCGGGCCGCCGCAGCCGCCCCGGCGAGATCGCCCGCCTCCAGTTCGAACGCGGCGAGCGTCGCCGCCGCCTCCGCCGCCAGTGTCCGGTAGCGGTCGCGGTCGGCCACCACCCACTCCGCCGGCCCGTCCTCCGGCAGCAGGTCACCGGCGTACTGGGCGAGGGCCTCCCGCAGGGCCGCCGTCGCGACGCCCCGCTGCCCCGCGCCCACGTTGCGACGCCACGCCGCCACCGCGTTCTCGAACGAGCGCACGTCGCAGCGGGCGCTGCGCGGCAGGTCCAGCAGGTACGACTCGCCGTCCCTGCGCACGAACCGGGACTCGCCGCGCCGCACGCCCGGTTCGAGGAACGCCCGCAACGTGGAGACACCGACGTGCAGATTGCGGATGCCGGACCCGACCGGCAGTTCCGGCCAGAGCGCCGTCAGGATGGTCTCCCGGTGTACCGGCCGACCACCGTGGGCGGCCAGGAAACGCAGCAGGGCGCGGACCCTCGGCCGGACCGTCGTCCATTCCAACCGCCGCCCCGGCATCTCCAGATGGAACCCGCCGAAGCAGCGGACCACGAGTGGCGCGCCCGCGTCCGGCGGCTGCGCAGCGGTCGGCGGCTCCGGTTCCTCGACCGCCGGTCCCCGGAGTGGCTGCTGGCTCGAATACCTCATCTTCCGGAACTCCTCCGTCCCCCATCGGTCGCCGTGCCCTCCACCGATGCTGCGCCGATCACCGCGCGCAGACATCAGTCAGTTGACGCATACCGATTCCGGTGACGGCCGAGGGTCAGGGCTCGACGCCGGACACCGCCTCGCGGCGCAGCGCCTCGCGGGCGATCTCGACCCGGCTCCGGACGCCGAGCTTTCCGAGGACGTGGGAGATGTGGGTCTGCACGGTACGCCGCGACAGGTACATCTCCCGGGCGATGTCCGGTGTGGACCGTCCCTCCGCCACCAGCGCGGTCACCCGCGCCTCGGTCGGGGTGAGCGCCTCCCAGCCGACCTGCGCGCGGGCCGGCCGGGGCCCCCGGACGCCCCGGCGCACCCCGAGCCGCCGGAGTCGCCGCTCGGCCCGGCGCACGTCCCAGACCGCGCCGAGACCGTCGTACCCGTCGACCGCCTCGCCCAACAGCGTCCTCGCCTCGGCCGACGAGCCGCGTCGGGCCAGCACCGCCGCCAGGTCCTCAAGCGTGCCGGTCAGCTCCACCGGCGACCCGACCGACCGGTAGTACGTGACCGCCTCGCGCAGCGGTGCCGGATCGTCGTCGAGCAGCCCCTGACAGCGGCGCAGGGCCGCCGCGGCCCGCCCCGGCCGGGTCTCCGCCGCGGTCTCGGCCCGGCACGACTCCACCGCCGCCCGGGCCGCCGCCGCGTCGTCGGTCGCCACCGCGAGCCGCACCAGCCCCGGCGTCCACTGGTGGAGCAGGGTCATCTCACCGGGCCCACGCACCAGGACCACCGACAGCTCCGCCAGCGCCCGGGCCGGATCCCCCTCCTGCTCGGCGGCGAGCGACCGCGCGGCGAGCAGGAAATCGCGATTCTCCCGGTCGGCGACGGTACGCACGGGAAGCTCCAGACCGGCGCGCAGGTGCTCGGTCGCGGCGGCGCTGTTCCCGCGACGCCCGGCGATCATCGCGGCGACACCGTGCCACAGCAGCGCCGGCCCGCGCTCCCGGAGCCCGGAGTACGTGATCGTCGTGCTGTCCCGCCCGAGGACGTCGAGTTCGGCGAGCGCGTCGTCCCAGCGACCGAGCCAGTACAACAGCACCGCGGCGGTGAGCGTCGAGACGCCCTGCCCCGGCCCGGCGGCCCGCTGACTCAGGTCGCGGGCCCGCCACAGGGTCTCCTGCGCCGCCGGCCACCGGTCCAGGTTCTGCAGGCTGAAGATCCGGCCGTCGAAGGCGAAGGTCCGCAGGTCGGCGTGCTCGGGCGCGTCGCCCAGCACGGCCAGCGCCCGGTCGGCGTAGTCGAGGGCGGCCTCGTGGTCGCGGCGGACCGAGTGGGTCAGCCACAGGTCGGTCAACGCGTACGCGACGGCGAAGGCGTCCCCGGCCTCCTCCCCCACCCGCAACGCTTCCCGCGCGGTGCTGTCCGCGGTGTCCAGGTCGCCGTTGCTCGCCCGGTTGACCATCGACAGCGAGGCCAGCAGGCGGGCCCGCCACACCGCCGGTACGCCCGGACGGCGCAGCGCCGTACCGAGGACCTCCAACGCCTCTTCGTTGCGGCCCTGGCCGAACAGCGTGCGGGCCAGGATCGAGGACATCTCGGCCTGTTGTCCCGGCTCGGTCGGCAGCGTCAACGCGGACCGGGCCCGGACGGCGGCCTCGGAGTGGCGCCCGGCGTCGAGCAGCACCCGGGCCAGTTCCACCGAGAGCGCGGCCTGGTCGGCACGGTCGAGCGGGCTCACCGACAACTCGCGTTGCAGCAGCTCCGCCGCGATGTCCGGGGCGCGGGCCGCCAACGCCGGTGCCGCCTCGACGACCCAGGTCCGGGTCCACTCGTCACCGGTGTGACCGGCCGCCAACAGTTGCTGGGCCACCCGCAGCGGTTCGGCGCCGGCACCGGCCAACGTCCTCGCCGCCTCGCAGTGCAGCGCCGCACGCAGCGCGGCCGGCATGCTGTCATAGAGCGCCTGACGGATCAGCGGGTGCCGGAAGGCGAGCTGGTCGCCGACACCGACGACGATCCCGGCGGTGACCGCGTTCTGCAGCCCTTCGGCCAGGTCCGACGCGGTCCGGCGGAGCACCGCGGCAAGGTCGGTGACGGCGAACTCCCCGCCGAGCAGCGACGCGGTCCGCAACATCTGGGCGGTGGCCGCCGACACCACGCTGAGCCGGTCGGTCAGCGCCGCCGCGAAGGAGGCGGGCACCCGGTCCAGCGCGTCGTCGGAGAGTTCGCCACCGCTCGGCACCGCACCGGCGCTCTGCTCGCGGGCCAGGGCGTCGAGCAGTTCCCGCAGATAGAGCGGATTACCCATGGCCCGCCCGAGCAGACGGTCGAGTCCCGGCCCCGGTGGCGTGCCGAGGACGCCGGTGGTCATCGTGCGGACGTCGTCCGGACTGAGCGCGCCGAGTGAGAGCAGGGTGCCGCCCCGACGCAGGGTGGCGGCCCGCAACGTCTGGACGTCCTGCCGGGTCGGCACCGGACGGGTCGCGCTGACCAACAGCAGTGGAAGTTCCTCGACGGCGAGAGCAAGCCGGTGCCACAGCATCAACGACGCCTCGTCGGCCCATTGCAGGTCGTCGAGGACCAGCACCGTGGGCGCGTCCGTGCACAACTCGTCGACCAGCGACACGAGCATTTCGGTGGCCGTACAGGCGATGTCGTCCACGGCGAAAAGCCCTGGCCGCCGGTCCCGCAGGAACTCGGCGATCCGTGCTCGACGAGGGTCCGGCGAGCGTAGCCGAACCTGGAGACAGTCCAGCATCACCCGCAGCGGAAAGCGGTGGGACAACTGGTCCGCGGTCCCCCACAGCACCTCACGGTCGCCGCCCCCATCACCGGTGAGACCGGCCGCGACCAGGGAAGACTTCCCGATTCCCGCCTCACCCTCGACCCACAGCACCGCGCCACGGCCCTGGCCGGCGGCCTCGGCGGCGGCGTGCAGCACGGACAGTTCCTTTTCCCGTCCGGCCCAGACAGTTGGCAGATCAACTGGAAACATGGCGAATGCACCCGAACAGAATGGATCGCGAAGCGACGCGCATCGGTGCATATTAGCCGACCGCCACGGGCCGACATGACCATGAATTGAGCGCCGAGAATGTAACCGGCATTTCCTGGCATCGCTTTTCCCACCACAACCGCATCTGCGCTGCGTGTCGCCCCGACGGGCGCGACACCCCACCGTCCCGCGCCCCACCGTCCCCGCGCCTCGGATGCCTCCGAGGCGCAGGGGCATCCAGGGCGCGGCCACGGGAGGTGACGGGCCGGCCGGTCACCACCGACCGCCCTCTCAGGGTGCCCTCCGACACGACCGAGGCAGCAACTTCATGGATGTTGCTGCCTCGCGTGCCCCTTGAGGCAGCAACATCCATGAAGTTGTGTCGCCGGGGCGGAGTCCGGGGCAGACCAGCAGCGCGATGTCCGGACTCGGCATCGCGCGCATATCGTGCATCGCCTCGTCGTCGCCACGGGCGGCCAGCCGAAAGCACGACGATGGAGTGAGGCCCAGGCGACGAGGACCGTCAGCAGCACTGGGGGACGGTGCGCGAGAAGCATGTGCGCCGGTCGCCGAACACGAATCGGCCCGCCATCAGGATCTGATAGCGGGCCGCTCGATCTGCGATCGATGGTGGGCGATACTGGGTTTGAACCAGTGACCTCTTCCGTGTCAAGGAAGCGCGCTCCCACTGCGCCAATCGCCCGTGCTGTTGTTACACCGAGGTGGGGACGGGATTTGAACCCGCGTACACGGCTTTGCAGGCCGTTGCCTCGCCTCTCGGCCACCCCACCGAGGTTGCCCCCGTCACGCGTGGCGGCAGCTCCGAGCGGACGACGGGATTCGAACCCGCGACCCTCACCTTGGCAAGGTGATGCGCTACCAGCTGCGCTACGTCCGCACGTCTCCGGTTTTCCGGTGACGGATGAGAACTTTAGCCGAGCGGTGGAACGCTTGCCAAATCGGGCCCGACTCGGCGCGTCCGGTTCCGCCGCGCGTGACAGACCCCACCCCGTAAGCTTCCTAGGAGCCTGTGCTGGATACTCCTGATCGCGGCCGACGATGAAGGGCGACCGAAGGGAAGGACCGCAGCTCGGGAGACGACCCGGGACGGAAGACACGAGTGTCCGGGTTCCGACTGTCGCAAGCCGGATCACCAGGGGTTTGGTGACACGCCGTGTCCGCCTCGATGGGCTACGGTGACGGGCGTGACGAGACGTGCGGCCGAGATCCGCCTGGATGCCCTGCTGCGCACCGCTTGTGACGTGATCGTGCAGCGTGGGCTCGCGAACACCCGAACGGCGGACGTGGCGCAGGCCGCCGGGGTGAGCCAGGCCCTGGTCTTCTACCACTTCGCCACCAAGGAACGGCTGCTCGCGCAGGCCTTCGCGTACGCGGTCGAGCAGGATCTGGCCCGGCTGGACACGGTGACCCGGTCGAGTGCCCCGCCGCTGACCAAGCTCCGCCGCATCCTCCGGCTCTACACCCCCGCCGGTCGGCCCACCTCCTGGTCCATGTGGATCGACGGGTGGTCGGAGTCGCTGCGTACCCCGGAGTTGGAGAAGGTCTCCCGCAAGCTGGACCTGCGCTGGCGCCAGGACCTCGCCACGGTCATCTCCGACGGGGTCCACGAGGGCGTCTTCGAGTGCACCGACCCGGCCGGTGCGGCCTGGCGGATCAGCGCGGTCATGGACGGCCTGGCGGTCCAGCTCGCGGTGCACGACCGGGTGATCTCCCGGCGGCAGTTCGCCGAGTGGGTCCGCCTGGTGACCGCCCGGGAACTGGGCCTCGACCCCGCGCAGCTCGACTGAGCCCACCGCGCCGGCACTCGACACCGCGCCGAGCACGTCGGCACCTGGCGAACCGCCACCGGAGCCGGCCGGCGACGACGACAATGACGCCATGGACCTGCTCGAGGTGTACCGGCGCAGCCTGGTGGAGTTCACCGACCGGGTGGAACAGGTCGGCGGCGGGCAGTGGTCGGCGGTGACCCCGTGCCCGGGGTGGGACGTCCACACCCTGGTCAACCACGTCGTCGGGGAACAGCGTTGGAGCGTCGCGCTACTCGCCGGCCGGACCATCGCGCAGGTCGGCGACCGCTACGACGGCGACCAGCTCGGTGACGACCCGGTCGTGGCGGCGCGCGACGCGGCGGCACAGGCCGAGTTGGCCGCCGCCTCGCCCGGCGCGCTGGACCGCACCGTGCACCTCTCGGCCGGCGACACGCCCGCCGAGGAGTACCTGCATCAACTGCTCGCCGAGCATCTCGTGCACGGGTGGGACCTGGCCGTGGCGATCGGTGCCGACCCGAGGATGGACGCCGACGCGGTCGCCGAGTGCGCCCGCTGGTTCAGTCGCGCCGTCGGCGGCTACCGGAGCAACGGGCTGGTGCACGACCGGGTCGACGTTCCGCCGCAGGCCGACGAGCAGGACCGGCTGATCGCCGCGTTCGGCCGCGATCCCGGCTGGGCCCCGTAACGACCCGTCCGGCCGCCGACACACCAGGGCGAGCACGTACGGCGGCCGGCGCGGGATCACCCGCGCCGGCCGCACCCCCGGTGTGTGAAGTACGCGAGCGGTCAGCCCAGCCGACCACCGTCACGGGGTACCGTCCGCCACCGCTGGCGTGGCCCGGGTTGCCGCTCCCAGCGGTCCGCGGCGCTCACCGAGACGCCGTCGGCGGGTACCGGCTCCGGATCCTTGGTCAACTGCCGCAGCCGCATCAGCAGCCCGACGCCGAGGAACAGCAGCAGCCCACCGAGCAGGAAGGCGACCTCGGTCAGGCCGAGCCCGGCCCCGGTCTGCGAGACGTTGCCGGCGGCTCCGGCGTCCGGCGCGGCGGCACCGCCACCGGCGGCACCGGCATCGACCCTCTCCCCCGGCCCCTCCTCCGGCGGGTCCTCCGTCGGCTGCGGCTCCAGTTCCCGGGGCGACTCCGTCGGCGTCACCTCGGTCGGGGTGGGCGCCACCGAGGGGCGGGCCGACCCTCGGCCGACCACGTCGCGGTTCGCCGTCTGGCGGGACAGCAACTGCAGGTTCTGGTCGTACGCCTCGACGGTGAGCTGGACCTGCCCCGGGTCGGCGTCACGGGCGAACGCGACCCGGTACTGGGCGGTCACCGTACGCCCCGGGCAGAGGGTGCCCGGGTCGAGCTGCCGGTCGGTCAACCGCGCCGCGTTGCCCTCGGTCCGCACCTGCACCGGGAACGAACCGTTCTCCTCGATCCGGTCGATCCGCACCTGGTCCAGCCGTACGCCCTGCACACCGACCACCATCGACCAACGCACCTTGATGCAGCCGCCCTGATCGGAGCGGGACACCACGGCAGAGACCGTCTCCACCCGCCCTCCGGCGGTGAACCGGTCCGGCAGGCCGCTGAGTTCGGTGGCGAACGCCGCCTGTGCCGGCGCGGACATGGCCAGGTGCACACCGGTGACACAGGCCAGTACCACCCCGATCCGTAGCGTGTTCCGCCACAGCCTTCTCACGATCTGTCCTCCTGTTGGTCGCCTCCATCGGCAACGCTATGAGGGCCGGGCGCCAGCCGGTAGACGGGCGTGTTCGCACGTGGTGTGAAGCAAGATGCCCCTTTTCACGTACGGTATTGAACCGGTCACCCGGCACCCGCGACACGCCGAACGGGGTCACGATGGACAATCACCGGGTGTCCGCTCTCTCCGCCGCCTTCGTCCAGTTGCACGCCCGGCTCGGCCCCGTCGCCTTCGTACCCGAGGTGCGGCTGCACCAGGCGGACGAGCCGATCGGCCTGTGGGAGCTGACCGAGGGTGAGTTCCGCAGCGACCGGCCGCCGCCGTTCTGGGCCTTCGCCTGGGCGGGCGGCCAGGGCCTCGCCCGGTACGTCACCGACCACCCGGACCTCGTCGCCGGCCGGCGGGTCCTCGACCTGGCCTCCGGCTCCGGCCTGGTGGCGATCGCCGCCGCCAGGGCCGGTGCCGCCGCCGTGCGCGCGGTGGAGGTCGACGAGCTGGCCGTCGCGGCGGTCGCGCTCAACGCCGAGGCCAACGGCGTACGCGTCGACGCCGAACTCGGCGACGTCCTCGATCGGGACGCCGGGGACGCCGAGGTGGTGCTCGCCGGAGACGTGTTCTACAGCGAGGCGATGGCCAACCGGGTCCTGCGGTTCCTGCTGCGCGCCGCCCGCTCCGGGGCCACCGTGCTGGTCGGCGATCCCGGACGCGCCTTCCTGCCCAGGGACCGCTTCGACGAGTTGGCCGCCTACGACGTGCCGGTCAGCGAGGCGCTGGAGAGCGTACGGGTGAAGCGCACCACGGTGTGGCGGCTGCGCGCGGGACGGCCGTCGGCGGCCCGCTAGCGTGACGCGGTGCTGTTCCGCGCCTGGGAGCAGGCCCCGGAGGCGACCGGAAGCGCCGGGGCCGACGCCGCCATGGCCGGGGCCGCCGGGAGCAGAGCCGGGGCCGACGTGGCCGGTGTCGGGGCCGACGTGGCCGGTGTCGACACGGCCCGGGTCGTGGACCACGTGGGCGGCGAACACCTGCTGGTGACCCGGCACGCGCTGGTGCGGCAGGTGCTGACCGACCCGGTGACGTACCGCCCGGACAACGCCCTGGACGCGGTGACCCCGATCCCGGTAGCCGCGCTGCGCGTCCTCGCCGCACACCGGTTCCGGTTGCCGCCGACGCTGGCCAACAACGGCGGCGCCGACCACCCGGAGATCCGTGCGCTGGTCGCCGAGGCGCTGCACCCGAACCGGGTGGCCGACCAGCGGGACTGGTTGGCCGCGCTGGTCCGTCGACGGGTGACCGGCCTGGACGCCGCGCTGAACGACGGCGTACCCGTCGACCTGCACGCCGGGCTCGCCGCCGACCTGCCGCTGCTGGTGCTGGCCCGGCTGGTCGAGTTGCCCGACGCGCCGGTGGCGGCGGTGAAGGAGTTCGCCCGCGCCGCGCTGGAGCTGTTCTGGGCACCGCTGGACGCCGACCGGCAGCAGGCCCTGGCCGTCGAGGTGGGTCGCTTCCACCGGGTGCTGCGCGAGTTCGCGGCCACCGGCGGCGGGCTCGCCGGGTCGCTGCGGGCCGCCGGGCACCCGCCCGACGTGGTGGTCGGCGCACTGTTCTTCCTGCTGGTCGCCGGCCAGGAGACCACCTCGCAGTTCCTCACCCTGCTGATGCACCGGCTGATCGGGGAACCGACCGTGCTCGCCGGGCTGCGCGACGGCTCGGTGGCGGTCGCCGACGTGGTCGAGGAGGGGCTGCGGCTGGAGCCGCCGATCGTCACCTGGCGGCGGGTCGCCGCCGTGGACACCACGCTGGGCCCGACGGCGGTGGCGGCGGGCACCAGCATCGTGCTCTGGCTGGGCCGCGCCGGACGCGACCCGGCGGTGGTGGAGTCACCGGACGGGTTCCGGCCGGGGCAACGCGGGTCACGCCGACACCTGGCCTTCGGCGCGGGCGTGCACCGCTGCATCGGCGACCAGCTCGCCCGGATGGAGGCCGCGACCGTGGTGACGGAGGCGGCCCCGCTGCTGGCCCGGGTCCGCGTGCTGCGCGCACCCCGTTACCCGGACAACCTCACCTTCCGGATGCCGGACGCCCTGGTCGTGACGCGTGACCCGCTCAGGTGATCTCGTCGGCCTCAGTTGATCTCGTCGGCCCAGGCCCGCCAGTCGTCGAGCACGCCGTACAACGCCGGGGTCAGCCAGCCCGGCGCGGATCGCCGGAACACGCCCGGGTCCATCGCCCCGGCCCCGGCCGGCAACGCACCGAGCAGGTTCGGCAGCAGGTCGCTGACGTTGGCCCAGTGCACCAGCTCCGGGTCGGCCGGCCAGGCGCCGATCACCACGCCCGCCGGCACCGCACGCCGGTCCAGCGCCTCCAGGGTGAGCGCGGTGTGGTTGAGCGTGCCCAGCCCGGCGCGGGCCACCACCACCGCCGGGGCACCCAACGACACCGCCAGGTCGGCCACCGTCCACGCCTCACCCGAGGGCCGCAGCCCCATCGGGACGAGCAGCCCACCGGCGCCCTCGATCAGCACCAGGTCGTGCTTCTCCGCCTCCTCGCGGATCGCGTCGACCGCGTTGTACAACTCCAGCGGCGGCAGGTCCGCCACCCGGGCGGCGGCCAGCGGGGCGAGCGGATCGGGGTAGGCGGCCAGGGTGCGGGCGGTCATCGGGGCGGAGAGCCGGGTGACCGCCTCGACGTCACCGGGCTCCCCGGTGGCCGTACCCGTCTGGCCGGGTTTGACCACCGCCACCCGCAGCCCGGCCGCCTGCGCGGCGGCCGTGATCGCCGCGGTCACCACCGTCTTGCCGACCTCGGTGTCGGTCCCGGTGACCAGCACCGGTCCGCGCCACTGATCCGTCATGGCGCACATTCCACGATGACCTCCAGGGCCCGCTCGAAGTCCGCCCGGGACGGCCCGGCACCGATGGTGAGCCGCAGCCGGGATCGGCTGTCCGGGGTGGAGGGCGGCCGGAAGCAGCCCACCGCCACCCCCCGGTCCCGGCAGGCGGCGGCCCAGTCGCTCGCCGCCTCCGGGCCGGGCGCGGTGACCGAGACGACGGCCGCGTCCGGGGCGGAGACCTCCAGGCCGGCGGCGCGCAGGCGGTCCACCGCGAGCGTGGCGCGGGCGGCCAGGTCGGCGCGGAGGGCGTCGCCGTCGCGAGCCAGCCCGACGGCGGCGTGCACCCCGGCGGCCACGGCCGGCGGCAGGGCGGTGTCGTAGATGAAGGTCCGCGCGGTCTCCACCAGGTGCCGGACGAACTCGGCCGGACCGGCCACCACCCCGCCGGCGCCGCCGAGCGCCTTGGACAGGGTGGCGGTGACCACCAC
Organism: Micromonospora sp. NPDC003241; assembly: GCF_053589795.1. Taxonomy (NCBI): domain Bacteria; kingdom Bacillati; phylum Actinomycetota; class Actinomycetes; order Micromonosporales; family Micromonosporaceae; genus Micromonospora; species Micromonospora sp. NPDC003241. Next base: position 254,638 of record NZ_JBSFSO010000003.1, on the reverse strand, counting down.
GTCCGGCTCGCCGGTCAGCCCGGCGGCCGCCACCCCACCGGCCCCGGCCGGGCCGACGACCCCGAGCGCGTGCGCGTCGTCGACCAGCAGCAGCGCCCCGTGCGCGCGGGCGGTCGCGTGCAGCCGGGCCAGTGGCGCCAGGTCACCGTCGACGGAGAAGACCGACTCGGTGACCACCACCGCCGGCCGGCCGGGTGCTGCGGCCAGGGCCGCCGCGACCGCGTCGACGTCGGCGTGCGGGGTCACCACGGTCTCCGCGCCGGAGATCCGGCACCCGTCGATCAGGCTGGCGTGGTTGTGCGCGTCGGAGACCAGCAGCGTGCGGGGGCGCACCAGCGCCCGGACCGCGCCGAGGTTCGCCAGGTATCCGGAGGAGAAGACCAGCGCCCGCTCGGTGCCGATCCAGTCGGCGAGGGCGTCCTCCAGCGCGTGGTGGGCGTCGGTGGAGCCGCGCACCAGTCGTGACCCGGTCGCACCGAGCCCGTACGCGGAGAGCGCCTTCGCCGCCGCGGCGACCACCTCGGGGTGCGCGGACAGGCCCAGGTAGTCGTTGCCGGCCAGGTCCACCACGGCGTCGTCGGCGGTACGCGGACGCAGCCGACGGGTCAACCCCGCCTTCGCCCGCAGGTCGGCGCGGCGTGCCAGGGCCGCCAGCCAGTCCGCCACCACCACGCCCCTCCCCCGCCGGTTTCCACCGTCAGGCGTCGTCGCCCGGTCGCACGTCGTCGCCCCGGGCGCTTCCGCCGGGCGAAGTTACCACCCGTGCGGGCCGCCCCGGCGTGGCGCGGTACGGCTCGCCGGAGGCCACCGGGGCGGGACCGCGCGCGTTTCCGCCCGTCGGACGGCCTTGTAGGGTACGTGCCATGCCAGAGATCCTCGACCAGGCCCGTACCCAGGTGCTGGAGGGTGGCGTCGGCCTGGACCAGGCCGGTGTCCTCGCGGTGCTCAACCTGCCCGACGAGCACCTGACCGCCACGCTCCAGCTCGCCCACGACGTGCGGATGCGCTGGTGCGGCCCGGAGGTCGAGGTCGAGGGCATCGTCTCGCTGAAGACCGGCGGCTGCCCCGAGGACTGCCACTTCTGCTCGCAGTCCGGCCTGTTCACCTCGCCGGTGCGGTCGGTCTGGCTGGACATCCCGTCGCTGGTCGAGGCCGCCAAGCAGACCGCTGCGACCGGGGCCACCGAGTTCTGCATCGTGGCCGCCGTCCGCGGTCCCGACGCCCGGCTGATGACGCAGATGCGCGAGGGCGTCGCCGCGATCAAGGCCGAGGTCGACATCCAGGTCGCCGCCTCGCTCGGCATGCTCAGCCAGGAGCAGGTCGACGAACTGGTCGACATGGGTGTGCACCGGTACAACCACAACCTGGAGACCTGCCGGTCGTACTTCCCGAACGTGGTCACCACGCACTCCTGGGAGGAGCGCTGGGAGACGCTGCGGATGGTGCGCGAATCCGGCATGGAGGTCTGCTGCGGCGGCATCCTCGGGCTCGGCGAGACCGTCGAGCAGCGGGCCGAGTTCGCCGCCCAGCTCGCCGAGCTGGACCCGCACGAGGTGCCGCTGAACTTCCTCAACCCCCGTCCGGGCACCCCGCTCGGCGACCGCCCGGTGGTCGAGGGCAAGGACGCGCTGCGGGCCATCGCCGCGTTCCGGCTGGCCATGCCGCGCACCATCCTGCGGTACGCGGGCGGCCGGGAGATCACCCTCGGTGACCTGGGCACCCGCGACGGTCTGCTCGGCGGCATCAACGCGGTGATCGTCGGCAACTACCTGACCACCCTCGGTCGACCGGCCACCGACGACCTCAAGCTGCTCGACGACCTCAAGATGCCGGTCAAGGCGCTGTCGGCGACGCTCTGATGCCGATGGGCGAGCTGGTCGGGACGTGGTGCGACCGCTGCGGCGAGGCCGTGGCGGTCGGCGACCACCAGGGCTGCGCGGCGGCCCGCACCCTGGAACCGCCCCGCTACTGCGCCGGATGCCGACGCCGGATGAAGGTGCAGGTGCTGCCGGTCGGTTGGGCCGCGACCTGTGTCGAACACGGCGAACAGCGAGGCTGAGACGTGACGCTGCGCGGACAGGTGGTGACCCTGCGGCCGGCGAACGCCGCCGACGTGCCCACGCTCGCCGCCATCCGCGCCGAGCCCGAGGTGCGTCGCTGGTGGCGCGGTGACGACGACCTGACCGCCACCGTCGAGGCCGACCTCGCCGACGACGACCTGGAGGTGTACGTCGTCGAGCACGACGACCGGGTGGTCGGCGCGATCCAGTGGTACGCCGAGGACGACCCCGACTACCGCCACGCCGGGCTGGACATCTTCCTCGACCCGTCGGTACGCGGCCAGGGCCTCGCCGGGGACGCCATCCGCACCCTGGTCAGGCACCTGATCGACGCCCACGGCCACCACCGCTTCACCATCGACCCGGCGGCGGCCAACACCGCAGCGATCCGCGCGTACGCGAAGGTCGGCTTCCGCACCGTCGGCATCCTGCGTCGCTACGAACGCGGCGCCGACGGCCGCTGGCACGACGGCCTCCTGATGGACCTGCTCGCCGACGAACTCCGCTGAGCTTCCCCGGGCCGCGATGCTCGCGCGCTCTCGATGGGTGCGGCGGGTGCGATGTAAGGAAGGGTCCCCTGCTAACGCCTCGTGTATAGCAGGGGACCCTTCCTAACATCCCAGCCGTCGCAGCGCCGGAAATCCGGTGGCGCCCCGCCGATCGGGTGCCCAGAGTCGGACGATGCCCGTTCCCGAGGATCGTGCCGACGCCCTGGAGTGGTTGGCCTTCGCGCAGGCCGGAGTCCTCACCACCGCTCAGGCGCGGACCGTGGTGACCGAGGGCGCGCTGCGGGGGCTCGTCCGCTCCGGCCGGTGGCGTTCGGTCAGTCGTGGCATCCTGCTGACCGGCTGACCGGCAACGGTCGGCTCACCCGGGCCCAGCAACTCTGGGTGGCCGTCCTCGCCTGCGGACGGGGCGCGGTCCTCGCCGGCCCCACCGCAGCCGCCGAGGCCGGCGTACGCGGCCTGCGACCCGAGCCGTTGCACGTCCTCGTACCGTCGACCCGCCGAGTCGGGCGTACCACCCTGCGCCGGCTGCCGCTCGACATGGCCGCCGTGGTGCTGCACCGGACGTCGCTGCTGCCCGCCGGCCACCTCCAGGTCGGCCGGCCGCCCCGGACCACCACGGCACGTGCCCTGGTGGACGCGGCGGGCTGGGCGCCCTCGACCCGGGCGGCGCAGGAGATCCTGGCAGCCGGGTGCCAGCAGCGGAGGGTACTGCCCGAGGAGGTGGCCGCCGTCCTCGACGCCCTGCCCCGGGCACCTCGACGCAGTCTCATCCGGCAGACCGTCGACGACATCGCCGGAGGTGCCCAGGCGCTCAGCGAGATCGACTTCGTGCGGCTCTGCCGCCGCGCCGGGCTGCCCGCACCGGACCTGCAAGAGCGACGAACCGACACCACCGGGCGTACGCGCTGGCTCGACGCGTATTGGCGCGAGTGGCGGATCCACGTCGAGATCGACGGCGCACACCACATGGACGTACGCCAGTGGGCGGCGGACATGCAGCGGCAGAACGACGTGTGGACGACGGGTGATCGCATCCTGCGCTTTCCCGCCTGGCTGGTACGCGCCCACCCCGACCAGGTCGCCGACACGGTCCGCCGCGCCCTCGTCGCCGCCGGCTGGCGACCCGAGTCGTGAATCTTGGAAACTTACCGTTCGACGCTGACGGTAACTGTCCAAGATTGACAGTCGCTCCATGCGGTGAGCGCCGCGATGCCGCATCCCGCCGACAGCGAGGGCGCCGGGCCTGATCGGCCGTGACGGCGAGGGCGCCGGGCCTGATCGGTCGTGACGGCGAGAACGGCCGCCGGAGGGACACCGGCGGCCGTTCTCGGGTGGTTGGTCATCGGGTCTCGCCCCGACCAGCCGGAGGAGATGGCACAAGCTTGCCTGCGGATGGGGCCCACCGATCTCAGGCGAACGGTCCGACCTGGGCGGACGGGCGGGTCCCGTGTCCGGACGTGGGGGTGGAATCAGGGTCCCCGCACGGCGTGTCGGTGTAACGCGATTCGGCCCGCCGACGCTGCCCCCACCGGGCCCGATTCGCCTGCACCCCGGCCCCTGCCGCCTGCACCCGACCCAACGCTCGCGCCGTTCCGGACCGGTCGTCCGTGAACGCTCGCTCCTGTCGCGCCGCGCTCGGCCTTCCCAAACCGGTGAGCGCCAGATTACATTGCTACTCATCCATGGGAGCGCTCCCGGTCCTGCTGGAGCCACTCTGCCACCACCGCCGGCAGCCGTCCACCCCGACGTGTCCGCGTCGACGCTGCCTGCCCCGCACCGACAGGAGCAGCCGCATGCACCACATCAGACGGCCGGGCCGCGCTCGCGGCGACGATCCCGGCCGACGCGGCCACTGGTCGCGTCGTCTCCGCAGCGCCGGTACGGTCCTCGCCGCCGGACTGACGCTGGCGATCGGCGTACCGGCGGCCGGCGTCGCCGCCCCGACCAACGCCACCCCGACGAACGCCACCCCAGCCAACGCCGCACCGAACAGCACCGCAACCAACAACGCCCCAACCAGCAACGCCGCATCGAGCAGTGCAGCCGCCGCGCCGGCGTTCAACTACGCGGAGGCGTTGCAGAAGTCGCTGCTGTTCTACGAGGCGCAGCAGTCCGGGAAGCTGCCGGACTGGAACCGGGTCTCCTGGCGTGACGACTCGGCGTTGCGGGACGGCACGGACGTGGGGCTCGACCTCGCCGGTGGCTGGTACGACGCCGGTGACCACGTGAAGTTCGGCTTCCCGATGGCGTTCAGCACCACGATGCTGGCGTGGGGCGCGGTCGAGTACCGGGCCGGGTACGTGGCGTCGGGCCAGCTCACCCACCTGTTGAACAATCTGCGGTTCGTCAACGACTACTTCGTCAAGGCGCACCCCTCGCCGAACGTGCTGTACGGGCAGGTCGGCAAGGGCGACGACGACCACAAGTGGTGGGGTCCGGCCGAGGTGATGCCGATGGCGCGGCCCGCGTACAAGATCGATGCGAGCTGCGGCGGCGCGGACCTGGCGGGTGAGACGGCGGCGGCGATGGCCGCGTCGTCCATGGTGTTCCGGCCCACCGACGCCGCGTACGCCGACAAGCTGCTCACCCACGCGCGGCAGCTCTACACGTTCGCCGACACGGTGCGTAAGAGCTACCACGAGTGCATCACCGACGCGACCAGCTTCTACCGGTCGTGGAGCGGCTACCAGGACGAACTGGTGTGGGGTGCGATCTGGCTGTACCGGGCCACCGGCGACGCCACCTACCTGACCAAGGCGGAGAGCGAGTACGACAAGCTCGGCACCGAGCCGCAGACCACCACCCGTTCCTACAAGTGGACGGTGGCCTGGGACAACAAGCAGTTCGGCGCGTACGTGCTGCTGGCCAACCTGACCGGGAAGCAGCGCTACGTCGACGACGCCAACCGGTGGTTGGACTTCTGGACCGTCGGCGTGAACGGGGAACGGGTGCGCTACTCCCCCGGCGGGATGGCGGTGCTCGACTCCTGGGGTGCGCTGCGGTACGCGGCCAACACCGCGTTCGCCGCGCTGGTCTACAGCGACAAGACCACCGACGCGACCCGCAAGGCCCGCTACCACGACTTCGCCGTCCGGCAGATCAACTACGCGCTCGGCGACAACCCGCGCAACTCCAGCTACGTGATCGGCTTCGGCACCAATCCGCCGAAGAACCCGCACCACCGCACCGCACACGGCTCCTGGTGGGACAGCATGACCGTACCCACCGAGACCCGGCACACCCTCTTCGGCGCGCTGGTCGGCGGGCCGTCGTCGCCGAACGACGCCTACACCGACAACCGGTCGGACTACGTGATGAACGAGGTCGCCACCGACTACAACGCCGGTTTCACCTCCGCGCTGGCTCGGCTCTCCCAGGAGTACGGGGGTACGCCGCTGGCCGGTTTCCCGGGTGTCGAGCGGCCCGACATCGACGAGCTGACCGTGGAGACCACGGTGATGCAGAACGAGACCCGGGCCACCGGCCTCAAGGTGATGATCTACAACAAGTCGGCGTTCCCGGCGCGGGCGTTGACCGACGCGAAGTTCCGCTACTACTTCCGCCCCGACGGCACCGGCGCGGTGCAGGTGACCCCCGGCTACACCCAGGGTTGCCCGGCACCGAGCACCGCCAAGCAGGCCGGCGGTGACCTCTGGTACGTGGAGGTCGACTGCACCGGACAGACCATCGCGCCGGCCGGTCAGTCGCAGCACCGGATGGAGGTGCAGTTCAAGGTCGGGGTGCCCGAGGGCGGCACCTGGAACACCGGCAACGACCCGTCGTTCCAGGCCACCGCCGGGCCGAACCGCAACGTGCCGTTGTACGCGGGCGGGGTCCGGGTGTGGGGCGTCGAGCCCACCGGTGACACCGACCCGCCGCCGCCGGACCCGGACGACACCGTCGCGCCGACCGCTCCCGGCGCGGTGACCGTCTCCGGGATCACCGCGACCGGAGCCACCCTGACCTGGGGTGCCGCCACCGACAACGTGGGCGTCACCGGGTACCGGATCTACCGGGACGACGTGCTGGTCACCACCGTCACCGGCACCACGTACGCGGCGACCGGGCTGACCGCGCAGACCACGTACCGCTTCCACGTGGTGGCCGTGGACGCGGGCGGCAACGTCTCGCCGCCCACCGCGAAGGTCTCGGTGACCACCTCGGCGCCGCTGCCGACGACGCCCTGCCGGGTCACCTACGGTACCAACGACTGGGGCACCGGCTTCACCGCGAACATCACCATCGCGAACACCGGCACCTCGACCATCAACGGCTGGACCCTGGCGTTCACCTTCCCGAACAGCGGCCAGCGGGTCGGTCAGGGTTGGGGGGCGACCTTCCAGCAGACCGGGGCGTCGGTGACCGGGACCAGCCTGTCCTACAACGGCACGCTCGCGCCGGGCGCGTCCACGAGCATCGGTTTCAACGGTACGCACACCGGCAGCAACCCCCGGCCGACTGCCTTCACGGTCAACGGGGCGACCTGCACCGTCGCCTGATCCCGGGGCGGTGTGGCCGGGCCGACGTGCTCGGCCACACCGCCTCTCCAGCACGCGCAGACACCCCGATCGGTTCACCCTCAGTGCAGATTGTGTGAACATCCATAAGATCCACCCGTACGCCGACCGCTCCCGTACCCATCGGCACCCCTGTCGACCTGGGAAAAGGAGCTGAACAATGAGCGGACGACACCGTCGGACACGCCGGACACGCCTGCTGGCCCTGGTGGCGGTCGGGGTGGTGGCCCTCGCCGGGCTGGCGATCGCCCCGATGACCTTCGCCGCCGAGGCACCCCGCAACACCTGCCCCGACCTGGAGGTCATCGGCGCACGCGGCACCACCGAACGCCCCGGCCTCGGCATCGTGCTGACGCCACTGGCCCGGCAGATCACCCGGGACCTGCCCCAGACCGTCCGCACCACCCCGCTGGACTACCCCGCCTCCGGCAACTATGTCGCCAGGGCGTCGCCGAGGTGCAGCGGGTGATGACCGCGACCGCCGCGCAGTGCCCCGGTACCCGCTTCGTCCTGATGGGCTACTCCCAGGGCGCCGACGTGATGGGCGACGCGCTGGCCGGCACCGGCAGTCGTGCCGGTCTCTCCGCCGACCTGGCCGCGCGCGTCTCCTCCGTACTCCTCTTCGGCGACCCCTCCTTCACCGCCGGTGAACCCTTCAACGTCACCGACGGTCGACGCTCCGGCATCTTCCCCCGGGGCGCGGGCCGGCTGAACGGCTTCGCCGACCGCATCCAGTCGTACTGCAACGCCAACGACCGCTTCTGCCAGGGCGGATTCAGCTTCGCCGCACACGTCAACTACCAGGGCTTCCACCCCCAGGCCACCCGCTTCGCCGCCACCCGCGCCACCGCCGACGTACCCCGCTGACCTCGCGGCTGGTTCCAAGTGCGGCGCGCCGCTGCGGCACACCGCCGACGGACCGGCGCGCCCGTGCTACGGCGACGCCCGTGCTACGGCGACGCCCGTGCTGCGGCGACGGCCGTGCTGCGGCGACGGCCGTGCTGCGGCGACGGCAATCTTGGACAGTTTCCGTTAGCTCCTAACGGAAACTGTCCAAGATAGACATCCGCACCGCACGGCCGTGGCGGTGTGGTCGGGTGTGCGGGGACGGGGAGAGCACGAGTCGCCGCATCCCGGCGGGCATCACGAACAACTGCCGCTTCTCGACCGCGTCTCCGTACCGGTCGAGCTGGGAACACCGGATCCAGGTCCAGCCGTACGGCGGATGCCAGTCGGCCTGCCTTACGCCGGGGAGCTCCGGAGGTCATGGGACCGCAACTCGACCACCTGATCTCCATGGCGGAACGGCCGAACGTCATGGTGCACATCATTCCGCGGACGGCTGGTCTGCATCCGGGCCAGGCCGGCCCCTTCGTGATCGCTACAACGGCGGACGGAGACAACGTCGGCTATCTGGACGATCAGGCCCAGGGACGGATCACCAATGACGTTGCTCCACTCTGGGCTGTCTGGGATACCGTGAGATCAGTGGCGCTTCCGCGTGACCAATCCATCGAGTTTCTGAGAGCGCGGGCATGGCTGACCTGACCGGCGCCCACTGGCGCACAAGTACTCGGAGCAGCTCCAACGGCGGGAACTGCGTGGAAGTCAGCGACAATCTGCCGCGCATCGTCGGCATCCGGGATTCCAAGGACCCGAGCGGCTCAGCCTTGACGTTCGCGCCGACCGCATGGCGGGCGTTCGTCGCCCAGCCCCCAAACGGGCCTGACCTACCTCACCGGACACCTGAGAGCGCTCACCCCACCGGGGCCGGGCGCTCTCACCGTCAACAGCAGCCGCCCGGCACAGCCCTCCAGCCTGACTCCCCGTCGATCATGGAGTTGCGGCAAGGACAAACAGGTGCAATCTAGCGGAGAATGCTCACCACAACTCCATGATCGACGCAGCCCACCGCGCCACGCGACCCACCGCGCCACACTCGGGCCCACCGCGCCACACGCGGCACTACGCGCGACACGGCAGAGCGCATGGGCGTGAGAGAGCAAAAGGGCGGTGGGCGGGGCTCCCGCATCGGGAGTCCCGCCCACCTCACCGTCCTCCGCACCGGAGGTCGGTCGTCTGTGCTGTCAGCCGGCGCGTTCCGTCGCCGCCGACACCTCGGCCCCGAGGGGCACGGTCATGGTGAGCAGGGAGCCGTCGCGTTCGGCGATCGTGGGTCGGGCCAGCCGACGCAGGGTACGCAGCATGGGCGTGTTGTCCGCCTGGATGTGCAGCACCATTGCCGCGTACCCGGCGGACTCGGCCTGCCGGGTCAACCGGCGCAGCAGGGTCGAGCCGAGGCCGCGCCGCTGCCAGTCGTCCCGGACCAGCAGGGCCAGTTCGGCCTCGTCGCCCTCGGCGAGCAGGTTCGCCATCGCGACGACCGACTCCGCCGCCCCGTCGGAGCCGGTCGTCACGGCGATCAGGGTCTGCCCGCGCGCCGGCTCCAGGAGCTGACGCAGGCGGGACGGGGTGGGCAGGCAGGCCCCGCCCAGGTAGCGGCGTTGACGGGTGTCCGCCGAGCACGCCTCGTGCAGTTCGGTCACGGCCGCCAGGTCGTCGGCGGCGGCCGGGCGTACGGTCAGTTCGGCGCCGTCCGGCAGGACCACGGTGACCTGCTCGGCGGTGCGGCGGGCCGCAGTGGCGCCCAACTCCAGCAGGGCCTGGGCGCGGGCGTACTCGGCGGGGGTGAAGCTCGGCGCGACCCGGCGCAGCAGGTACGAGCCGCCGTTCGGGTCGGCCAGCAGCATCGTCGCCTCGTCGACCCCGGCGCGCGTCACGGCGAGTGCCGGACGCCAGGTCACCTCGTCCGCGCCGAGCAGGGCGCGGAGCACCTCGCCGGTCGCGTCCGGGTCGTGGACCAGCCGGGTGGCCAACCCGAGTACGCGGGTCGGCTGGTCCGCCAGGCCGCGCGCCTCGCTGCGCGCCACCCAGCAGTCCCGTCCCCGGCCCCGTTCCACAGCGGCGATCAGACCCGCCTCGTCGAGGGTGTCCGGCGCGTCCACGAGGAAGTCGTCGACGGCGCCACGTTCGGTGGTGTGCACCTGCACGGTGAGGATGTTGACTCCACGCAGCGCGAGGCTCGCCGTGAGCACCGACAGGTAGCCCGGCCGGTCGTCCACGGTGGCCCGGATCCGCCACAGCGTCATGGTCGCCTCCTTTCACCTGTCACCCTGGCCTGCGGCTGTTGCGGGCCGGTTGCCCGACCGTGTCCGGCTGCCACGGGCTCTGCGGTCTGCGTCACACCAGGTCGCGGCCGGTCAGGGGTTGGCGGTGACGGCCGGGGAGCCGACCAGGTCGAGCCGGTCACCGAGGATCACCGCGCTGGCCCGGACCAGTTGGGCGAGCCGGTCGACCTCGGTGCTGTGGAAGGCGGCCGGGGTCAACGTCTCGTTGTGCTCGCGGGAGACCACCAGGACCAGCCCGGCGCGACCGAACGGCGCGACCGCGAAGTGGCTGCCGTCGGGCATGGTCATCGACCGGGCGCGCAGCGGGGTCACCTCCGGCAGCCGGGGCGGCACCGGCGTACGCCAGCTCGCGTGCCCGACCGTCGCCCCGCCGCCTCCGGTGCGGGAGGCCCAGTCGACGGGTACGACGGCGGCCACGGACCACTCGGCGGCGAGCAGTCCGGGTACCGCGTCGACCAGGGTGGCCAGCCCGTCGGCCGGGTTGGCGGCGACCTGGGCCAGCAGCTCGGCGTCCTGCCCGGTGGTGGTGGGCGCGCCGATCGCCCGCCACACCCCGTCGACGCGTACGCCCGGGATCGCGGCCAGGCCGGCCAGCAACCGTTCCACCCGGGCGGCGCCCGGCCAGACCACGGTGAAGTCGTCGACCGCCCGTCCGCCGAGCCGTTCCAGGACGACCACCTGGACGATGTCCGCGCCCGAGACACCGAGGGTGCGGGCCACCTGGCCGAGCGTGCCCGGACGGTCCGGCAGGGTGACCCGTACGCGCAGCAACATCTGAACCCTCCGCTCGGCGGGCCGGCACAATGCCGGCAGGCTGACCCAGAGCCTGGCAGTTGACCATTTCGTCCCTGTTGCTGCGGCATGTCCCCTGGGCAAAACCTGACCTTGACAACCCGTCGGGGCTGCCATCAACTGTCCGAATGACCGATCCGGCTGCCCGTTCCCCCGCCGGTCTGGACCTGGACCGCCTCGATGCGTACCTCGCGACGCATCGACCCGAGTCGACCGGAGCGCCGCTGCGCGCCGACCTGATCGCCGGTGGGCGGTCGAACCTCACCTACCTGGTCCGGGCCGGCGATCGTGACCTGGTGCTCCGGCGGCCACCGCTCGGACACGTGCTGGCCACCGCGCACGACATGACCCGCGAGTTCCGGGTGATCTCGGCGTTGGCCGCCACCGACGTGCCGGTCCCCCGCGCCCTGCTGCTCTGCGCCGACCCGGACGTGCTCGGCGCGCCGTTCTATCTGATGGAGCGCGTTCCCGGCGAGGTGTACCGGAGTCGCGAACAGACCGACCGGCTCGGCGCGGGGCAGCGACACGACCTGGCGATGGCGATGATGGACACCCTCGCCACGCTGCACACCGTCGACCCGGCGGCGGTCGGCCTGGCCGACTTCGGCCGCCCCGACGGCTACCTGGCCCGGCAGGTACGCCGCTGGGCCGGGCAGCTCGACCGGTCCCGCAGCCGACCGCTGCCCGACATCGACGAGCTGCGCGACCGGCTCGCCGCCACGGTCCCCGACAGCACCGGTACGGCCGGGATCGTGCACGGCGACTACCGGCTGGACAACCTGCTCGCCGCAGTCGACCCGGCGACCGGGTCGATGAGCGTGACCGCCGTGCTGGACTGGGAGATGGCCACGCTCGGCGACCCGCTGGCCGATCTCGGGCTGCTGCTGACGTACTGGGACGTCCTGGGCGGCGGCGTCGCCGCCGTCGACAACCCGGTCGCCGACGGGCTCGGCCCGCGCGCCGGGTTCCCGACCGGTGCGGAGCTGATCGACCGGTACGCCGCCCGCAGCGACGTCGACGTCGGCCCGCTCGACTGGCACGTGGCACTGGGCTGTTTCAAACTCGCGGTGATCTGCGAGGGCATCCACTACCGGCACACCCTCGGGCAGACGCTCGGCGAGGGTTTCGACACCATCGGCGGCATGGTCGCGCCGCTGGTCGCCCACGGACTGGCCACGCTCAGGGAGGCATGATGCACTTCGGGTACGACGACCGCACCGAGCAGTTGCGCGGAGAGCTGACCGAGTTCCTGGCCGACCACGTCCACCCGGCCGAGGCCGTGTACGCCGCCGAGGTGGCCGCCGCCGGTGACCCGTGGGCCCGACCGCCGGTGCTGGCGCGGTTGAAGGACGAGGCCCGTCGGCGTGGCCTGTGGAACCTCTTCCTCCCCGATCCGCGCCACGGTGCCGGGCTGACCAACCTCCAGTACGCGCCGCTGGCCGAGTTGACCGGCCGCAGCCCACACCTGGCCCCGGAGGCGCTCAACTGCGCCGCGCCGGACACCGGCAACATGGAGCTGCTGGCCGAGTTCGGCTCCCCCGCCCAACAGGAACGGTGGCTCGGCCCGCTGCTGGCCGGCGAGATCCGCTCGGCGTTCTGCATGACCGAACCCGACGTCGCCTCCTCCGACGCGACGAACATCGCCACCGCCATCCGCCGCGACGGCGACCACTACGTGATCGACGGCCGCAAATGGTGGTCGTCCGGGGCGATGGACCCGGCCTGCGAGATCTTCATCGTGATGGGCAAGACCGACCCGGACGCCGACCGGCACCGGCAGCAGAGCATGATCCTGGTCCCCCGGGACACCCCCGGGGTCACGGTCCGCCGGGGGATGACCGTCTTCGGCTTCAGCGACGCCCCGCACGGCGGCCACGCCGAGATCGACTTCGACGGCGTACGGGTGCCGGCGGAGAACCTCGTCGGCGCCGAGGGCACCGGGTTCGCCATCGCCCAGGCGCGGCTCGGCCCCGGCCGCATCCACCACTGCATGCGCCTGATCGGCATGGCCGAACGGGCCCTGGAACTGCTCTGCCGCCGAGCCGCCGACCGGGTCGCGTTCGGCCGCCCCCTCGCCGAGCAGGGCGTGGTGCGGGAGTGGATCGCCGAGTCCCGGGTCCGCATCGAGCAGGCCCGCCTGCTGGTACTCAAGACCGCCTGGCTGATGGACACCGTCGGCAACAAGGGCGCACACACCGAGATCCAGGCGATCAAGATCGCCACGCCGGCGATGGCCGAGTGGGTGATCGACAAGGCGATCCAGACGTACGGCGCGGCCGGCGTCAGCCAGGACACCCCCCTGGCCGCACTCTGGACCCACGCCCGTACGCTCCGCCTCGCCGACGGCCCCGACGAGGTGCACCGCGCCAGCCTCGCCAAACGCGAACTACGCCGCTGGACCCGCCCCGCCTGACGGCACCCGCCACGAACGGCGTGCGTTCCTGGCTCGGGGCTGCCGTCCGACCAGAACGAGAACTCCCACCATGGCCAGGGCAAATACGCCGATCGAGGTGACCTCGACCGCGAGCACCCATGGCCGAGGTTCGATGAGGTCGTTGAGCAGTCCATAGAGTTCGGCGGTGGAGGCGATGGCGAGAAGAGTCGCTGACGTGGTCAGGATGGTGTTCAGGCGCCGACGCCGGTGAGATTCGGCAGCGGCCAGCCGGTCGTCGAAGGCGCGGAACAGCCCCGAGGCGGCCTGGTACAGATCCTCAGCCTCCTGAATCCGACTCAACAAGGAACGTTCGTACGCGGCAAGACCAGCCGCCTCGTACAGGCGGTCGAAATAGGAACGCCTGATCAGGTCACGCAAGAGGGTGGGGGAATTGATTCCGTTGAGTTTGGCCCGGACGTCACTCGTGACCAGTCTGAGGTCGGCATACCGTTGTTCGAGTGACAAGATGGTGTGCTGCAGTGCGTTTCTCTCCTGGACCGTCGACATCGGCGCCTCCTGAAGAAGCCGTCGGGCCGTGTCGAGCTGGTCCCGCGCCTGCCGGATGTATTCGGTGATCTCCGCAGTCCAGCCGAGCAGTACGCCAGGAAGCGTGGCGATGAACTCGGCCTGAGCGCTGTAGCTCAGAGCCATCCAGTCCGGCGTCTCTGGCGCGGAAACCACTGTGGTGTTCGCCGTACGCAGGACGATGTCACCGTCGTATCCGTAGTCGCCGAGGATGTCGGTGGCATCCGGCGATGGGCGATAACGCACCCACTCCTCCAGTGTCACGGCATCCCGGCCAACGGGGCTGACGAATAGGCTGCTGCCCACGACAGCGGCATCACTGATCTCGGATCCGCAGGCATGTCGGGCTGTTCCGTCGGCCTGAATGACCTGGAGAGAATGAACCACCAACAACGAGTGACTCAGTGCCACCGCCGTGCCTACAGTGCGCTGGACGACATCGTCGAAGGACTGCTCCACCGATGGGTCGTCATTCAGCCCGTTGAGGAATTCCGTGATCACCTCTTGGGCATACTCGGAGAGTCTGCTCCACGCCTCCGTGTGGTCCGAGGTCGCCAAGCGCACCTTCTCGCTGGCTCCCATCACGACCGATGGACGACGAAGCGCCTGGTTGACGAGGTGCACGTCCGCATCGACCAGAGCGCCCTCAAGGCGGAGGCTGTGATTCCCGAGGCTGCTGATCCTCAGCGTGGCGGTGAGGGTCGTCTGTGTCTTCGCGGCGTCCGTCATCGTGATCAACACCGGAGGCAGCGACACGTCCAGCACCCGATAGTCGGACTCCGCCCCCCAGTCGTCGCCGACCGCGTGATCCACGACCGCACTGATCGGTCGCCCGTGCACACGCACCGCTCGCTCTTCACAACGACTCCTGATCGCGCTGATCGGATCGGCACCGTACCCGGTCGACGCGCTCGATCCGTCCCGACCAGGCGTCAGCCACATCCGGTCCAGCACAGCGCTGGGAATCGCAAACGGATAGATGTAGACGACCGTGGCATCCTCGACGAAGAGGAAGTCACGGTTCACCCACTCGCGCATGATCCGCAGGTTGGCCGCGAGTGCGGCAAGGTCGCCGGAGAGCCAGGCCTTCGCCGGGTGCCGACGCCTGGTCTGCTCTACCTTTTCGAGGAAGCCGGCCAACTCCTCGGCCAGAACCTCCCGGCGCTCGTGGACGCCCTGATCGCCGGCTCTCCTCCCGGCCAGAAGGAATTGACGCGTTGCCTGGGCACAAAAGACGAGGGCTTGATAGTAGTCCCGCGTCTCGTTGGCGTGCTCGGACAACCAGTCGGTCAATTCACCGCCGTCCAGAATCGACCGGATCCGGCAGATCTGATCGTCCATCGCTGCCACAATGCGACCCGCCTGCTTCTCCACCTCGTCCATGCAGGAGGAATTGACAGCCCTGCTGACTGCCATCCCCTGCGACACGAGCCAGATGTTCTCCAGCATGATCGAGGTATGTTCGGTGATCGCTGTGGAAGGTGGACCGGACCCGGCACCTCGAACCTGTTCCGGAGATTCCGGAAAACCCGTGCGCAACACCTCGGTGATCGTCCGCAGCACTCCACCCTGATCGGCATAGAGATCCCACATCTCGTTGATTCGGGCGTAGAGGTACGAGACGAGCAACAAAAGGAGATCAGGTCGACCGGCAACGTGTCCGACCTGAGCGCGGAGGACGGCCCGCACGATCTCCGAATCGGGGGCCCGGCCAGTGAACAGAGCATCGAGATCAGCCAGGGCATGCGCGTGCCCCGTCCGCGACAGCAAGTCCTGGATAGGGCGTACGTTGTGGTGTGTGAATGCCTCCGTCAAGGCATCGGCTACCGCTGCAGGAGATGGGGTGTCGGTCGGCATCGAATGAAGCGTCGCCACGTTGGAAGCCTCCAGCGCACACTCTGTCCGGGCCTGTCAGAGTAGGTGAGGCTGTCGACCGGCCGCAGCGGCCGACTGATCTGCAATAGCGATACTCAGGGTCAGGCGGTGGCGCGCTCGACGAGTTGGGTGTCCAGGACGATGTGCGGCTCGGGGATCTCGTCGCCACGGATGCGGGCCACCAGCAGGCGGGCCATCTGCCGGCCCATCTCGTCGACGGGCTGGAACACCGAGGTGAGCGGCGGGTTGGCCTGCCGGGCGATGGGCGCGTCGTCGAAGCCGATCACGGCCACGTCCTCCGGTACGCGGCGGCCGGTGTCGCGCAGCGTCCGCATGGCGCCGAAGGCCATCAGGTCGGCGGCGACGAAGACCGCGTCCAGGTCGGGGCAGCGGTCCAGCAGTTGCCGCATCGCGGTCGACCCGCTCTCCTCGCTGAAGTCGCCGTACCCGATCAGGTCGGGGTTGACGCCGAAGCCGGCGGTGCGGACGGCGTCCCGGTAGCCGGCGAGCCGGGCCAGGCCGGCGCCCATGTCCTGCGGGCCGGCGATGGTGGCGATCCGGCGTCGTCCCCGGGCGGCGAGGTACTCCACGGCCTGCCGCGCGCCACCGGCGTTGTCCACGTCGACGAAGGAGGCGGGCTGGGCCTCGGGGTGCAGCATCCGAGCCGGTCGTCCGCCCAGCACGGTGGGCAGGCCCCGCTCCTCCAGGAGGGTGGGCAGCGGGTCGGAGTCGTGCAGCGACAGCAGCAACACCCCGTCCACGTGCTGGTTGGTGAGGTGGTGCTCGACCCGTTCCCGCTCCAACGGCGACTGGGCCATCGCCAGCCAGAGCTGCAACGGCGTCTCCAGCAGGACCGAGCTGATCCCGCGCACGATGCCGGCGAAGAACGGCTCGGCGAAGATGCGCTCACCGGACTCGCTGACCACCAGGGCCACCGAGTCGGTGCGTTGGGTCACCAGGGCGCGGGCCGCCCGGTTCGGCACGTACCCCAGTTCGGCGATGGCCTGCTGCACGGCGGCGCGGGCCTCGGGACTCACCTGGGGGGAGCCGTTGACCACGCGGGAGACCGTCCCGCGGCCGACTCCGGCGCGGGCGGCGACCGCGTCGAGGGTCGGGCGCCCGAGCGACCGGGTGCGCTGCGTTGTCATCGTCTGCTCCTCCGACATGGGCGGACCCGGCACCTGGTTCAGCGTCGGTGCCGGGCCACCCGTTACTGGCTGGCCGTCGCCTTATTGTGCGGCCAGACCGTTGCGTCGGATCACCTCCGCGTACCACCTGGCGCTGGACTTGGGGATGCGGGTCTGGCTGTCGTAGTCGACGTAGATCATCCCGAACCGCTTGGTATAGCCCCAGGCCCATTCGAAATTATCCAACAGCGACCAGGCGAAGTATCCCCGTAGGGGCACGCCAGCGCTGATCGCCTCGTGCGAGGCGCGCAGGTGGGCGTCGAAGTACGCCAGCCGGTCGGCGTCGTCGACCTGGCCGTCGATCACCGCGTCGACGAACGCCGAGCCGTTCTCGGTGACGTAGAGCGGCAGGTCGGTGTACTCCTCGTGCACCCGGCGCAGGGTCTCGACCAGGCCGGGAGCATCGATCTCCCAGTTCATGTCGGTGACCGGGTAACCCCGGGTGACGAACCGGACGTTCTCGCTGCCCGGCCAGGTCGACGGGGCCCGCCAGTACTCCTCCGGGTCCTCCCCGGGCACCGGCGCGGCCACCACGTGCCGGCTGTAGTAGTTGATGCCGACCACGTCCAGCGGGCTGGAGATGATCTCCAGGTCACCGTCGTGGACGTGCCCGAAGTCGGTCACCTTCGCCAGGTCCGCGACCAGGTCCTCCGGGTACGACCCGCGCAGGATCGGGTCCAGGAAGAACCGGTTGGCCAGCCCGTCGATGCGCCGGGCCGCGTCCAGGTCCCCGGGCGTGTTGCTGGCCGGGGTCACCGGGTACAGGTTGACGGTCACGCCGAGCTCGGCGCTCGGGATGGCCGCGCGCAGCGCCTGGACGGCGAGCCCGTGGCCGAGCATCAGGTGGTGCCCGGCGCGGACCGCGTCCGCACCGTTCTGGCGGCCAGGCGCGTGCACGCCCGAGCCGTAGCCGAGGAACGCCGAGCACCACGGCTCGTTGAGCGTCGTCCAGTACTTCACCCGGTCGCCCAACGCACCCGCCATGAGCTGCGCGTAGTCGGCGAACCGGGCGGCCGTGTCGCGGGCCGGCCAGCCACCGGCGTCCTCCAGCTCCTGGGGCAGGTCCCAGTGATAGAGGGTGAGCCACGGCTCGATGCCGTTGGCCAGCAGCTCGTCGACCAGCCGCTGATAGAAGTCCAACCCCTCGGCGTTTGCCGGGCCCGTGCCGCCCGGCTGCACCCGCGGCCACGACACCGAGAACCGGTACGACTTCAACCCCAGCTCGGCCATCAGGCGAACGTCGTCGCCGAGCCGGTGGTAGTGGTCGCAGGCGACGTCGCCGGTGTGCCCGGCGACCGTCCGGCCCTCGGTGTGGCTGAAGGTGTCCCAGATCGACGGGGTACGGCCACCCGCGCTCGCCGCGCCCTCGATCTGGTAGGCGGCGGTGGCCGCGCCCCAGAGGAAGTCGGACGGGAAGGTCAACGGCGCGCGTTCGTCGAGGACACCCACCGCGGGTGGGATGGCGGGGTTGCTCACGACTTGACAGCACCTTCCATGATGCCGCCGATGATCTGGCGGCCGAACAGGATGAAGACCAGGACCAGTGGCAGGGTGCCGACCGCCGTGGCGGCGAAGACCTGGGAGTAGTCGGTGTAGTAGGCGTACGAGAGGAAGGAGAGCGAGACCTGGAGGGTCGGGTTCTCCGGGGTGAGGATCGCGTACGGCCAGAGGAAGGAGTTCCACGTCTCCATGAAGGTCAACAGGCCGAGGACGGCCGCGGCCGGACGCAGCGCGGGCAGCACGATGTTCCAGTAGATCCGGAACGTGCTGGCACCGTCGACCCGACCGGCCTCGATCAGCTCGTCGGAGATCGCCTGGCTGGCGTACTGCCGCATCATGAACACGCCGAACGCGCTGACCAGGAACGGCACGGTGACGGCATACAGGGTGCCGAACCACCTGAGCTCCTGCATCATGCCCCAGAGCGGGATGATGCCGAGCTGGGTCGGGATCATCATGGTGATGACGATCATCAGCAGCAGGATGTTGCGGCCCCGGAAACGCAGCTTCGCGAAGGCGAAGCCGGCCAGCGAGCCGGTGAGGACCACCGACAGGGTGACCACCGAGGAGACGATGATCGAGTTCATCAGACCGGTGAGGAAGTTGGCCGCGTCGTTGTCGAGGACGCGCCCGAAGTTGTCACCGAAGGCCCCGCCCGGGGTGAGCGGCGGTGGTACGTCGTTGATCGAGTCCAGGGTTCGGGTCCCGATCACGATCATGTAGTAGAACGGGTAGATCGACAGCAGCGCCGCCATGACGAGCGCGATGTAGGTCAGCGGGCTGGTGCGCCACAGGCGCCGGGAAGCCGAGGTCACAGCTCTCTCCTCACTTGGCCGAACGGCGGACGAGTAGGAAGTTGAGCAGCGACATCAACGCGATGATCAGGAAGATCGCCCAGGCGACGGCGGCGCCGTAGCCAGCGGTGTTGAGGTTCTCAATGCCCTTCTCGTACATGTACATCGCCAGGGTCTGGAACTCCCGCTGGTTACCGCCGAGGATGCTGCCGTTGGCGAAGAGCAGCGGCTCGGTGAAGAGCTGCATGCCGCCGATCGTGGAGAGGATGATCACGAAGATCAGGGTGGGGCGGACCATGGGGATGGTGATCTGCCAGAACTGCCGCCACGGGCCGGCGCCGTCGATCGAGGCCGCCTCGTAGAGGTCCTTCGGGATGGCCTGCATCCCGGCGAGCAGGATCAGGGTGTTGTAACCGACCCAGCGCCAGTTGACCATGGTCGCGATCGCGGTCCAGGAGCTCCACCGCTGGCCGTCCCAGTCGATGTTGTCGACGCCGACGAAGCTGAGCACCCAGTTGATGAGGCCGAACTCCCGCTGGAACAGCATGCCGAAGACGATCGCGACGGCGGCCACCGAGACCACGTTCGGGATGAAGATCGCCAGCCGGAAGAAGGTCTTGGCGCGCAGCAGGGTGCTGTTGAGCAGGTTCGCCAGGAAGAGCGCGAGCAGCAACTGCGGGATGGTCGACAGCGCGAAGATGCCGAACGTGTTGTAGAGCGCGTTCCAGAAGTAGTCGTCCTTGATCAGGGCGGCGTAGTTGTCGAGCCCGATGAACGTCTGGTCGCCGATCATGTCCCAGTCGTGCAGGGACATCCAGGCGGTACGCAGCATCGGGTACAACCCGAAGATGCCGAAGATCAGGAAGAACGGCGCGATGTAGAGGTACGGGGAGTACTTCAGATCCAGGCGGTTGAGCAGGAACCCGCGCCGACGCGGGGGCTCGGAGCCCGGTGGTGTGACGTTCGACGGGGGGGCCGTCGTGGCCGAGAGGCTCATGATTTTCCTTTCCCGGCGAGAGCCCTTCCGAGGGGGGCCCGCGCGCAGGGTGCAACCCAGACGGGGACCGACCGGTGGCGCCCGGGGTAGTCCCCGGACGCCACCGGTTGGAAATCACTGTCAGAAGGCGCCCTGGATGGCGGCGTCCTTCACAAACTGCTCCCAGGCCTTGTCCTTGTTGGCCTGCCCGTTCTCGAACGACCGCAGGGCCGGCTCGAGCGCGTTCTCCTTGACCGCCTGGTGCTTCGGGCCGAGGTGGACCGGCTCGATCTTGGCGACGCTCTCACCGAAGATCTTGCCGGTCGGCGCGCCGCTGAAGTACTCGTTGGTGTAGCTGAGGAACGCCTCGTTCTTCAGCGCCTCCAGGTTGGTCGGCAGCGGGCCCTTGAGCTTGAAGGCATCGACCTGGCTGGTGGCGTTGGTCAGGAACTCGGCGAGCTTCGCCGCCTCCTTCTGGTGCGCGCTCTGCTCCGGCACGGCCAGCCACGAGCCGCCCCAGTTGCCGCCGCCGCCCGGCACGGCCGCCACGTCCCACTTGCCCTTGTTGGCCTCACCGGAGTTGTCCGCGACGATGCCCAGCATCCAGGACGGGCAGAAGGTCGCCGCGAAGGTGCCCTGCTTGAAGCCGCCCGACCACTCCGGCGACCAGGTCGCCGCCTTGGCGGAGATGTCCGACATCGAGGTCGCGGTGTCCCACGCGGCCTTCACCGCGGGGCTCTTGTCCGCGATGATGTTGTTCTCCTTGTCGTAGAACAGGTCGCTGCCCTGCTGGAACAGCACACCGTTCGAGACCGCGGTGATCGAGTCGATGAACGCCTTGCCGGTCGCGTCCTTGTACTTCTTACCGGCCTGGTGGAAGCCGTTCCAGTCCGGCCAGAGCGCCGAGACCTGGTCACGCTCGGTGGGCAGGCCGGCCGCCTGGAACAGGTCCTTGCGGTAGCAGACCGCGAGGCTGCCGACGTCGGTCGGCAGGCCGATCAGGCGCCCGTCGGGAGCCTTGCCCAGCTCCCACTTCCAGGGCAGGTACTCCGTGGAGTGGTCGTCGACGAGCGGGGTGAGGTCGACCCAGTTGCGCGGGTTGGCCTTGAACTCGTTGAGGATGCCCTCCTCCAGCGCGGTGACGTCCGCCGCGCCCTTGCCGGTGGCCAGGTACCGGACCAGCTTCGGCCGGTACTCGCCGAGCTGCGCGGTCTTCCGCAGCTCGATCTTGATGCCGCTCTGCTGCTCGTACTGCTTGACGAGCTCGTCGTAGCCCATCTCGCCGAAGGTGTCGACGACCAGCTTGGCGGGCTTGCCGCCCTCGCCGGTGTTGCTGTCGTCGCTACCGCAGGCTGCGAGACCGCCGACAGCGGTGACCGCCGCCAGCGCGCCTGCCGCCAGGCGGGTACGCCGCGTGGTGAGGCTCATCCTGACCCCTCTTTCAGTGGTGAGGCTGGTTTATGTGTGGTGGGGGGTGCCGCAGCGCCATCCGGTCCCGACCTGGTCAGTCGGGTTCGGGCGCTCGGGGCGGGACTGTGATCCACGCCATCTTGGGAACGCTCCCATGAGATTGCCGGGAGGTATCCGGAGTGTCAATAGCCCGCTGGGAGCGTTCCCAGATCGTTACCGCGAAAATGTTTACCCCGCGCTCCGATACGGACCGCGGGGCAGCTCAACGTGATCGCTGAGTAACGAATCAGCAGAGTCGGCGCAGCAGCGTGCTGACCCTACCCGGGTCGAACGCCTCCGGGTCGAATCCCGGACCCACCCATTCCCGCATCACCCGGTGCTCCGGGTGGTCGGCGTCGCTCCACGCGGCGAGCAGCAGCAGGTACCCCTGCGGACCGCCGACGCCCTCCGGCGGCCCGGCGCGCTCACCGTCCAGGCAGGTCGGATAGCGCTCGTCCGGGTCGGCGGCGAAGGCGTCCTCCACCACCAGGTCGTGCTCCCACCAGTCGCCGAAGTCGTACGTGTAGTGGAATCGACTGCCCTTGCCCACCGCCGCGTCCAGCCGGACGTCCAACTCGTCGTGCACGCTCAGCTCGCCGTCGGGGTCGGGTTCGCCGTACTGCACCCCGTCGATCTCGAACGAGTGCAGGTGACAGTCGCGCCACCCCATCGCGTGCTGTACCACCCGGTGAACCCGGTCGAGCGTGTACCCACCGGGCACCAGGACCCGACGCCAGATCGTGGGACGCAGCCCGGACAGGGACATCCGCAGCGCGAAGATCTGACGTGACATGCTGCGTCATCCTTCCTCGACATAGGCTGCCAGCATGATCTGCCGAGCGTGCCGGACACGGCGGCACGACGAGTGTCCGGGCCGTAACTGGTGCGACTGCCAGCACCGTACCCCTCGCCCCACCCCTCCGGTCACCGGTCCGGCCGGCGAATGACCGTCGGACTTCCGATCCACGCGCTCTGGCCGGTCCCGTCACCCGGGCCGGTCGACGACGACGCGCTCACCGCGCTCTACCGGCGTGCCGACCGACCGCACCTGCGGATGAACTTCGTGACCAGTGTCGACGGCGCGGTCAGCCTCGACGACTACTCCGCCGGGCTCTCCGGCGAGCCCGACAAGCGGGTCTTCGGGCTGCTCCGGATGCTCTGCGACGCGCTGCTGGTGGCCGCCGGCACGCTGCGCCACGAGGGCTACCGGGCGATCCGGCTCGACGAGCGGCGTCGTGCCTGGCGGCGGGCGCACGGGCTGGCCGAGTACCCGACCCTGGTGGTGGTCTCCGGCAGTGGGCGGCTCGACCCGGCCCAGGCCGCCTTCGCCGACGCCCCGGTACGCCCCGTGGTGCTCACCCGGTCCGGCACCGTCCCGCCACCCGGGCTGTCCACCGTGGCCGACGTGGTGCGCTGCGGAGACGACCGGGTCGACCTCGTCGCCGGCCTCGCCGAGCTGCGGCGGCGCGGGCTCGACCAGGTGCTCTGCGAGGGCGGCCCGCACCTGTTCGGCGCGCTCACCGTGGACGACCTGGTCGACGAGGTCTGCCTGTCGGTCGCCCCGCTGCTCGCCGGTGCGGGCCCCGGCCGGATCACCGCCGGTGACCCGAGTCCGGCCCGTCACCTGCCGCTGCGACACGTCCTGCACGCCGCCGACGGCACCCTGCTGCTGCGCTACGCCCGAGGTTGACCCGACCGGCCGAGTTGCCCCAATCCGCCACGTAGTCGCCGGTCGGCTCACTACCGTGAATCGGGATCGGCAACTGCCGGGAGGCGGGGCGTTGGCACACGAGGTGGTCGAACTACGGGTGCACGGCGTCTCCGGCACCTCGGCCGAGTCACTGCTCGACCATCCCGTGGTGATCCGGGTGGCCGGTGACACCAACGCCGGCTTCTACCGCCCCCGGCCCGGGTTCGGGATCAGCGACCGGCCCGGCGGTCTGCACGTGGAGGCGTACCGCTGGGGTGCGCTCACCGCGGGCGGCGCGGTGCGTACCCTGTCGCTGCTGTTCCTGCTGCCGTTCATGCTGGTCAACCTGGCGGTGTGGGCCCGGCCGCCGACCGGCGGCAGCGGCGGCGCGATCGGCCCGGTCTGCCGGCTGCTCGCCGCCACCCTGACCGCCGCGTTCGTCCTGTCGATCGTCGGCGTGACCGTGGACATCATCGGCTGGCAGTGCACGCCCTACCAGCCCTGCGTGCACAACCGCCCGTACCTGTCCTGGCTGTCCGACCTGCCGCTGGGGCCCCGCCTGGCGCTGCTCGCGCTGCTGCCGATCGGTGCGCTGCGGCTGCTCTGGTGGCTCGGCGAGCGGTCCGCCCGGGTGTTCGAGGCGTTCCCGGCCGCGCGCGGGCAGGACCGGGGCGGCGGCGGGGAGGACCGGATCGACAGTCCGGGCTTCTGGAACGACGCGCTCGTGGTGCAGCGACTCCGCGCCATCCACCGGGCGGTCGGGCTGGGCACCCTGGACGCCATCCTGCTCGGCGCACAGATCCACATCCGGCCCACCCTGGTCGCGTACGTGCTGTTCGTGGCGACCTGGGTCCTGATCGCCGCCTGCGTGGTGCTGCTCGTGGTGCCCGCCCGCCGGGTCGACGAAGGTCCGGGCCGGGGGCCGGTCGACGTCCGGGGCATCCGGCCGGTGCGGCTGGTGGCCACCGGGCTCACCGTGCTGGCGCTGGTCTACACCGTAATCCCGCTGGAACCGGCCCCGCCCCGGGAGCAGCTTCCCGGATTCGAGGGGGCGGTGGCCGCGTTGATCGCGGTCCAGGCCGCCCTGCTGGCCGTGCTCACCGCCACCACGCTGCACCAGCGCCGCCACGCGGCGAAGGGCTCGTCCTGGTTGAGCGGGCTGGCCGCGCCGGTGTTCGCCGCGGCGGCGGTCGCCGCGGCGTACGGGTTCTCCGCCGCCCTGGTCTACCGGGTCGCCGACTTCCTGGACCGGGGTGAGATCCCGAACCCGATCCGGCCGAACGTGCCCGGCGCGCCGCCCCTGGAACCGCCCGTCTCCTACCGGTGGGCAGCGCTGGCCGGACTGGTGGCGATCGTGGTGGTGGCCGCGACGGCGATGTGGCGGGTGCTGAGCAGCCGACGGCGACGACGCCGGATGGCCGACGAGATCGTGCGACGCGACTTCCCCGACGTACCGCCGGAGGCGGTCCCCCGGCGCCGCACCGTCCGCCAGGTGGTCGCCCGGGCCGCGATCGCCGAGCAGCTCACCCCGGCCTTCATCGTGTTCCTGGTGCTCTCCCTGCTCGGCGTGGCCGTGGTGGGGCTCGACCTGATCGGCATCGGACCGTCGGACCTGAGTCGACGACTGGCCGACACCGACGGCGTGGCCACCACGAACCTGGCCATCGCCACCGACGTCGGCATGTACGTGATCGGTCTGGTCGCTCTGGGCATCCTGGTCCTCGGGGTGCTCTCGTACCGGTCCGAGGAGACCCGCCGCACCGTGGCGGTGATCTGGGACCTGGGCACGTTCTGGCCGCGTACGGTGCACCCGTTCGCACCACCCTGTTACGCCGAGCGGGCCGTGCCGGAGCTGGCCAAGCGGGTCACCGCGCTGACCAGCCGGGGCGACGTGGTGCTCTCCGGGCACAGCCACGGTTCCGTCCTCGCCGCCGCCACGCTGCTCCAGTTGCCGGACCCGGTGCGGCAGCGGGTGGCGTTGCTGACCCACGGCAGCCCGCTGCACCGGCTCTACGCCCGCCTCTTCCCCGCCTTCCTCGGCGACGCGACCCTGTGCGAACTGGGCGAACGGGTCGGCTGGCGGTGGGTGAACCTGTGGCGCGACACCGACCCGGTGGGCGGGCCGATCTTCTCCGCGCACCACCCGGGCGAGCGCCCGCGCGTGTCGGGGCCGCCCGGTACCGTCGACCGGCGGCTCCGCGATCCCCGCGCGGTCGTCGTCGACCCCGACGACACCGTCCCGCCGCCGATCGACCAGCACTGGCCGTTCCACACCGACCGGGGGTACGAAGCGGCCGTGCACGAGTTGGCCGGGCGGCTCGACCCGAGCGGGCAGCCGCCGCGGCGACACCGGTAGCTCGTCCCGCCGGTAGCTCGTCCCGCCCATCGACACGCAGCGTCGACGGTCGGTCGCGGTACGCGCCGGGCGGGTGTGACCGGGGCGTGGTCTCCGCCGCGTCGCGTGGCGGCCTGTCGTACTCCTCCGGCAGGATGCAGGGCGTGTGTGCCGACCGCGACGACCAGCCGACCGGAGCTGCCTGATGACCGACCAGGAGATCTACAGTCCGGGCGAGATCGTCGGCCCGGTCGAGGGGGTCGGTCCGGGCGGGATCGACGGTCCGGGCGAGATCGACGGTCCGGGCGAGGGGGTCGGTCGGGTGCTCGGCACCGCCGACGCCACGCCGCTGCAGTTCTGGACGGCGGTCGCCCCCGGCAGCTACCTCCAGCTCGACGACGTCGTGGTCACCCGGCGGGAGCTGCCGGACCGCGAGCCGGTGACCATCGCCGGGGTGGTCACCCAGGTCCGCGCGCGGCACGAGGGCGCGCAGTTCGACTCCGACGTGTTCGCCATCGCCGACGGCACGCTGCCGGCGCAGGTGCAGGAGGCCGCCGAGATCACCACCACCCGGGTGGACCCGGAGTTCTACGTGCCACCGCACCCGGGCGCGGTGGTGCACCGGGCCGAGGGGGACGCCCGCGCCCGGGCGCTGCACTTCGACCGGATGGAGCGACGTGTCCCGATGGGCACCGGGCGCGACGGGGTGCCGGTCTATCTCAACGCCGACTTCCTCGACGGCACGCGCGGCGCACACGTGTCGATCTCCGGCATCTCCGGGGTGGCGACCAAGACCAGCTTCGCCACCTTCCTGCTCTACTCGGTGTTCCGCTCCGGCCAGCTCGGCGGGGACGCGGTCAACGCCAAGGCGTTGATCTTCAACGTCAAGGGCGAAGACCTGCTCTTCCTCGACCATCCGAACGTCCGGCTGGACGACGCCACCCGGGCCGCGTACGCCCGGCTCGGTCTGGTCGCCGACGCCTTCCCGGACGTGCGGGTGTACGCCCCGCCGAGGATCGGCGACTCCTCCGGCACGCCGGACGTGCACAACCGACTGACCGGAGTGGACAGCTTCTACTGGACGCTGACCGAGTTCTGCGAGAAGCGCCTGCTGCCGTACGTCTTCGCGGACGCCGACGACGAACGGCAGCAGTACACGATGGTGGTCCACTCGGTCGCCGCCCACCTGGCCCGCTACGCCCAGCCCGCCGACGGCGGGGTCAGCGTCGACGGGGTGCGGCTGGGCACCTACGCCGACCTGGTCGACCACATCGTCGAGCAGCTCAGCGACGACGAGACGCGCAGCGACTGGGCGGGCAGCGCGGTCGGCCTGGGCACGGTGAACGCATTCGCCCGACGACTCATCGGCAGCAAGAAGGACCTGTCCCGGCTGATCCGGGGCGACCTGGCGACCCGCCGCCCGCACTCCATCAACACCGCCGAGTCGGCCCAGGTCACCGTCGTCGACCTGCACAACCTGCCGGATCGCGCGCAGCGTTTCGTGGTCGGTGTGACCCTCAAGACCGAGTTCGACAACAAGGAGAAGCAGGGCGCCAAGCCGCTGCTGTTCGTGGTGCTCGACGAGTTGAACAAGTACGCCCCCCGCGAGGGCTCCTCCCCGATCAAGGAGGTGCTGCTCGACATCGCCGAGCGGGGCCGCTCGCTCGGGGTGATCCTGATCGGCGCGCAGCAGACCGCCAGCGAGGTGGAACGGCGCATCGTCACCAACTCCGCCATCCGGGTGGTCGGCCGGCTCGACCCGGCCGAGGCGTCCCGCCCCGAGTACGGTTTCCTGCCCCCGGCGCAACGGCAGCGGGCGCTGCTGGCCAAACCCGGCACGATGTTCGTCAACCAGCCGGACATCCCGGTGCCGCTCTGCCTGGAGTTCCCGTTCCCGGCCTGGGCGACCCGGGTCTCCGAGGCCGGTGCCGCCCCGTCGCAGACGCTGCGCTCGATCACCCAGTCCGCCGACCCGTTCGCCGTGGTGGGTTCCGGTGGCGGCAGCGCCGACGACGACATCCCCTTCTAGACGACTTCCGCGCCACGAGGAGAGGGCTACCCGTGAAGATCCTGCACACCTCGGACTGGCACGTGGGCAAGGTCCTCAAGGGGCAGTCCCGGGCCGAGGAGCACAAGCAGGTGCTGGCCGGGGTCATCGACATCGCCCGCCAGGAACGGCCCGACCTGGTCGTCATCGCCGGCGACCTCTACGACACCGCCGCGCCGACGGCGGAGGCGACCCGCCTGGTCACCCGGGCGTTGACCGCGTTGCGCCGCACCGGCGCGGACGTGGTGGCGATCGGTGGCAACCACGACAACGGCGCGGCGCTGGACGCGCTGCGGCCGTGGGCCGAGGCCGCCGGCATCACGCTGCGCGGTGCGGTCCGCGAGGATCCGGCCGAGCACGTCGTGGACGGCACCACCGCCGACGGGGAACGCTGGCGGCTGGCCGCGCTGCCGTTCCTGTCCCAGCGGTACGCGATCCGCGCGGTGGAGATGTACGAGCTGACCGCCGCCGAGACCAACCAGACGTACGCCGACCACCTGGGCCGCATCCTGGCCCGGTTGACCGAGGGCTTCGACGAGCCGGACCGGGTGCACCTGGTCACCGCGCACCTGACCGTGGTGGGCGCGACCACCGGTGGCGGCGAACGGGACGCGCACACCGTGCTGGGGTACGCCGTGCCCGCCACGGTCTTCCCCGGCACCGCGCACTACGTGGCCCTGGGCCACCTGCACCGCGCCCAGCGGGTCCAGGGACCGTGCCCGATCCGCTACAGCGGCGCCCCGTTGGCGGTGGACTTCGGCGAGCAGGAGAACGTCCCGTCGGTGACCCTGGTCGAGGTGACCGCGACGACGGCGGCACGGGTCCGGGAGGTGCCGGTGGCGGAGGCGACGGCGCTGCGCACGGTACGCGGCACGCTGACCCAGCTCGCCGGGATCACCCCGCCGGAGGGCTGGCTGCGGGTGTACGTCCGCGAGCAGCCCCGGGCCGGGCTGCGGGAGGAGGTGCAGGAGCTGCTCCCCCGCGCGTTGGAGATCCGCATCGATCCGGAGCTGGTGCCCGCGCCGGGCAGCGGCACCCGGGTCGCCCAGCGGGCCGGCCGGTCGCCCCGCCAACTCTTCGCCGACTACCTGGACAGCCGGGGGCATGCCGACGACGGGGTCCGGGAACTCTTCGACGAGCTGATCGAGGAGGTCGATCACTGATGCGGCCGATGCGGCTGGACATGGCGGGCTTCACCGTCTTCCGGGACGAGACCACCGTCGACTTCACCGACGCCGACTTCTTCGCCCTGGTCGGGCCGACCGGTTCGGGCAAGTCGACGGTGCTCGACGCGATCTGCTTCGCGCTCTATGGCACGGTGCCCCGCTGGGGTGGCGCGCGGGGGCTCGGCAACGCGCTGGCCCCGTCGTCGACCGAGGCGCGGGTGCGGCTGGTCTTCGAGTCCGGCGGGGCCCGCTACGTGGCCACCCGGGTGGTGCGCCGGGACAGCCGGGGCAACGCGAAGACCGCGAACGCCGGTCTGCAACTGATGCCCGACGGGTTCGACGTCACCAAGCTGGACACCGGGCTCAGCCCGGAGGACCTGGGCGAGGTGGTCGCCGGCACGCCGGCCGAGATGGAGACCGCCGTGCTGGAGGCGGTGGGCCTGCCGTACGAGCAGTTCACCAGTTGCGTGGTGCTGCCGCAGGGGCAGTTCGCCGACTTCCTGCACGCCCGTCCCGCGACCCGCCAGCAGATCCTGGTCAACCTGCTCGGACTCGGCGTCTACGAACAGGTGCAGCAGCGGGCCACCACCCGCGCCGGGCAGGCCGAGGCCAAGCTGGAGGCGGTCGACCAACTGCTGGCCGGGCTCGCCGACGCCGACGACGCCACGTTGACACAGCTCACCGACCAGGTGCACCGGATGCGGGAGCTGGCCGGGGCGGTGGCGGAGGCCGTACCGGAGCTGGACGCGGCGCGGGCGACGGTGCGCGAGGCCGGGACGGCGCTGGCGGCGCTGGACGCCGAGTTGACCGTGCTGGGCGAGGTCCGGGCACCGGACGGGGTGGCCGAGGTGGCCCGGGCGGTGGACGCCGCGCGGGCCGAGGCCGACGCGGCGGCGGGCGCGGTGTCGCTGGCCGAGGAGCGCGAGGAGAAGCTGCGCGGGGAGTTGGCCGCCGCCGGTGACGAGAGCGCGCTGCGGATGCTGCTGCGCGCGTACGCCGACCGGGACCGGCTCGACGCCGAGGCGGAGCAGGTACGCGCCGTGGTGCAGACGGCCGGTGCCGAGCACGAGGCGGCGGCCGGGGCGCTGGCCGAGGCCCGGACGGCGGCCGACCGTGCCGAGGCCGAGCTGGCGGCGGCGTTCCAGGCCCACGAGGACGCCAAGGCGACCGACCAGGCGGCGGCGTTGCGGGCGCACCTGAGCGCCGGCGACTCCTGCCCGGTCTGCGAACAGACCGTCGCCCGGGTGCCGGCGATGCCCGCCGGTTCGGCGGTGGCGCAGGCGGTGGCGGCCGGCAAGGCGGCCCGGGCGGCCAGCGAGG
This sequence comes from Micromonospora sp. NPDC003241, assembly GCF_053589795.1. NCBI lineage: Bacteria > Bacillati > Actinomycetota > Actinomycetes > Micromonosporales > Micromonosporaceae > Micromonospora > Micromonospora sp. NPDC003241. The sequence goes on along the minus strand of NZ_JBSFSO010000003.1, from coordinate 224,274 downwards.
CGGCCAAGCGACTGCTGGCCGAACGCGACTCGGCCGCCCGTGAGCTGGAACGGGTGCTGCTGCGGGCCCGCGCCGAGCAGGACGGGCTGCGCAGCCGCCTGACCGAGGTGGACCAACGGCTGGACGGTGCGGCCACCGCCGAGGCGCTGCGGGCCACGCTGGCCGAGCACGCGCGGCTGCGGCAGGCACTCGACGAGGCGGCAGCGGCGGTCCGGTCCGGTCGGGACAGCGCCCGGCGGGCCCGGGGTGCGCTGGACACGGCCCAGGAGCGACTGCGGTCGGCGTGGCGGCGGTTCGACGGCGTACGCGACGGGGTGGCCCGGTTCGGGCCGCCGGCCGCCGACCGGGACGACGTCGCCGCCGCGTGGACCACGCTGTCGGAGTGGGCCCGGGAGCAGGCGCGGCAACGCCAGACGCTGCGGGCCGGGTCGGCGGAGTCGGTCGCCGCGGCCGAGGCGGTGGCCACCGAGGTCGCGGCCCGGATCGCGGGCATCTTCACCACCGCCGGCCTGCCCGCTCCCGACGATCCGGTACGCGCCGCCACGGTCGCCGTGGAGCGCGCCGAGGCCGACCTGCGCCGGCTGACCGAACGCCGGGCCCAGGCCGAGGAGCTGCGCGCCCAGCGGGCCGAGCACGAACGCCGGGCCCAGGTGGCCCGCGCGCTGGCCGGGCACCTGCGGGCCAACAACTTCGAGCGGTGGCTGCTGGCCGAGGCGCTGGACCTGCTCGTCGACGGCGCCTCGGGCATCCTGCGGGAACTCTCCGGCGGGCAGTACGACCTGGTCCACGACAAGGGCGAGTTCTTCGTCGTCGACCACTACGACGCCGGGCTGCGTCGGGGCGTACGTACCCTCTCCGGCGGCGAGACGTTCCAGGCGTCCCTGGCCCTGGCGCTGGCGCTCTCCGAGCAGTTGGCCGGGATGTCCACCACGGCGGCCAGCCTGGAGTCGATCGTGCTGGACGAGGGCTTCGGCACCCTCGACGCGGCCACCCTCGACACGGTCGCCGCCACCCTGGAGAACCTGGCCGCCCGGGGTGACCGGATGGTCGGCGTGGTCACCCACGTACCGACCCTTGCCGAACGCATCCCGGTCCGCTTCGAGGTCCGTAAGGACGCCCGCTCGGCCCGCATCGAACGGACCGGCCGGTGAGCGCGAGGAGTGCAGCGCAGCGGAGCCCCGCAGTCGCGAACGAAAGGCAAGTCCCGTGAGCGCGAGGAGTGCAGCGCAGCGGAGCCCCGCAGTCGCGAGCGAAAGGCGTGACCCGTGAGTGCCGGGCGGTTCTTCGTCGACGCGTGGGATCCCGCCTACGGGGCCTCGTTCGAGGCGTCGGCGGCCGGGCCGGCCGCGCCGAGCAGCGCCCAGGTGGAGGCGGAGCACGAGCTGCCGGTGGTGGACTGGCGGGCGATCGGTCCCCGGCCCGGGGTTCGCGCCCCGGACGTGGTGTTGCTGGTCGACGGGGTACGCCGGATCGACGCCAGCGTCTGGACGGCGGAGGAGGACGGCACGTCGTTCCCCGGCCTGGCCGCCTCGTACGCCGCCGGGGTGGTCCGGTGCGACCTGGAGCGGGGCGCGGCCCGGTTGGCCGGCGCCACGGTGGGTCGGGGCCTCTTCACGGCCAGCCCGTCCGCCACCGACGTGGTCGCCGGCACCGTCCGTTATCCGGTGCACCGGGTCAGCGGCACCGGGGAGCTGGCCAAGCTGCCGGCCGCCGTGCAGGGGCCGCTGACCGCGCTGGAGGTGGAGGTCTCGTCCGCCGCGCGTACCGATGACGACCTGCTGGTGGTGGACGGACCGCTGCGCAACCGGCGGCAGTTGCCGCGCACCCTGGGCTACATCAAGACCCAGCACAGCCAGTATCTCGACGCCCGGCTCACCGCGGTGGTCACCGGGCTCGCCGCCGGCCACCGCTCGCCGGTGTTCCGCCTGGGTACGGCGTGGGGTGGCTGGTCGTGGTATCTGCGGCTGCCGGTGGCCGCCGGTGCGCCCTGGGCCGGGATCGTCCGCCTGGAGTGCTCGGCGGACCTGGAGATCACCGAGGTGGTGCGGCTGGCCGACCTGTCGCTGGTCACCCTGCCCCGGTTCGCCTCCACTCCCTACAAGGACCCGCGCGCCCCGCAGAACCTGGTCCCGATCGCCGGGCTGGAACGGTTGCTGCGCTCCCGGCTGGGTGACTCCCGGCTGCTGCACCGCGCGTTGACCGCCGCCGCCCGGCGAGGTCGCTGATGGGTCGGCGGCGCGACGCCGACCGGATCACCGCGCAGGTCGACACCGGGCAGGCCGAGCTGGCACCCGACCCGGACCGGCCCGGGTCGTGGACGCTGCTGCTGGACGGCGCCCCGCAGTCGCATGTGGACCTGACCGACCCGACCCACCTGGAGTTCGAGTACGTCCGCCGCCTGGCCGCCGCGATCGACCTGGTCGCACCCGCCGGTACGCCGTTGCGGGTGCTGCACCTGGGCGGCGGTGCGCTCACCCTGCCCCGGTACGTCGCCGCCACCCGCCCCGGCTCGGTGCAGCGGGTGGTCGAGGTGGACGGTGCGCTGGTCGACCTGGTCCGTCGGGAGCTGCCCTGGCGACCCGATGCGCGACTGAAGGTCCGGGTGGACGACGCGCGGGCGGTGTTGGCCGGCGGGCGGGACGCCGGCTACGACGTGATCGTCGCGGACGTCTTCGCCGGCTCCCGGACACCGGCCCGGCTGACCTCGGTCGAGTACGCCGCCGAGGTGGCCCGGGTGCTGCGGCCGGGCGGCTGGTATCTGGCGAACCTGGCCGACGGGCCGCCGTTACGGTACGCCCGTGGGCAGGTGGCGACCGTCCGCGAGCTGCTGCCCCGGGCCTGCCTGGTAGCCGACGCCGCGGTGCTGCGCGGGCGGCGCTACGGCAACCTGGTGCTGGTCGCCGGTCGGCAGGAGCCGCCGGTGGCGGCGTTGACCCGGCGGGCCGCCGGTGACTGGTTCCCCGGCCGGGTGCTGGCCGGCGCGGAGCTCGACCGGTTCGCCGGAGGCTCCCCGGTGGTGCGCGACAGCGACGCCAGCGACTCCACACCGCCCCCACCGGGGATTTTTTCCGTCCGCCGTTGATCCGTTCGGCGAGGCCCTCCGTACTACCCGGCAGCCATGCCCGTGGGGGGACGGCTTTCTGTCCATGGACATCCGGAGGTCTGCATGCATGCACTGGCGGTCGGTTGGCAAGGCGACCGGGTGCGGGTGGACTGGATGTCCGCTCGATCCCAGTCGCGGCCGACCACGTCTGACCGTGGGGTCGACTCCCGGGCGACGTCTCGCCAGAATAGCCCGGTGACGCCGCGACCTGCCCCTGGCCGACACCAGGCCACGACGACCGAGGCCGCCCACTCCGACCAGTTGATCCGCACGCTGTACGCCGAGCACGCCGGCCCGCTGCTGATGTTCGTCATGCGGCTGACCGGTGGGGATCGGCAGCGGGCGGAGGACATCGTCCAGGAGACGTTGCTGCGGGCCTGGCGAAATGCGCACCGGCTGGGTACGCAGGGGCAGGGGTCGCTGCGGCCGTGGCTGGTGACGGTGGCTCGCCGGATCGCCATCGACGAGCATCGCAGCGAGCAGGCGCGCCCGGCCGAGACGTACGACCGGGACCTGACCGCCTTCGCCGAGTCGGACAGCACCGACCGGGTGCTGCGCTCGATGACGGTGGCGGACGCGTTGCGCACGTTGAGTCAATCGCACCGGGAGATCCTGGTGGCGACGTACTTCCGGGGCCGGACGGTGCCGGAGGCGGCCGAGGAGCTCGGTCTGCCGTTGGGCACCGCGAAGTCGCGGGTCTACTACGCGCTGCGCGCGCTGCGCACAGCTCTGCAGGAACGGGGGGTGACGGAATGAGCCGGGTAGACCACATGGACGTCGCCGCGTACGCGCTCGGCGTACTGGACGAACAGGACATGGAGCGGTTCGAGGAACACCTCGCGACCTGCTGGGCCTGCGCCGCCGAACTGGAGTCGATGGTGCCGGTGGTCGGGCTGCTCTCCGACATCGACGAGGAGTCGGTGACGGCGCTGGAGCAGACCCACTCCGATCCGGTCCTGCTGGACCGTACGCTCGTGGCGTTGCGCAGCCATCGGCGCAAGGCCCGGTTCCGGCAGATCCTGGCGACCGCGGCGGCCGTGGTGGTGTTCGGCGGTCTGACCGGCGTGGTTTTCAGCAACCTGTCCGGCGACAGTGGCGCACGGCCCTTCGCCGGGCCGAGCAGCGCCCCGGTCGACCCGTCGGGCGGCGGCTCCGGCAACCCGGGCCCCGGCTTCGGCGGCAACGAGCAGGAGGGTGAGCAGGTCGACGTGACCGACCCGAGCACCGGTGTCGAGGGCACGTACTTCTTCATCGGCAAGGACTTCGGCACCAAGCTGGACTTCAGCCTGGGCCGGCTGCCCGGGCCGCGCACCTGCCGTCTGGTCGTGGTGAAGAAGGACAACAGCACCGAGGTCGTCTCCACCTGGACGGTGCCGCCGTCCGGGTACGGCACCAACAGCAACCCGGTCCGGGCCACGCTCTCCGCGACCACGTCGGCGCAGTTGGACGAGATCAAGCACGTCGAGGTGCAGGAGGTGAACGGCAGGGGCGCCGCCCGGTCGCTGCTGACCGTGCCCGCTCCCTGATCCGTACCGCATCGACGAAGGCCCGTCTCCGTTCGGAGGCGGGCCTTCGTGGCTCTGGTCTGCGGATACGCACTCCTACGCAGGTTCAGGGGTTCCGGTTCAACGGCTCCACTGTGAAATGAGCCACCGTTTCGCATTCAACCTTGACACTGCCGTCCCCGTATATCCCGGTGACTGTCAAGCATGAGGAGGGCACGTGGCACAGATCAAGCGGACCGTCATCGCTGTGAGCGCCGTGGGCGCCATGGTCGTACTCACGGCCTGCGCTCCCGCCGGCTACGACGGGACGAACGCCGGCGCGGTCGAGCCGGTGGCCGTTGCCGCGGCCGAGCCCACCGTGACCGCCGACCCGGAGGCCAGCGCGAACCCGGAGGCGAGCGCCACGCCGGGCGCCTCGGCATCACCCGGCGCGGGAGACGACAACGACGTTCCCCTGCCCGACGGCCTCGAACTGACCGAGAGCCTCACCGGCAAGAAGTTCCCCCGGATGGGGAGCGCGGTCGTGAACCAGGACGGGTTCCTCCTGTACCGCTTCGACAACGACACCAACGACCCGCCGGCCAGCAACTGCGAGGGCCAGTGCATCGAGGTGTGGCCGGCCGCGCTGACCGACGGCAACCCGAAGCTCAAGGGCGTCTCGGACGACGCGGTGGGCACCATCACCCGCCCCGACGGCACCCGTCAGATCACCCTCGACGGCTGGCCGCTCTACACCTACATCGGTGACAAGAAGCCCGGCCAGTGGAAGGGCCAGGGCGTCGGCGGCACCTGGTTCGTGGTGAACCCGGACGGCAGCAAGAACCTGGAGTGCCTGCCCAAGGGCACCCCGAAGGCGGTCGCCCCGCCGTCGAAGACCAAGTCGGACAGCGGCTCGGACTACTGATCCGATCCGTCACCGGTGGCCGGTCGCAGCCCGTACGGGCGCGGCCGGCCACGGTCGTCTCTCAGCCGTTCTCCCACGGGCTGGGCACCGGGAAGTAGGTGTCCAGGAACGGGGTGACGACCTTGAGCTGGTCGGCCAGGTCCTCCTCGGTGGAGAAGGCGTCGTTCAGACAGAACACCTGCCGGTCCCGGCGGGCCAGCAGGTACGCGAGCCGGGCGGGAGTGTCCGGGTGGGACAGTTCGGCGATGGCGTACCGCAGGTCCCCCGGCACCGCCCGACCGGTGTGGAACGCGTAGTAGTGGTGCAGCGACGAGGCGATCGAGATGTCCGTCATGCTGCGGAAGCGAGCGCCTGCGGTCAGGCCGTGCGGTCCGGCGAAGTTCTCCTCGATCTCGTACAACACGCTGCGCCGCAGTGCGTGCGGCATGTGCTTCATCTTCTGCGTCAGCACGGTCCCGAAGCGCTCGGTGATCAGGGCACGGTTGTTCTTCCCCGCCGCCGAGGACGGGATGTCCTCGGCGGTCGCCGCTCCGGGCGGCACCAGCGCCGGTGACGGGAAGAACCGGGAGATGCCGTTGGCGAGGAAGAAGTCCGAGGGCAGCACCTCGGTACCGAGGAACACGTCGTCGTTGAAGTAGAGGAAGTGCTCGGAGAGCCCGTCGATGTGGTGCAGTTGGCTCTCGATGGCGTGCGAGTTGTAGGTCGGCAGCACCGACGGGTCGGCGAAGACGGCCCGGTGGCTGACCACCCGGATCCCCGGCGCGGACCGCGCCAACCACGGCGGCACCTGGTCGTCGGTCACCAGATAGACGTTGCGCACCCAGGGCGCGTACAGGTGCAGCGAGCGCAGTGAGTACCGCAGTTCGTCCCGGCTGAGGAAGCGCGCCGGGTTCGCCGCCTCGCTGTGGTAAGGCACTCCGGTCACCTCGGCGCGGCGCCGCAGCCAGTCGGGGTCGGTGCCGTCCACCCAGGTGTAGACCACGTCGACCGGGAACGTGACGTCGAAGGGGCGCGGACCGGCGAACGGGGACCGGGTCCGGGCGGTCGCCGTGGTGCTCGCCGGCTCCAGCCCGGTGAACAGCGCCTCGGACACCACGACCGGGGGCCCCTCGGCGTCCACCTCGGCCGTCACCCGGTTCGGGCGGGGCGCGACGAGCACGGCACCCTGCCGGGTCCAGAACTCCACCTCGCACCCGTACGCCTGACCCAGCACCAACCGGTGCCGGGGATCGGTCCAGTACCAGGTCAGCCGCAGCACCGAGGCGTCCACGACACGCCGCCAGGTCTTCGCCTCGAACCCGGGGGCGAGCAGACCCGGCCTGCCGCCGGACAGCACGGTGACGTAGCCGGGCATCCGCTCGCAGGCGCCGGCCAGAGCGGTGTACGCCCGTTCCCGGTCCGCCGCGTCGACCGCGACCACCGACGCCCGGTGGGAGGCACCACGGACCCGGAAGTACGCGACGCCGGCCTCGTCGAGCGCAGCCGTCACCGCCGTCAGGTTCTGACGCCGTACCTGCGCCGGGGTGACGGTCGCCGCCACCTGGGCGATCCGGGGCGCCTGGTCGGCGACGACCACCGCCCGATCCGCGCCGGCCAGCAGCTCCGGCTGCCGACGCGCCAACCGTTCCCCCCGCCGACCGGCGGTACGGCTGTCCCCGGTGGCACGCGCCACCCACTGCTTGAGCTGGTGCCGGGTACGCGGGCTGACCCTCTTCGCGATGGCGCGACGGGTCTGCTTGCTCAGCACCCGCCGATAGACCTCCACGAAACCCGACGGCTCGGCCACCGCCTTGGGGATCTCTTCGGACGGGACTCGCCTGGACTCGGTCACGAGCCGCGCTCCTCTGTGCTGCCGCTGGGGCCGATCGACGACGGCGAAGCGGACTCCGGCTCCGCCGGCAGACCGACGGACCTGCGGTCGACGCGCCCGGCGGCTCGGCCCGACGGCAGGGTGGGCGCGTCCGGTCGGGGCTCGTCCGGTCGGGGCTCGACCGGGAGTGTGGGCACCGTGGTCGCGTCCACCTGCCTGCCGATCCGCAGCGACGGCGTCGTCTCCGCGTCCACCTGTCCATCGGTCCGGTCACTGGTCCGGTCGCACCACAGGGCGCTGGCACTGCGCTTCCGCCGCTCCACCACCTCGTCCTCGGGCAGTTCGAACGGCGCGGGGAAGGGCAGGTAGCGCGGCAGGAAGTCGGCCAGCATCCGCTCCTGCTCGGCGAACGTCCGTGGGTCCGAGTCGGTGTCGTTGAGGCAGAACACGTCGCGGTGGCGACGGCTCAGCAGCTCGGCGAGGCGGGCGGGGGTGGACGCGTGGCCGAGGTCGGCGTACTCGTACTCGATGTCGCCGGGCACGGCCTGCCCGGTCAGGTATGCCCAGTACTGATGCAGCGACGACGGGATCGACAGGTCCTCGTGGTGACGGAACCGGTGCTGCGCGGTGGCGGTGACGTCCGCCAGGAGCATCTCCTCGATCTGATAGAGGATGCTGCGCCGCAGGGCGAACGGAGTGTGCTTCATCTTCTGCGTGATGGTCACCCCGAACTGCCGCTGAATGTGCCGGCGGTTGTTCTTCCCGGCGGCGTTCACCGGGGGGTCGGTGGGTTTCGCCGCGCCGAGACCGAACTGCGCCGGGGACGGGAAGAACTTCGCGATGCCGTTGGCGTGGAAGAAATGCGTGGGCAGCAGCGGACGCCCCAGGAATACGTCGTCGTTGAAATAGAGGAAGTGTTCGGCCAGGCCGTCGATCCGGTGCAGCCGGGATTCGATGGCGTGCGAGTTGAACGACGACAGGCCACCGAGGTCGGCGAAGAGATCGGTGTGCGGGACCACGGTGATCATCGGGTGGGTCGGGTCGAGCCAGCTCGGCAGTTGACTGTCGGTGACCACGAAGATCTTCCGCAGCCAGGGGGCGAAGGTGTACAGCGCCCGCATGGCGTACCGCAACTCGTCCCGGTTGTGGTAGCGCGAGGTGTTCGCGGCGATGGCGTGCACCTCGTCGCCGGGCGTGCCCAGCGCCGCCTGCTTGCGCGCCAACCACTCCGGGTCCGAGCCGTCCACCCAGGTGAAGACCGCGTCGATCGGGAACCCGACCCGGTCCGGAGCGCGGACGACGAGGTCTTGGCGGGTGCCGTAGGTGTGGTCGTCGGCCTCGGGCACGAAGTGGCTCAGCAGTGCCGCCGCCACCCGGACCGGTTCGGCGGCCGCCGGAGCCTCGTCGATCACCGCGTTGTGTCGGGGCGCCCGGACCACGTCGCCGACGCAGGTCCACAGCTCGATCTCGCAGGCGAACTCCGCGCCCAGCACCACACCGGCCCGGACATCCGTCACCGGGAACCACACCTGGATCACCTCGGTCGGCGCCAGGTCCGGCTGGTGGCGTTCGGGTCGGACCTCGACGACACGGACGTGGGCTCCCGACAGTTCCGGCGCGGAGCCGACCAGCTCGCGTACCACGTGCCGCTTGTCGTCCAGGATCGCCACCGTGCTGCGCAGGTGGTCGTCGTTGCGGACGCAGTGGTAGTCGATGCCGGCGGACTCCAACATGGAGGTGACGGCGGTCAGGTTGCGGTGCCACATCTGCAACGGTGTGGCCGCCGCGACGACCTCGGCCTGTGTGCGGATCCCGTCCTCGGTGACCGCCACCCTGGCTCCGACCGGATGCACGGTCTCGCCACCGCGAGGTCGGGTGAGGGTGCGGACGACACCGATCCGCCGGTGCTCGGGCAGCAGCCGCAGCAGGCGGCGCCGGGCGGCGGCTGGCAGCAGTCGGTAAACGCGCAGAGCGATCATCGGACCCGCCGTCGAGTTCGGCGGGTCATGGTGTGGGCGTCCACGTCAGTGTGAGAACGCATGTGACGAGACGGCGGCTCCGCGCCACCCCGGCTGAATCACCGTTCCAGCAGACATCTCTTGTGCCTTTCGGAAAAGCTCCCCGTGATACGCGACTCGGTGACCGGAAACTGACCATTCGGCCTCCCCCGACTGTGCACTCACATCCGGTGTGGACGGGACGGGTGCCGCGCGAATCGGACCATAGCAGCGGGGCGTAGGGGCACGACAGCGATGAATCCGTGATGGCGTCACCGAACCCTCATGATCGCGCTGGTTACATCAGCATCTAGGGGGATTTGACCGAAGAATCCTGGCCGTTCAGGTAGACGGTTGCAGAACGGACGGTTATTGATTGGTTTCGGCATCGCAAACGAGGAACACCCCGACCGCGCTGCACCGGCTCGCCGGGCGGGTGGCAGAGTGGGGTGGTGACCGGGACCGCGCCGACCGCGAGCCGGACGCTGTGCCCGCCACCCGGCTACCGGCTGGCCGCCTCGATCCGGCCGCTCACCTTCAGCCCGTACGACCCCTGCGCCCGGATCGTCGACGGCACCCTCTGGTGGGCGACCCGTACGCCGGTCGGACCCGCCACCCTGGCCCTGCACGAGATCGGGGGCGAGCTGCGGGCCGACGGGTACGGGCCGGGTGGCGACTGGGTGGTCGCGCACGCCGACGCCATCGCCGGGCTGCGCGACGACCTCACCGGCTTCGCCGACCTGGCCCGGTCGCACCCCGTGGTGGCGCGACTCGCCGCCCGACACGCCGGGGTGCGGATGCCCGCCACCGGCCTGGTCTTCCCCCGGGTGCTCCGGGCCGTCTTCGAGCAGAAGGTGACCGGCAAGGAGGCGTACCGGGCGTACGCCGCCACCGTCCGCCACTTCGCCGAACCGGCGCCGGGGCCGGTGTCGCTGCTGCTGCCGCCCGAGCCGGCCGCCGTCGCGGCCACCCCGTACTGGGTGTTCCACCCGTTCGGCGTCGAACAGCGCCGGGCCGAGACACTGCGCCGGGCCGCCGCCGTCGCCGACCGGCTGGAGCGCTGCGCGGACGCCGCCGAGGCCACCCGCCGGTTGACCGCCGTCGCCGGCATCGGCGTCTGGACCGCCGCCGAGGTGGTACGCGTGGCGTACGGCGACGCGGACGCGGTCAGCGTCGGCGACTTCCACGTGCCGAACACGGTCGCCTGGGCGCTGGCCGGTGAGCCGCGTGGGGACGACGCCCGGCTGTTGGAGCTACTCGAACCGTTCCGGGGACACCGGGGTCGGGTCTGCCGGCTGCTGGAGATCGCCGGCGTCCAGGCGCCGAAGTTCGGCCCCCGCGCGCCGATCCGCTCCTTCGCCCGCTTCTGAACGGATCAGGCGGCTTCGCGCAGGTCGGCCAGGCTGACCGGGGTACGCCTCAGCAGCAGTTCCGCCAGCTCGGGCACCGAGCCCACCTCGCCGAGGACGTTCTTGCCCCCGCCGAAATGCGACGGATAGTGGTGCACCAGCCGGTACACGTACCGCTGCCGGATCAGCTCGACGCTGACCCGCCACCGCCCGCAGCACCCGCACACCCACTCCGGCACTCCGCGAAAGTAGCCCTGACCTGCGGTTTCCTGATTCGCCCGGGTGGCACGGCAGGGCGTACGGGCGGACACCGCGCCCACGGCACGCCCGTGATCTGCCTCACCGCTGTCGGTGCCGTCTGGTTGACTGGCGCCGTGGACCTGCCGATCAACCCGCCGGTGGAGCCGATGCTGGCGCGCAGCGTCGCGTCGATCCCGACCGCGCGGGGGATGACCTACGAGCCCAAGTGGGACGGCTTCCGCTGCATCGTCTTCCGGGATGGCGACGAGGTGGAGCTGGCCAGCCGGGGCGGCAAGACGATGACCCGCTACTTCCCCGAGGTGGTGGAGCAGGCCCGTCGGCAGCTGCCGGAGCGCTGCGCGGTCGACGGCGAGCTGATCGTGATCCGCCGGGACGGGCCGAGCGGGCAGCCCCGGCTGGACTTCGAGCTGCTGGCCCAGCGCATCCACCCGGCGGCGTCGCGGGTGAAACTGCTGGCCGAGACGACCCCGGCCGACTTCGTCGCCTTCGACCTGCTGGCGCTGGACGGCGAGAGCCTGCTCGACGCGCCCTACCCGACCCGCCGCGCCCGGCTGGAGCAGGCGTTGGCCGGGGTACGGCCACCGGTGCACGTCACCCAGGTCACCACCGACGCGGACACCGCCCGCCGCTGGTTCGACGTGTTCGAGGGCGCCGGGCTGGACGGGCTGATCGCCAAGCCGGCCGACCTGCCGTACGAGCCGGGCAAGCGGCTGATGTTCAAGGTCAAGCACGCGCGTACCGCCGACGCGGTGGTGGCCGGGTTCCGGTGGCACAAGTCCGGCCCGGTGGTGGGTTCGCTGCTGCTCGGGCTCTACGACGACGCGGGTGTGCTGCACCACGTCGGGGTGAGCGCCTCGTTCACCATGGCCCGGCGGGCCGAGCTGCTGGAGGAGTTGGCGCCCTACCGTGACGTCGGCGCCGAGCACCCGTGGGTGCACGGCGACCACGAGCGGGGCCAGCGCATCCCGGGCGGGGTCAGCCGGTGGACCGGCACCAAGAACCTGGAATGGGAGCCGGTCCGTCCGGAGCTGGTGGTCGAGGTGGCGTACGACGCGATGGAGGGTGACCGGTTCCGGCACACCGCGCGGTTCGTCCGCTGGCGGCCCGACCGCGACCCGCGCTCCTGCCGATACGATCAACTCGACCGGCCGGTGCGGTTCGACGTCGACCAGGTCCTGCGGGGCGACCCGGCGGTGCCGGTGGGATCCGCGCCCGACTGACTCGCGCCCGACCGACCCGCGGCCGTCGACCCGATCACGGAGGCCCGACTCGTGACCCGTACTTCCGACCGGATCCGCCGCCGGCGGCTCACCCTGGCCGGCCTGACCGCCGCCGTACTCGTCACCGCCGGTTGCACAGTGCCGGCCTTCGCACCGCGCGCCGAGGTCGACGCGCAGGAGTCGGCTGCCCCGCCCGGCACGGCACCCGACTGGCGGGCCTGCCCCGAGGTGCCCGACGACCTGATCGGACGTCGCGCCCCCGGCGTCCGGTACGACTGCGCCCGCATCCAGGTGCCGCGCGACTGGGCCGGCGGCACCGGCGCCACCACCGGTCCCGGCGCCGACGAGACCTTCGAGATCGCCCTGTTGCGGGTCCGCTCCGACAACCAGCGCGACCGCATCGGCTCACTGCTGATCAACCCGGGCGGCCCGGGCGGCTCGGGCGTGGACACCGCCGTCTACCTCTCCTTCGGCGAGCAGTTCGGCGGCCTGCCCGACAGCATCATGCAACGGTTCGACATCATCGGCTTCGACCCGCGCGGCGTGGCCCGGTCCAGCCCCGTCGAGTGCATCTCCGACGCCGACCTGGACGGCGTCTTCGGCTACGACCCCGACCCGGAGAGCCAGGAGAAGTTCGACGTCTTCGTCACCATGGCCAAGCGGATCGGCCAGGGCTGCGGCGACAAGTACGGCGACCAGCTCAAGCTCTACTCCACCGAGCAGACCGCCCGGGACATGGACGCGATCCGCGCGGCGGTCGGCGACGACAAGATGACCTACCTCGGGTACTCCTACGGCACGCTGCTCGGCGCCACGTACGCCCAACTCTTCCCGCAGCGGGTGCGGGCGCTGGTGCTCGACGGCGCGGTCGACCCCCGACAGAATCTCATCGCCGGCTCGGAGAGCCAGGCCAGAGGCTTCGAGCGCGCCTTCGACAACTTCGGCCGGTGGTGCGCGGCCAACGCCGCCAACTGCCCGATCGCCCCCGACGCCCGGGCCGCGGTCGTTTCCGCCATCGACAAGGCCACGTCCTCCCCCGTCCGCTCCGCCGACGGCCGTGAGGCCACCGCCGGCTGGGTCTTCTACGCGGTCATCTCGTCGCTGTACAACGAGACCGGCTGGCGGCAACTCGCCCGCGCCATCGACCAGTTGGACAAGGGCAACCCCGACGCGGTGTTCCAGCTCGCCGACAACTACACCGACCGCGACGAGAACGGCCGCTACACCAACCTCTTCGACGCCAACACCGCGATCAACTGCGCCGACGACGAGGAACGCCCCAGCCTGGAGCGCATCCGCCAGTTGCAGTCCCAGTGGCGTACGCAGTACCCGCTGTTCGGTCCGGCGCTCGCCACCGGCCTGATCTCCTGCACCGAATGGCCCGGCGGCACCGACCCCTACCCCACCGGCCGCGCCGCCGGCTCCCCACCCATCCTGGTCATCGGCACCACCGGCGACCCGGCCACCCCCTACGAGCAGACCCCGGCCCTGGCCGAGATGCTCGGCGTCGGACGCGTGCTGACCTGGGAGGGCGAGGGGCACACCGCGTACCCGCAGACCCCCTGCATCACCGAGGCCGTCGACGCGTACCTGATCGATCTGACGCTGCCCGCCGAAGGCCTGCGCTGCCCAGCCCGCTAGTGCGGTGTCCAGGAACGTTGGCGGTCACCTCAAGCAGCGCGATCAGGCTCCGGCGCGGCGCACACGGCGACCGACCGCTCCGCGAGGGCGACCGGCATGTCCCCGAGGACAAGAGTGGGCATAGCGGTCTAATGGGCTGGTGCTACGGATCGATGTCCTCGTTGTGGGGCTGCTGCTGACGCTGGCTGGCTGCTCCTCCGGTGCCCCTCCGACACCCACCGACGCCTCGTCAGCCCAGTCCCCGACGCCACCTGCCCCGACGGTCGAGAGAGGCCGGGTTCTGGACGGTGACGGTTACCGGACCCTGGTCGCCGGCGCCACGTACGCCTTCCTCGCGGCGATGCACGGCCGGGTAGCCGTGGGCGACGGCGGTTGCCTGATCCTGCGGGACGAGACAGGTCCCGGAGCGGTCGCGGTCTGGCCACCGGGAACCACGATCCTCGACGACGGACGGGTCGGTGTGCACGTGCCTGGGGTCGGCGCGATCGTCGTGGGCGATCGCGTCGAGGGCAGCGGCGGACACTTCGAGGCGCCGCGTACCGAGGACGAGCCGCCGGGCCACCTGCCACCCATGCCGGCCGAGTGCGGAGCCGCCGGCGCCCCGATCTCGGTGTTGCAGGACGTCACCCGTCACAACGACGGCTGACGCCGCTCCGCCGCGCATCGGTTCGCGCCGCTGTGGGACGCTCGCGGGATGAGCGACGCGTTCTTCCGGGAGGCGGTCCGGGCCGACCTGCCCGCCGTCCTCGATCTGCTCGCCGACGACGTGTTGGGGCGTACCCGGGACGTCGGGGAGGTCGACGCCACGTACGAGAAGGCGTTCGCCGACATCAGTGCCGACCCGCGTAACCACCTCGTCGTCGCCGAGGCCGAGGGTGAGGTGCTGGGATGCATGCAGCTCACCTTCATCCCGGGGCTCGGCCGGCACGGCACGGAGCGACTGTTGATCGAGGCGGTACGGATCCGCTCGGACCAGCGCGGGCGGGGCGTGGGCCGCCTGATGATGACCTGGGCGATCGACCGGGCTCGGCAGCGCGGCTGCGGGCTGGTGCAGCTCACCACCGACAAGAGCCGCCACGACGCGCACCGTTTCTATCTCGGCCTCGGCTTCGTCCCGAGCCACGAGGGCATGAAGCTCAGTCTCTGACCCTCGCCTCGACCGAGGATCCCGGCGGCCTGAACCGTCCACGTCACAGCCGCCCAGAGACCCGTGAGCCTCGACGACACCCCGATCGACTGGCCCGCCGTGAACAGCGGCAGATACTGCGGACGCCCAGACCCGATCCGTGGATCAGGCCCCGAGTGTTCTCCCGGACACCCAAGACACAGGCCGGTCACCTGCACGTGGCCTCCAACCTGAGGTAGCCCCGCATGTCCCGGCCTGCCGAGTATCGGGCTGCCACCCGACGAACATCACGCTCGATCCAGGATCGAGTGGTCTCGTCGCGCTATGAGGCCACTCGATCCCGGATCGAGCGTGATCTTGCCGAACGCGCCGCACCCGGCGTCCCGCACGGCCTCGCGAACGCGCCGCACCCGGCGTCCGGCGTCCGGCGTCCGGCGTCCGGCGTCCGGCGTCCGGCGTCCGGCGTCCGGCGTCCGGCGTCCGGCGTCCGGCGTCCGGCGTCCGGGCATGGTCACGCGGAACGCGCCGCAACCGACGACGCAGAGCCCGGCGACGCGACGGGTCGCGGTCAGCGGAGACGGTCGCCATGGTCGCCATCAGCGGAGACGGTCGCCGTCAGCGGGGACGGTCGCCGTCAGCGGGGACGGTCGCGGTCCTTGGAGGGTTGGACCCGCTTGGGTTCGCCGGGCATCTTCGGGTGGTCCGGCGGGTACGGCAGGTCGCCTTCGCCGGCTGCGGCGTCCCGCTCGGCCCACTCCAGCAGCGGGGTGATGTCCCACCCGGCGTCGTCGATGCCGGCGTGCGGGTCGCCGCGCTCGGCCAACCGCTTCGGCACGGTACGCAGGTCGAAGTCGTCCGGGTCGACGTCGGGCAGTTCGTCCCAGGTGACCGGGGTGGAGACGGTGGCCCGGGCGTTGGCCCGCAACGAGTACGCGCACGCGATGGTGCGGTCCCGGGCCATCTGGTTGTAGTCGACGAAGACGCGCTCGCCGCGTTCCTCCTTCCACCAAGCGGTGGTGACCAGCTCGGGGCGGCGGCGAGCGAGTTCCCGGGCCAGGGCGATGGTGGCCCGGCGTACCTCGACGAAGCTCCAGCGCGGCTGGATGCGCAGGTAGACGTGCACGCCCCGGCCGCCGGACGTCTTCGGCCAGCCGGGCACCCCCAGCTCGTCGAGGAGCGCGCGCAGCTCGACGGCGGCGGTGGCCGCGTGGGCGAAGTCGGTGCCGGGCTGCGGGTCGAGGTCGACGCGCAACTCGTCGGGGCGGTCCACGTCGGCGGCGCGTACCGGCCAGGGGTGGAACACCACCGTGCCCATCTGCGCGGCCCAGGCCACATGGGCGAGGTCCGCCGGGCACAGCTCCGCGGCCTTGCGTCCGCTGGGGAAGCTGATCTCGGCGGTACGCACCCAGGGCGGCACGCCTCGCGTCGGCACCCGCTTCTGGAAGAACATCTCGCCCTCGATGCCGTCCGGGAAGCGTTGCAGGGTCGTCGGGCGGTCGCCCAGCGCCCGCATGATGCCGTCGCCGACGCTGCGGTAGTAGTGGAAGACGTCGGCCTTCGTGAAGCCGCGCTCGGGGAAGATCACCCGATCCGGGCTGGACAGCCGGACCGTGTGCCCGGCGACCTCGATCTCCTCGGCCGCAGCCTTCGCACCTGCCATGGCGCGACCATATGCGATGGGTCCGACCTTCGACGTACGGTTGTCCGGTGAGTCTTCCCGACAGCGAACTGCCCCGCACCGAGGACGAGTGGCGGGTCCGGCTCAGCCCCGAGGAGTTCCGGGTGCTGCGCGAGGCCGGCACCGAACGGGCGTGGACCGGAGAGTACGTCGACACCAAGACGCCGGGGATGTACCGCTGCCGTGCCTGCGGCGCGGAGCTGTACCCGAGCGACACCAAGTTCGACTCGCACTGCGGCTGGCCGAGCTTCGACGACGCCATCCCGGGCGCGATCACCGAGATCGAGGACGACAGCCACGGCATGCGGCGGGTCGAGATCCGCTGCGCCCGCTGCGACAGCCACCTGGGGCACGTCTTCCGGGGCGAGGGCTTCACCCCGAAGAACACCCGGCACTGCGTCAACTCGCTCTCCATCCGCCTGGACCCCAGCACCGCCTGACAACCGAGCGCTCCCCCGGCCCGGCGGCGCCACCGCCGGGCCACGCCGCGTGGCGGCCCCCGTCGACCCGGTCCTCCTAGCGGTCAGACGTCGGCCAGGCCGGTGTGCCGACCAGCCGTCGGCCGAAGCCCGGCCCCCGGCAGACCTCATTCGAAGCCGGATCCCGGTCGGGCCACAGCCCAAGCCGGGTCTCGACCAGCCCCCGCCCCGAGCCGGGTCTCGACCAGCCCCCGCCCCGAGCCGGGTGCCATCAGACGGCGAACCAAGCCGAGTCAGCCCTGGCCAGGGTGCCGACCAGCTGCCGACCAAGCCCGGTCCCGGGCAGGCGCCGGGCCGCGTCCGGGCCAGCCGTCGGGCCCCGCCAGGTCCGGGCCAGCCGTCGGGCCCCGCCAGGTCCGGGCCAGCCGTCGGGCCCCGCCAGGTCCGGGCCAGCCGTCGGGCCCCGCCGGGTCCGGGTCAGCCGTCGGCTGCCGGGCGCGCCGTCAGCATCGCCACCTGGGCGGTACGCGACTGGGCGACGCGCCGGGCGAGGTCGCGTACCCGCTCGTCGGTGCCGGCGGCGAGATGCGCCCGGGCCAGGTCGGCGGCGGCCTGCTGATGGGCGCCGAGCACCTCGACCAGGACCACGTCGACCTGGCCGGGTGCGGCGTCGCGCAACCGGGCCAGTTGGTCCGGGCCGGTGCCGTGCCCGGCGTGGTCGTCGGCCCGCGCGGTACGTCCGGCCTGCGCCAACCAGGCACGGGCGTCGGCCAGCTCGTCGGTCTCGGTCACCTCGACGGCGGCCACCAGGGTCCGTAGCTCACCGTCGACCAGCCGGTCCCGGACCAGCCGGACGATCTCCAGGGTCTGCTCGGTGTGCCCGGCCATCATCGACAGGAACAGCAGGTCGATGCCGGTCATCTCGGTCGCGGCGGGCGGCGTTTCCGGTGCCGCGACCGCTGACGGCGTACCGCTCGGCGTGTGGTCCGCAGCCGGCACGGACGAGCCGCCGCATCCGGCGGCGAGCAGCACGACGAGCAGGGCGGGCAGTGCGGTACGCCAGCGACGCGACGCGGCGGACCGCACGGCAGGCCGGTGGTGTCGCAGGCGGGACGCGGCGGCGCGTACCGCCGGGTGGGGAGCCGGCGCGAGGTGCGGTGCGGGCCGGGCCCGACCGCACCTCACGCTGGTCAGACCTGGGTCCACAGCGCCGGTACGTTCGGCGGCTCCCATCCGGCGATGGCGGTGTGCGCCTGCCGGCAGCGGTACGTGCGCCCGCCGTAGGTGACCTGGTCGCCGACGGCGTAGGCGCGGCCGGCGGTCCAGGTGCCCCCGGCCGGCGGGTTGGTGGTCGGGCCGGTCGTCGGGGTCGGCGACGGTGCCGGCGGGGTGGTCGGGCTCGGGCTCGGCGTGGGGTTGCCGCTGCCGCCGCCGATCTGTAGGTCGACGCAGGAGTAGAAGGCGTTGGCGGTGTCCGAGATGTTCCACACGGCGAGGAGCTTCTGGCGGCCCGAGTAGCCGGACAGGTTGACCGTGTGCGAGACGGTCGGACCCGGCTGGCGATTGCCGCCGCTGAACACCGCGACCCGGCTGTTGCCGATGAAGTACTCCCAGTCGCGGGTGGCGTGCTGCGCGGTGTTGACCCAGGTGAAGGTCACCGTGGTGCCGACCGAGGTGGCGGGCCAGCCCCGGTTGTCGTCGTTGAGGACGGCGAAGTGGGAGATGTTGGCGTGGCAGTTGCGCAGTCCCTTGGGGCCTTCCACGCTCTGCGGCTCCCAGCGGATCTGGCCGCAGTCCGGGACGCGGTTCTGGGCGCAGAGCGCCTGGCGGCTCGGCGGCGACGAGACGTAGCCGTGGGCCTGGGCCGGGGTGGCGACGGCCAGGGTGGAGACCATGGCCCCGGCGGCGACGAGCGGGAGGGTGATTCTTCGACGCATGGCGGCACTCCCTTTCGGCATGTTGCCTGGTGAGGTGCCACCAACATAATTTAAACCTTGTTAACAGTAAAGACCACTATCGATAAAACGCACGCTCCGAACATCAGAGGACCAGCAGGCTCCCTCGCTCGTCGATCCGGTCGGCCGACTCGTCGTCGAACCACAGCCCACCCGTGGCGAGATAGCGGAAGCGGTATCGACCCGGACCGAGGCGGACGGTCACCGTCCGGGTGCCGTCGCGTCGCGTGACCAACTCGTGCCGGCCGGGCTGCCACTCGTTGAAGCAGCCGACCACGCTCACCACGCCCGGCGGAGAGTCCCGGGGCAGGCAGAAGGTGACACGGGTCTGACTGCCGAAGAGTCGACTGCGCTTGATCATGTTTCCTCCGGTCCACGATCACCGGGACGCCAGCGCCACCCGCCGGCTCCACCGGATCGCCCACGCTCGGCCAGGTCACCTCGTACAACGGGCGACGCGCGCAGCCGACACGCCGGACCGACCGGACGAGTCGCCGCGATTTCTCGTCGAGCCGGCGCGATATGGGGTCAAATTACACAAAAGGTTTCTAAATGGAGGGATCCGTCGTGGCCACCTGTGAGGTCTGCGGTAACGACTACTGGCTGGCGTTCGAGGTGCGTACGGTCAGCGGCGACGTGCACACGTTCGACAGCTTCGAGTGCGCCAGCCACAAGCTGGCCCCGATCTGCGAGCACTGCGGCGTCAAGATCCTCGGGCACGGCGTGGAGGTCTCCGGCCGCTTCTTCTGCTGCGGGCACTGCGCCCGGGCCGTGGAGACCGAGCAGGGCGCCGAGATCCGCGACGCCGTCGGCGCCCGCCCCGCCTGATCGCTCCCCCGCCTGATCGCTCCCCCGCCTGATCGCTCCCCCGCCTGGCGTCCCGCGAGGTGCGCAGCTCCGCGAGGTGCGCGCGGCCCGCGTGTTAGCAGGGGTCCCCTGCTATGCACGAGGCGTTAGCAGGGGACCCCTCCTTACACGCGGCCGGGCACGGCCTAACCTGGCCGGGTGTCGAGCACCGAACTGCGGGTCGCGCGCTTCGCCGACCTGGACGCCCGAACCTTTCACGACCTGGTACGCCTGCGCGCCGACGTGTTCGTGGTCGAGCAGCAGTGCCCGTACCCGGAACTCGACGGGCGGGACGTCGAACCGGGCACCTGGCACCTCTGGCTCGCCCACGACGGCGCCCCCGTCGCGTACCTGCGGATTCTCGCCGACCCGGACGGCGTCGCCAGGATCGGACGAGTGGTGGTGGCCCCGGCGGCGCGCGGCGGCGGGCACGCCGGGCGGCTGATGACGGAGGCGCTGGACCGGATCGGTGACCGGCCCTGCGTGCTGGACGCCCAGTCGCACCTGGTGGCGCTCTACGCCCGGTACGGCTTCACGGTCAGCGGGCCGGAGTACGTCGAGGACGGCATTTCGCACACCCCGATGCGCCGCACGAGCTGAACCGCTTCACTACCTACTCCGCCCACGAGCACGACCGACACCACTTCCGCATTGACCAGTGGCGATGGTGTGTGCCATTCTTCGGGCGAAGCCAGGGCAACGTGATCAGGCCGGGAGAGGCAACTCCCGAGCGATCCGGGCGATGTCGCGATCCCGACGACTCCCCCTGGGGGCTCCATGTCCAAGCTAATCCGAAAATCACGGGCACTGTCGCTGTTGGGTGTGGCGGCCGGTGCCATGCTGCTGCTCTCCACGGCGCTGGTCGCTCCGGTCTCCGCCCACGGTTCCGTGGCCAACCCGGTCTCCCGCAACTACGGCTGCTGGCAGCGCTGGGGCGGTGACTTCCAGAACCCGCGGATGGCCACCGAGGACCCGATGTGCTGGCAGGCCTGGCAGGCCAACCCGAACGCCATGTGGAACTGGAACGGCCTGTTCCGCGAGGGGGTGGCCGGCAACCACCAGGGCGCCATCCCGAACGGCCAGCTCTGCTCTGGCGGCCGTACCGAGAGCGGGCGCTACAACGCGTTGGACGCGGTCGGCGCCTGGCGGACCACCTCCGTGGCCAACAGCTTCCGGCTCAAGTTCTTCGACCAGGCCAGCCACGGTGCCGACTACATCCGGGTGTACGCGACCCGGCAGGGCTACGACGCACTGACCAAGCCCCTGGCCTGGTCGGACCTGGAACTGGTCGGCCAGATCGGCAACACCCCGGCCTCGCGGTGGCAGCCGGAGACCGGCGGGGTGTCCACCGAGATCCCGGTGAACGCGCCGGGACGCAGCGGACGGCACGTGCTGTTCACCGTCTGGCAGGCCAGCCACACGGACCAGTCGTACTACATCTGCAGCGACGTGCAGTTCGGTGGCGGCACCACGCCGCCGCCCACCACGCCGCCCCCGACCACGCCGCCGGCCTCGCCGACGCCGACGCCGACCTTCGACCCGCCCACCACGCCGCCGACGACCACCGCACCGCCGGTGGCGGGCGCCTGCGCGGCGACGTACCGGGTCACCTCGACCTGGTCCGGTGGTTTCCAGGGTGAGGTGCAGGTGACCGCGGGCAGCGCGGCCATCCGGAGTTGGCGGGTGACCTGGACGTACGCCAGCGGACAGCAGGTCAGCCAGGCGTGGAACGCCACCGTCAGTTCCAGCGGTTCGACGGTGACCGCCCAGAACGTCAGCTACAACGGCGGTCTCGGAGCCGGGGCGAGCACCACCTTCGGCTTCCTAGCCTCCGGAAGCGGGTCGAGCGCGCCGACGCTGACCTGCACGGCGACCACCTGACCCCGAGCGGGGCCGCGCCTACCTCCCTCGGGCGCGGCCCCGCCCGGCTCGTCGCGTCGACCGGTGCCGCCGCGCGCCGACCGGTGCCCGCCGCGCGTCGAGCGGTGCCGCCGCGCGTCGGCGCGGGTGTTAGCAGGGGACCCCTGCTATGCACGAGGCGTTAGCAGGGGACCCCTCCTTACACCTCAGCCCAACAACTCAGCCCAACACCTCAGCCCAGCAACTCAGGCGAGCGCGGAGACGATGTCGGCGATCGGGCGACGGCGGCCGGTGTAGAACGGCACCTCCTCGCGGACGTGCAGGCGCGCCCGCGAGCCGCGCAGGTCACGCATCAGGTCGACGATCCGGTGCAGCTCGTCGGCCTCGAAGGCCAGCATCCACTCGTAGTCGCCGAGCGCGAACGAGGCGACCGTGTTGGCGCGTACGTCCGGGTAGCCCCGGGCCATCTTGCCGTGCTCGGCGAGCAGTTCGCGCCGCTCGGCGTCGGGCAGCAGGTACCAGTCGTACGAGCGGACGAACGGGTAGACGCACAGGTAGGCGCGGGCCTCCTCGCCGGCCAGGAACGCCGGGATGTGGCTCTTGTTGAACTCGGCCGGCCGGTGCAGGGCCATCTGCGACCAGACCGGGGTCAGCGCCCGACCCAGCGCGGTCCGCCGCAGTCGCAGGTACGCGTCCTGGAGGTCGTCGCTGGACGAAGAGTGCCACCAGATCATCAGGTCGGCGTCGGCGCGCAGACCGGACACGTCGTACGTGCCGCGCACCACCACGTCCTTGCCGGCCAACTCCTCGATCAGCGACTCGACCTCGCCGGTGACGTTGTCGCGCAGCGACGGCAGCGGCGCGCTGGCCCGGAACACCGACCACATCGTGTAGCGGATGGTGTCGTTGAGTTCCCGCAGCCGGGCCGCGTTGCTCTGCTCGGTCATCTGCCCGATCCCTCCAGTGCTGTGATGATCTCTTCGGCCGCCGTCTCGCCGGAGCGGACGCAGACCGGAATGCCGACGCCGTCGTAGCCCGCGCCGGCCAGCGCCAGCGTCGGATGTGTCGCCCGCAGCGCGGCCCGCGCGGCGGCCACCCGGTCGAGATGACCGGGGGTGTACTGCGGCAACGCGCCGCCCCAGCGCTGCACGTGTCCGTCGACCGGGGCGGGCAGCGGGGTGTCGAGCACCGCCGACAGTTCCCGGTGCACGGTGGCGGCGAGGTCCTGGTCGGGGCGCTGGAGTTGGGCCTCGTCGCGGTAGCGGCCCACCGAGGCGCGGACCAGGGCCACCCCGTCGGACCGGCGCAGGTGTCCCCACTTGGTGGTGAAGAAGGTGGACGCCTTGATCAGCAGGCCCTCGGTGCCGGGCACCAGGAAGCCGGAGAGCGCCGGCAGCGCCGGCTCCGGCAGGGCCAGGGTGACCAGGGCGACGCTGGCATAGTCCAACTCGCCGATCCGCGCCGCCACCTCGGCGACCGGTTCGGCGAGCAGCCGGGCCGCCGGGCGGGCCGGCACGGCCAGCACCACCGCGTCGACCTCGACGTGCTCCGGGTCGCGGGTGGGTCCGACGGTGAGCCGCCAGCCGGGGCCGACCGGGGTCAGTTCGCGGACCGCCGCGTTGCGCCGGACGGTCGCCCCGGCGGCCGTCGCGGCGGCGTCGACCAGGGTGCCCAGTCCGCCGGCGAGGGTGCCGAAGACCGGCTCGCCGGGGGCGCGCGGGGTGGCGGCCTGCGCCGCGCGTACCGCTCCGAGCAGCGTGTGTTCCACCCGGGCGGCCCGGGCCAGCGCCGGCATGGTGGTGGCCAGCGACAGGTCGTCGGCACGCCCGGCGTACACACCGCCGAGCATCGGGTCGACCAGCCGGTCCACCACGTCGTCGCCGAAGCGGGTCCGGACCAGCGCGCCGACGGCGACGTCCTCGTCCGGGCCGAGCAGCGGTCGACCGCCGTCCCGGTCGGCCTCCGGCGTCGGCCGGGCCACCGCCGCCACCTTCGCCAGATCACCGGGTACGCCCACCAGCGTCCCGCCCGGGATCGGGCGCAGCCCGCCGTCGACGGCGAGGGCGGCCTGCCCGACGGTCGGGTGCACGATCCGGTCGGCCAGCCCGAGCCGGCGGACCAGGGTCACCGCGGCCGACTCGCCGCCGGCCGGGTCACGCATCAGGAACGACTCGGCGCCGAACTCCACCGGCCCACCGGCCAGCTCGCCGGTGCACAGCTTGCCACCGAGCGCGCCGGACTGCTCGTACACGGTGATCTCGGTGCCCTCGGGGGCGCGGTCGCGCAACCGCAGCGCGGCGGCCAGCCCGGTGATGCCGCCGCCGACCACCGCCACCCGCCACCGCGTCGCCATGGCTCGTCAGTCCCGGTCGGCGGACCGGGCGGAAAGCTCGTGGACCAGCGCGACCACCCGGGTCAGCACCTCCGGGTCGGTCTCCGGCAGCACGCCGTGGCCGAGGTTGAACACGTGCCCGGGGGTGGCCCGGCCCTCGTCGAGGATCCGGCGCACCTCGGCCTTGATCACCGGCCACGGGGCGAACAGCAGGCACGGGTCGAGGTTGCCCTGCACGGCCTTGTCCGGCCCGATCCGGCCGGTCGCGACGTTCAGCGGCGTACGCCAGTCCACGCCGACGACGTCGGCCCCGGCCTCGCCCATCGCGCCGAGCAGCTCGGCGGTGCCCACCCCGAAGTGGATGCGCGGTACACCGGCGTCGGCCAGCCCGCTGAGCACGGCCGTCGAGTGGGGCAGCACGAAGCGGCGGTAGTCGGCCTCGGAGAGCGCGCCGGCCCAGGAGTCGAAGAGCTGCACGGCGGAGACGCCGGCCTCGATCTGCACGCGCAGGAACGCCGACGTCACCTCGGCCAGCCGGCCGGCCAGCGCGTGCCACAGGTCGGGCTCGCCGTACATCAGTGCCTTGGTCTTGGCGTGGGTCCGCGACGGTCCGCCCTCGACCAGATAGCTGGCGAGCGTGAACGGGGCACCGGCGAAGCCGATCAGCGGCGTGTCGCCCAGCTCCTTGACCAGCATCCGGACCGCCTCGTCGACGTACCCGACGTCGCTGCGGTCGATCAGGCGGATCCGCTCGACGTCGGCGGCGGTGCGTACCGGTTCGGCCACCACCGGGCCGGTCCCGGGCACGATGTCCAGGTCGACCCCGGCGGCGGCGACCGGCACCACGATGTCGCTGAACAGGATCGCCGCGTCCACGTTGTGCCGGCGTACCGGCTGGAGGGTGATCTCGGTGACCAACTCGGGGCGGCGGCAGGACTCCAGCATCGCCACGTTGGCCCGGATCTCCCGATACTCGGGCAGCGAGCGACCGGCCTGGCGCATGAACCAGACCGGAGTGTGCGGGACGGACTGGCGGCGGCACGCCCGCACGAAGGGCGAGTCGGCCGGCCCGTCGGGGCGGGTTACGTCGTCTCGGGCAGCGTCGCCCGTGGTGTCGGTGGCCATCGCGGCAATCGTGCCACGCGCCCGATCCCCACTCCGCGCCCACCGCCGGCATTGTGACGTGAAAGGAAGGGACCCCTACTAACGCCTGCGGTAGAGCAGGGGACCCCTGCTAACACAAAGGCGAGCGGAGCACGGCGTGTGGGGAGATCGTCGGCGCGCCATCCGGGCCGCGAACCGGGCGGCGGCTTAGGCTGCGAACATGGCCGCCCCGATCGCGCTTCCGGACACCTTCGCCCGCGCGGTCACCGGGCTCCGGGTCGCGGCGCCTCGACCGGAGATCATGCTGGAGGAGGTCGGCGCGCCGCAGCGGCTGGCGCCGTACTCGTTCGCACTCTCCGCGGCGGTGCTGCGCGACGGTGACGAGGTGGCCACCGCCCGGCTGATCCTGCTGCACGACCCGGCGGGGCACGAGGGGTGGCAGGGCACCCTGCGGCTGGTCACCTACGTGACCGCCGAGCTGGAGGTCGACCTGGCCACCGATCCGCTGCTGCCCGGGGTGGCCTGGACCTGGCTCACCGACGCGCTGGAGACGCACGACGCCGGGCACCGCGCGATCGGCGGCACGATCACCCAGACGGCGTCGACCCGGTTCGGCGACCTGGCGGGTCCGCCGGCCGCCTGCGACATCGAGATCCGCGCGTCGTGGACCCCGACCGACATCGAGCTCACTCCGCACCTGTACGCCTGGTGCACGTTGCTCGCCTCCACGGCGGGTCTGCCGCCGCCCGGCGTCACCGCGTTGCCCGAGCGTCGCGCCGCGGCCGCCGGTTGACGGGGCCGGTTCGGCCACCCGGCGACGAACCGCCGACACGCGGCGGGGCGGGTGCGCGCCGCACGATCCGTTGGCGCACTAGGGTTGCCAGGTGACCGACGAACCACCCCTGCGCCGTCGGACCGCCGCAAGCCGTTCGGGAAACGACACGCACCACGAGCCGTCGGCGCGGCCGGAGCCGTCGGACGCGGGGACCGAACCCACCGGCGGCGAGTCCGTGCCGTTGACCGCCCCTCGTGAGGGCACCCCCGAACCGGTGGCGACACCGGACCAGCTCGCCGAGGTGGTGGCCCGTTTCGCGGCCGGCACCGGCCCGGTGGCCCTGGACGCCGAGCGCGCCTCCGGCTACCGGTACAGCCAGCGGGCGTACCTGGTGCAGTTACGCCGTCAGGGTGCCGGCACCGTGCTGATCGACCCGTTACCACTGCCCGACCTGAGCACCCTGGACGCGGCGATCGCGGACACCGAGTGGGTGCTGCACGCGGCCAACCAGGATCTGCCCTGCCTCGCCGAGCTGGGGTTGCGACCACGCCGACTGTTCGACACCGAGCTGGCCGCCCGGCTGGCCGGGTTCGAGCGGGTCGGCCTGGCCGCGCTCACCGAGCAGTTGCTCGGGTTCAGCCTGGAGAAGCACCATTCGGCGGCGGACTGGTCCAGCCGGCCGTTGCCGGAGTCCTGGCTCACCTACGCCGCGTTGGACGTGGAACTGCTGACCGACCTGCGGGACGCGCTCGACGCGGAGCTGTCCCGGCAGGGCAAGTCCGCGTGGGCGGCCGAGGAGTTCGCCGCGCTGGTGAACAGCGGGGACCGTCCACCGCGCGTCCGGGCCGATCCGTGGCGACGCACCTCCGGCATCCACCGGGTACGCGGGGCGCGGGCGCAGGCCCGGGTCCGCTCCCTCTGGTACGCACGTGACCAGATCGCCGCCCGCCGGGACGCCGCACCGGGGCGGGTGCTGCCCGACTCGGCCATCGTGGCCGCCGCCGAACTGGACCCGAAGGACGAGAAGACGCTGCTCACCCTGCCCGGCTTCGGCGGTCGGTCGGTACGCCGGCTGGCCCGGACCTGGCTGACGGCGCTGGACGACGCCCGGCAGTTGCCGGACGACGAGTTGCCGGTGACGCCGACGGTGGAGGGTCCGCCCCCGCCGCACCGGTGGGCGGAACGGGACCCGGCTGCCGCCGCCCGGCTGGCCCGCTCCCGTGAGGTGGTGCTGCGGGTGGCCGGTGGGCACCATCTGCCGCCGGAGAACCTGATCTCCCCCGACACCATCCGCCGCGTCGCCTGGCAGCCGCCGGAGGAGATCACCGAACACACGGTCGCCGAGGCGCTCCGCAGCCACCACGCCCGGGAGTGGCAGATCGACCTCCTCCTCCCCGACCTGGCCGAAGCCCTAACCACCCCACCCCCACCCCCTCCCCCGCCTCCGCCCCCACCCCCACCCACCTGATCCGGCGTTGATCAAGAGGTTTGCGTCCGATGGGCGGCCGGTAGCCGACGCAAACCTCTTGATCAACGCGAGCCGTCGACATGAGCGTGGGTGTGGGATGGGCCACAGCGGGGGCGCGGGCACTGGTTATTACTGGCGAGTAGCATTCGAGGGAAACGCCAGTGCTGGCTAGGAGGCTCAAGTGCCCCGTGAAGTTCGGGATGTCGTCTTCGTGGACGGCGTCCGCACCCCGTTCGGCAAGGCGGGTGGGATGTACGCAGACACCCGCGCCGACGATCTCGTGATCCGATGCATCCGTGAACTGCTGCGCCGCAATCCGCAGCTCCCCCCGGAACGGGTCGAGGAGGTGGCCATCGCCGCCACCACCCAGATCGGTGACCAGGGCCTGACCATCGGCCGTACCGCCGCGCTGCTGGCCGGCCTGCCCAAGACGGTGCCCGGCTTCGCGATCGACCGGATGTGCGCCGGAGCGATGACCGCGGTGACCACGGTCGCCAGCGGCATCGCCGTGGGCGCGTACGACGTCGCGATCGCCGGTGGCGTCGAGCACATGGGCCGCCACCCGATGGGCGAGGGCGTCGACCCGAACCCGCGCATCGTCGCGGAGAAGCTGGTCGACCCGTCCGCGCTGGTGATGGGCTCCACGGCGGAGAACCTGCACGACCGGGTCCCGCACATCACCAAGGAGCGCACCGACGCGTTCGCCCTCGCCTCGCAGCAGAAGACCGCGAAGGCGTACGCCAACGGCAAGCTCCAGGACGACCTGGTCCCGGTGGCGGTCCGCGACCCGGAGACCGGCTGGGGCCTGGCGACCGTGGACGAGGCGCCCCGGGACACCTCGCTGGAGAAGCTGGCCACGCTGAAGACGCCGTTCCGCCCGCACGGCAAGGTGACCGCCGGCAACGCGGCCGGGCTGAACGACGGCGCGACCGCCAGTCTGCTGGTCGCCGAGGACGTCGCCCGTGAGCTGGGCCTGCCGATCGCCATGCGGCTGGTGTCGTACGGCTTCGTCGGCGTCGAGCCCGAGGTGATGGGCGTCGGCCCGATCCCGTCGACCGAGAAGGCGCTGCGCATCGCCGGCCTGAGCATCGACGACATCGGTCTGTTCGAGCTGAACGAGGCGTTCGCCGTGCAGGTGCTCGCCTTCCTCGACCACTTCGGCATCGCCGACGACGACGCCCGGGTCAACCAGTGGGGCGGCGCGATCGCCATCGGGCACCCGCTCGCCTCCTCCGGCGTACGGCTGATGACCCAGCTCGCCCGGCAGTTCGCCGAGCACCCGGAGGTCCGCTACGGCCTCACCGCGATGTGCATCGGCATCGGCATGGGCGGCACCGTGATCTGGGAGAACCCGCACTGGGAGGGTGACGACAAATGAGCCTCGCGGCACCGAACGAGGTGGTCACCAGGGCGCTGCTGCGTCAGGTGAACGTGCCGGGGCTGGACCGCCCGGCCGCCCTGATCACCCTCGACAACGGATTCGACCACACCAAGCCGAACACCTTCGGCCCGGGCGGCCTGACCAGCCTGGACGAGGCGATCAGCGCCGCGCTGGCGGCCGAGCCGGCGTTCATCGCGGTGACCGGCAAGCCGTACATCTTCTGTGTCGGCGCGGACATCACCAGCCTGCCGCTGCTGGCGGACCGGGCGCAGGCGTTGGAGATCGGCCGGCTGGGGCACCGGGTCTTCGCCCGGCTCAAGGACAGCCCGGTCCCGACCTTCGCCTTCGTCAACGGGGCGGCGATGGGCGGTGGCCTGGAGCTGGCCCTGCACTGCCACTACCGGACGCTCTCCGGCGGCGCGGCGGCGCTGGCGCTGCCCGAGGTGTCGCTCGGCCTGATCCCGGGTTGGGGCGGCACCCAACTCCTGCCGCACCTGATCGGCATTCCGGCGGCCACCCAGGTGATCATCCAGAACCCGCTGATGCAGAACAAGATGCTCAAGCCGAAGCAGGCCGCCGAGTTGGGCATCGCGGACGTGCTGCTGGAGCCGGCCGACTTCCTGGAGCGGTCGCTGGAGTGGGCTGCCGGGGTGGTGCGCGGCGAGGTGACGGTCACCCGGCCCGAGGTCGACAAGGACATGTGGGCGGGCGTGCTCTACTTCGCCCGGCAGACGCTGGACCAGCGGCTGCACGGCGCGGTCCCGTCCGCGTACCGGGCGCTGGACCTGCTGGAGACGGCGAAGGACGCCGACTTCGCCACCGGGACGGCCGCCGAGGACGAGGCCCTGGCCGATCTGGTCTTCTCCGAGGAGTTGCGCAGCGGTCTGTACGCCTTCGACCTGGTGCAGCGGCGGGCCAAGCGGCCGGCCGGCGCGCCGGACAAGGGGCTGGCCCGCCCGGTGACCAAGGTCGGCATCGTCGGCGCGGGCCTGATGGCCGGCCAGTTGGCGCTGCTGTTCGCCCGCCGCCTCCAGGTGCCGGTGGTGCTCACCGACCTCGATCAGGCGCGGGTCGACAAGGGCGTCGGCTACGTGCACTCCCAGATCGAGAAGGCCGTCAGCAAGGGCCGGATGGACAAGGGCACCGCCGCCAAGCTGTACGGCCTGGTCAGCGGCACGGTCGACAAGAGCGCGTTCGCGAACGCCGACTTCGTCATCGAGGCCGTCTTCGAGGACCTGGCCGTCAAGAAGCAGGTCTGGGCCGAGCTGGAGAAGATCGTCCCGCCGGAGGCGGTGCTGGCGACGAACACGTCCTCGCTGTCGATCACCGCGATGGCCGAGGACCTGGAGCACCCGGAGCGGGTGGTCGGCTTCCACTTCTTCAACCCGGTCGCGGTGCTGCCGCTGTTGGAGATCGTCCGTGGCGAGCGGACCGACGACGCCACCCTGGCCACCGCCTTCGCGGTCGGCAAGCAGCTCAAGAAGTCGTCGGTGCTGGTGAAGGACGCCCCGGCGTTCGTGGTCAACCGGCTGCTCACCCGCTTCCTCGGCACCGTCTTCGCCGCCGTGGACGCGGGCACCCCACTGGAGGTGGCGAACCGCGCGCTGGACCCGCTGGGCCTGCCGATGCGACCGCTGGCACTGCTCCAGCTCGTCGGTCCGGCCGTCGCCCACCATGTCGGCGGCACCCTGCACGCGGCCTTCCCGGACCGGTTCACGGTCAGCGAGAACCTCAAGCGGATCGCGGACTCCGGCCAGCCGATCGTGGTGGACGACGAGATCAACGCCGAGGTCGCGAAGCTGCTGGTGGTCGGCGACCAGCCGCTCACCGAGGAGCAGGTACGCCAGCAGGCGCTCGACGCGCTGGCCCAGGAGATCCGGCTGATGCTGGACGAGGGGGTCGTCGCCGAGGCGCAGGACATCGACCTGTGCATGATCCTCGGTGCCGGGTGGCCGTTCCACCTGGGCGGCGTCACGCCGTACCTGGACCGGACCGGCACCAGTGAGAAGGTCACCGGTCAGCGTTTCCTGCCGCGGGGAGTGGCCAGCCTGACCGGCTGAGCCGTCCCAGGTCACGGTGGTCGCCCCGACCCGGGGTGACCACCGTGACCGGCGGTCGGGGGCAGCGGCGCGTGCGGCGGCTGGCTACCATCCCGGTTCCACCCTTCACCAGGAGCTGACCGCATGTCCCACCCGGACCAGCACCACAATCCGCCCGGCGGCCCGTACCCGCAGGGCGGCGGCTACCCACCGCCGAGCAGCGGTCACCCGCAGGCCGGGCCGTACCCGCAGGCCGGTGGCTACCCACCGCCGCCGGGTGCCGGCTATCCCCCGCCGCCGCAGGCCGGCGGATACCCCGCGCCCGGTCAGCAGTACGGCGCCTTCCCCCCGCCGCCGCCGAAGAAGTCCAACGCCGGCAAGATCGTGCTGATCGTCCTCGCGGTCCTCATGGTGCTCTGCGTGGGCGGTGGCGCGGTCGTCTGGTTCGTGGTCCGGGACACCGTCGGCGAGGCGGTCGACGCCACCCGGACCCGGGTGGTGGCACCGGAGACCCTGGCCGGCCGCCCGAAGGTTACCGAACCGGAGTTGCAGCAGCTCTCCGACTCGATGGTCCGGGAGCTGAAGGCCTCCATCGACAACGAGACCAGCGCGGTCGGTGCCTTCTACGGTGACCCGTCGCAGGAGAACCTCGTGATGATCGTGGCCGTCTCCGGGCTGATGGCCGACCCCAAGAAGGAGCTCGACGAGGCGGTCCAGGCCATCTCGACCGAGTTGACGGTCAGCAACATGACGGCGGTCGAACCGGGCCCGCTCGGCGGCGAGGCCCGCTGCGGCGACGGCCGGGCCGACGTGGCGTTGGGCATCTGCGTCTGGGCCGACCGGGGCAGCGTCGGCATGATCGTCATGTTCTGGTCCTCCCGCAACGACGCCGCGTCCGAGTTCCTCACCATCCGGGGCCAGGTCGAACAACGGTCCTGACGTACGCGTCGATGGCCGGGCGGGGTGGATCCCCCGCCCGGCCATCGCGTCACCCCTGAGGCTCGGCCGCGGCGTCGAGGACCCAGACGACGCCGAAGCGGTCCCGCAGCATCCCGTACGCAGGTGCCCAGGCCGCCGGCCCGAGTGGCACCACGACGGTCGCGCCGTCGACGAGCGCGTCCCAGTAACCGGTGATCTCGTCGGCGGTCTCGCCGCGCACCGAGACGAAGAAGGCGTTCTCGCCCCGTTCGTAGGGGAGGTTCGCGGGCACGTCGTAGGCCATCACGTGGAAGCCGACGGCGGCCCGCACCTGGCCCCACATCACCTGGTCGGCGGCTGCCTCGTCCGAGACGGCACCGGCGTCGGAATAGCTGAGGACGGTCAGGTCGCCGCCGAAGACGCGCTGATAGAACTCCAGTGCCGCGCGGGCGTCCCCCCGGAAGTTGAGGTGGGTCGTGGTCGTGACGGACATGCTCGTCTCCTGTCTCGGTAGGTCGGACCGGAGACACGGTGCCAGCAGAAGCGGACAGAAACTGTCCTCTTCCTCGGGGCATGATGGGGACCATGCCGAGAACCTCAGCGCGACTGCTGTCGCTGCTGTCCCTGCTCCAGGCGCGCCGGGACTGGCCCGGGGCCCTGCTGGCCCAGCGGCTGGAGGTCAGCGCGCGGACGGTCCGCCGGGACGTCGACCGCCTGCGCGAACTCGGCTACCCGATCGCGGCCGTGAAGGGGCCGGACGGCGGTTACCGGCTCGACGCCGGGACGCGGATGCCGCCGTTGCTCTTCGACGACGAACAGGCCGTCGCCCTCGCCGTCGCGCTGCGGATCGCCACCACCGCCGGTGCCGGGATCGAGGAGGGCGCGGCCCGGGCGCTGCACACCGTCCGGCAGGTCATGCCCGCGCGGCTGCGCCACCACGTCGACACGCTTCCCGTCACCGCTGTCGGGCGGTCCGCGACGGTCGACAGCGGTGTGCTGATCGCGCTCGGTGCGGCCGTACACGGCCAGGTGGTGCTGCGCTTCGACTACCCGTCTGAGTCGACCGACTCCGGGCCGCCCCGCCGGGTGGAGCCGCACCATCTCGCCACCCGGGGTGGACGGTGGTATCTCGTCGCCTGGGATCTCGACCGCGACGACTGGCGCATCTTCCGGGCCGACCGGGTCACGCCGCGTACCCCCACCGGGCCGCGCTTCCGGCCACGGGCGCTGCCCGGCGGCGACCTGGCCGCGTTCCTGGCCGGCCGGTTCCGCGGCGCCGACGGCACCGGCGACTGGCCGTGTCGGGGCGAGGTGGTCCTGCACCGGGCCGCCGCCGACGTGGCACCGTTCGTGCCCGACGGGGTCGTCGAGGAACTCGGGCCGGACCGCTGCCGGCTCACCCTCGGCTCGTGGTCGTGGCCGGGACTCGCCGCCACGATCGGCAGGTTCGACGCCGACATCGAGGTGGTCGGCCCGCCCGAGCTCCGCGCCGCGTTCGCGTCCCTGGCCCGGCGGTACGCCGCCGCGAGCGCCCCGCCGGACGACGACGCACACCCGACGGCGCGGCGGTGAGCGGTCACCCGTCCGTCAGGGAGTGTTCCGCCACGCTGCGTTCCACGCAGAACTCGTTCCCCTCCGGGTCGGCCAGCACCACCCATCCCGTGCCGTCCGGCCGACGGCGGTCGTCGACCGGCGTGGCGCCCAGGCCGAGCAGGCGTTCCACCTCCTCGTCCCGGGTCCGGTCGGTCGGTTGGAGGTCCAGGTGGATGCGGTTCTTCACGGTCTTGCCCTCGGGCACCCGCTGGAAGAGCATCCCGCCACCGGCGATGTCCGGGCCGGACAGCAACGCGCACTCCTCGTCCCCCGGCCGGTCGTCCGGGTCGGGCCGCAGCCCGGTGACCGCCGCCCAGAAGGTCGCCATGGTGTACGGGTCGGCACAGTCGACGTCGATCCAACGCACTCGGGAAGTCATGACCCCAACCTCTCACCGGGATCAACCGATTATCGGCGGTGTAAGCAGGGGTCCCCTGCTATGCACGAGGCGTTAGCAGGGGACCCCTGCTCACACACACCCCGGCACGGCCAAACCTGTGCTCCGGGTCAGCGCGTGCCCTGCTCCACGGTCGGCGCGGAGTCGGCCGCCGGCAGGTTGACCGTCACCTCCAGGCCGCCCCCGGGCTGCGCCACCGCCGTCACCGTGCCGCCGTGCGCGTCGCAGACCGCCCGCACGATGGAGAGGCCGAGGCCGGACCCACGGGCGCCGGTCCGCTCCCGGCCGCCGCGCCGGAACGGCTCGAACAGCCCGGGTACGTCGGCCGGGTCGACCTCGAAGCCGGTGTTCCCCACCACCAGCCACGACCGTTGGCCGTCGGAGCCGGTCCGCACCCAGAGCCGCCCGTGCAGGTGGTTGTAGCGGACCGCGTTCTCGATCAGGTTGCCGGCCAACCGGTCCAGCAGCCCGGGGTCGCCGACCACCGGCGCCGGCTGGAGCGAGGTCCGCACGTCCAGCTTGATCCGTTCCACCTCGCGGCGGACCGCCGACAGCGCGTTGAGTGTGCCGGCGGCCAGGTCGCACTCGGTACGCCGGCCGAGCCGCCGACCCGTCTGCGCCTCGCTGCGGGCCAGCACCAGCAGGGCGTCGACCAGTCCGTTGGCCCGTTCAGAGGCGTCGCGGACCACGGTCGCCATCCGGCGGTACTCGGCCGCGTCCGCGTCGTCGTCACTGAGTGTCACGTCGATCTCGGTCCGCATCACCGCCAGCGGCGTGCGTAACTCGTGTGAGGCGTTGGCGACGAACCGCTTCTGCGACTCGAAGGCGGCCCCGATCCGGTCCAGCATCGCGTCGAAGGTGTCGGCCAGCTCGGCCACCTCGTCGTCCGCCCCGGAGTAGCCGATCCGCTGGTGCAGGGTGGTCTCGCCGAGTCGCCGCGCGGTGGCGGTGACCTGGTGCAGCGGCCGCAGTGCCCGCCCGACGACCGCGTACGCCCCGACCACGCCGGCCGCGCCGACCGCCAGCAGCGCGGCCAGCCCCTTCGCCAGCAGTTCGCCGGAGGCCGAGCTGACCAGTTGCTGCTGCCACGCCCCGGCCTCCAGGGTGCTGCCGTCGGCCAACACCACGGTGGTGCCGGGCAGCAGCTCGTCGGTGGGACGCAGCGCGTCACGGACCAGCAGCCAGGCCAGCAGCAGCAGGATCGCCCCGGCGCCGATCAGCAGGACGCCGTTGAGCAGGGTGAGCCGCAGCCGCAGGGTGGGCCGCGGTCGCAGCCGCGTGACCGGCCCGATCCCCAGGGCGGGCGTCACGCCGGCACCTCGGCGGTGCGGTAACCGGCCCCCACCACGGTCTCGATCAGCGGCGGATCACCGAGCTTGCGGCGCAGTGTCATCACGGTGACCCGGACGATGGTGGTGAACGGGTCGGTGTTGGCGTCCCACACCCGCTCCAGCAGTTCCTCGCTGGACACCACCGCCCCGCGCGCCTTGAGCAGCTCGCAGAGCACCCCGAACTCCTTGTTGGTCAGCTCCACCGGCTGCCCGGCCCGGGTGGCCACCCGTCGGGCCGGGTCGACGACCAGATCGGCCAGTTCCAGCACCGGTGGTGCCGCCGGGGTGGCCCGCCGGCCGAGCGCCTGCACCCGGGCCACCAGTTCGTCGAAGGCGAACGGCTTGGGCAGGTAGTCGTCGGCACCGAGTTGCAGGCCCTCGACCCGGTCGGCGACCGTGCCGCTGGCGGTGAGCATCAGCACCCGGGTCAGCGCGCCGGACCCGGCCAACTCGGCGCAGATCTGGTCACCGTGCATGCCGGGCAGGTCACGGTCGAGCACCACCACGTCGTACCGGGTGACGAAGGCCATCTCGTGCCCGCTGTCACCGTCGTACGCGACATCCACCGCCATGCCGCGTTTGCGCAGGCCGCGCGCGATCGCGTCAGCGAGGTTGCGCTCGTCCTCGACCACCAGTACCCGCATGTCACGCCCCTTTTCCGCCGGTGACCACCCGACAACCTAGCGCCGGTCGCCAAGTCGGTGTGCACCACCGGCCGGGTGTCACTCCGGCAGTCGCCAGACCCCGAAGTCGCCGTCCTGTCGACGGCAGACCACGAGGTCGTAGCGGGCCTGGCAGTCGCCACGCGCCCCGGCCAGCACGTCGATCGGCCGGGCCCGGTCCTCGTCCGGCTGAAGTCGGGCCAGCACCAGGCCGACGTCGCGCGACGGTCGCACGGCGAGCAGGTGCGGCGCGTACTCGTAACGGTGGACCTGCTCCCAGAACCCGTGGTCGACGAGCAACCCCCCGGTCGTCATGTCGAAGGTGGCCAGCTCCATCGTCCCCTCGGCCCACCCGGACAGGACCAGCGCGCGCCGCTCCCCCACCAGCAGGAGGTCGGCGATGTCCCGGTTGTCCCACTGGGCGGCACCGGTGGCCGGGTCGAGGACCTGCACCCCACCGCTGGCCGGAAAGGCGCAGAGCAGCGCGGCGCAGGCGGTGACGTGGTAGACCGTCGGCACGGTGGTCTGCCAGAGCGGGGTCAGCCCGTCGACGGTGTAGGCGGCGACGGTGTTCGAGTTCCGGACCACCGCCACCAGGTCGCCGACCACCCACGCCGACTGGTAGCCGGCCGGGTCGTCGGCGGGCGGCGTCAGGCGGTGCCGGACCTTCCCGGTCTCCGGGTCGCGCACCTCCACGCCGCCGTCGAGTGTGGACACCACGACCGCGTCGACCACACCGTCGCGCAGCCGGTAGTCGACGCTGGACGCCGAGAGCGGAATGGACCACAGCTCGCGGGCGCTCGGCAGCTCGATCATCCGCAGCGT
Organism: Micromonospora sp. NPDC003241; assembly: GCF_053589795.1. Classification (NCBI taxonomy): domain Bacteria; kingdom Bacillati; phylum Actinomycetota; class Actinomycetes; order Micromonosporales; family Micromonosporaceae; genus Micromonospora; species Micromonospora sp. NPDC003241. Next base: position 187,775 of record NZ_JBSFSO010000003.1, on the reverse strand, counting down.
GTTCGGCGTGCTCTCGCGATGGGTCCGCAGCAGTGCGCGACGGGGGTCGTCGAACATCGCCACGCCCGGCTCGCGCCAGCGTTCCTGGCCGGTACGGGCGTCGAGCAGCACGCTCTGGCTGGTCTCGGTCTCCTCGGCGGACATCGAGACCAGCACGCCGTCGTCGGCGACGGGCTGCACCCGGAAGACCCGATGGCCGAGCGACAGTCGGGTCCGCCAGGACGGCGTGAGCGTCGGCGGCGTACCGGTGGCCTTCTCGGGATAGGGGAAGGCGAGCAGTTCGGGGTGGCCGTCGGTGGCCTCGGTGCCCGGGATGACGGCGAAGATCTGGTCCGCCGCGAGGAGCAGGTTGGCGCCGAGTGGCACCGGCACCGTCGCGTACACCCGGCGGGTCGGCGGCGCGGCGCCGGCCATCGACACCAGCACGACCACCGCGAGCAGCGCGACCCCGAAGCGGCGCGAACCGGCGACGATCCGGCGGCGTCGCGGCGGGTGGTCGGTCGGCTCGGTGAGGTCACCGAGGTCGATCAACGTCACGGTCGTCCTTCCTGCGGCGCGCCGACGCGGCCCTCACGGCCGTCGGCTGCCCCGGCGACCGCCTGTACGATGGCCCGTCGTGGCTGTGCCGGTGATTGATTCCTCGTTGAACCCCGTCCCCGAGACCGTCGAGGCGGAGTCAGCGACAAGACGTCGCCGACGCGGGCCGACGCGCACCGACGTGGTGGCCATCGGAGCCTACGTCCTGCTCGGCGTCGTCGTCTGCCTCTACTACTGGGTGGACGTGCAGAACCGCGTCTCGTCACATCTGCCCACCGACCACAGTTGGTTCGAGTGGCTGTTCTCGCACGGTGCGTACTCGGTGATGCACCTGGAGAACCCGCTGTTCAGTACGCGGCAGAACGCCCCGGACGGGGTGAACATGATGGCCAACACCTCGCTGCTCGGGGTGACCCTGCCGCTGGCCCCGCTCACCTGGCTGCTCGGTCCGCAGGTCGTGTACGCGCTCTACCTGGGCGGTGCGCTGGCGGCCACCGCCGCCACCTCGTACTGGATGCTGTCCCGGCACATGGTGCGCTCCCGGGCCGCCGCCTTCGTCGGCGGCGCGTTCCTCGGCTTCGCTCCCGGCATCGTGCACCACGCCAACGGCCAGCCGAACTTCGTCTCCAACTTCCTGCTGCCCCTGATCGTGGTGCGGGTGTTCCGGCTGAGCGAGCCCGGCCGGTGGCGGCGCAACGGGCTGGTGCTGGGCCTGCTGGTGGCGTACCAGATCTTCATCAACGAGGAGATGCTGCTGCTCACCGCGCTGGCCTGCCTGGTCATCGTGATCGCGTACGCGATCATGCGGCCGCGCCAGGCGCGGGAGCGCGCCGGCACCTTCGGCGCCGGGCTGGGCCTCGGCGGCGGCGTCGCCCTGCTGCTCACCGCCTACCCGATCTGGTTCCAGTTCAACGGCCCGCAGTCCTACCGGGGTCTGCAGGGCGGGGTGTTCCACAGTTGGGGCGAGGACGTCGTCGCCTTCGTCACCTTCCCCCGCGACACCATCGCCGGCAACGAGGCGGTGGAGGCGACCATCGGGATGACCGAGCAGAACACCTGGTTCGGCTGGCCGATAGTGCTGTTCACGGTGGTGGCGCTGGCGCTGCTGGTACGCCGGTCACTGGTGGCCCGGATCATCGCCGTGCTGGTGGTGCTCTTCTCGGTGGCCTCGCTCGGCCCGGAGATCCGGTTCAACGGCGAACTGACCGGCATCGCCGGCCCGTGGTCGTACATCTCGGAGGACGTGCCGCTGGTCGAGATGATGATGCCGACCCGGCTGACCCTGGTCACCACCGCCGCGCTCGGTGTCCTGCTCGCCCTGGCCTGGGACGCGGTGGCCGGCAACCGCCGCTCGCCGGTGCCGGCACCCCGCTCCGGCGAACCCACGCCCGCCACCAGCCGCTCCCGGCCACGGTGGCAGCGCGGCGTCGGGTACGCGGCCATCTCGCTGGCCGTGCTGCCGTTGATCCCCACCCCACTGCCGGCGAAGGAGGTCGCCCCGCCGCCGACCTTCATCACCTCCGGCGGCTGGCGACCGTACGTGCCGGAGGGCCGGACGTTGGTGCCGGTGCCCATCCCGAGCAACGTGCACGGACTGTCCACGTTGCGCTGGAGCGCCCTGACCCAGCACGAGTTCCCGATCCCGGCGGGCTACTTCATCGGCCCCAACCTGGACGGTGAGGGCGTCTTCGGTGCGCCGAACCGGCCGACCAGCACCCTCGTCTACCGCACCATGGACGCCGGTGAGGTGCCCGAGCTGACCGACGAGAACCGCCAGCAGGCGGTCGAGGACCTGCGCTTCTGGCGGGCCTCGGTGGTGGTGCTCGGCGCCCACCCTCGGGAGGCCGTGCTGCGGGACCTGCTGACCGGCCTGCTCGGTGAGCCGCAGCGGGTGGACGACGTCTGGCTCTGGGACGTCCGCGACCGAGTCTGAGGACGTGTAAGGAGACGTGTAAGGAGACGTGTAAGGAAGGGTCCCCTGCTAACGCCTCGTGCATAGCAGGGGACCCCTCCTTACACCTCAGGCGCAGCGGGCAGCGGCTCGGAGACGTGCGCGGTGACGATGCGCCAGCCGACGGGCAGGCGTACCCAGGTCTGGGTCTGCCGGCCGGTGGCGGCGGTGCCGGCGTAGCCGAACCGGGTGGTGACGACCGCGAGGTCCGGACCGAAGGTGGTGATCACCGGGTCGACCAGCCGGCGACCCGGTGGCAGCGGTGGCTGCGCGGCTCGCCATTTCCGCTGCTCCTCCAGGCCGTACTGGTGGTCGGCGAGGCCGAAGCGCACCGTCCGGTCGGAATTCCGGAAGTAGCCGCAGATCCGCTCCGCGTCCCCGTCGACCAGGGCCTGCTCGTAGCCGGCGAACACGGCCGCGACCTCGGCCACCACGTCGGCGCGGTCGATCTCCATCGGGTTCGTCCTCTCCAGTCGGAACGACAGCGGGCGGCGGGGTGTCCCGGTCGGGCGGCGGGACCTGCCGCCCGACCGGGACACCGCCTCAGCCACTCACCGCCGCCTCACGGGTGTCGTCGTCCGCCGGGGCGGCACCGGCCGGACGGCCCGGCGCGGAGACCGAGGTGGTCGGGGCGTCCCGGGTTCCGGGCGGGGTGGCGCCGCTGTGCAGGCGATCCAGTTCGGCCTCCTCCGGGGCGGGCACCCGGGGCGGGTGCGACCCGAGCGCGAAGATCCCGCAGATCACCGCGACGAAGAGGTAGCCGAGGGCCACCTGCCCGTTGGCGTTCCACCGGACCTCCTCGCCGTGGATCAGGCCGATGAAGGCGAGCACCGCACCCGACGCGGCGAACACGGCCGCGTGGACGAAGCGTTTGTCGATGATGAACGCCACGATCGCGCCGAGCACCAGGCCGGCGAGGATGGCCCCTTCCCCGAGTGTCCGCAGCCCGTCGTAGACCACCCCGGCACCGGCGAGCGCCTCGTTGCCGACCTCGGCGGCAGTGGTGCCGGCCGCCGCCAGAGCGTTGTTCATCTGCCCGGTCGCCCAGGCCGCGATGTTGGGGATCAGCGCCGCCACCACCGCTGCCGCGTGCGCCCGGGGCGTGGCCTGGAACGCCTGCGCGCCGATCAGCAGCCCGATGTAGAGCAGGATCGGAACGATCGCCGCGGTCGGGAAGATCGCACCGAGCAGGGAGAACATCCCGAGGAAGCAGAGCAGCGCGATGACCACCCCGGTCGCCATCGAGTAACCGGTCCGCCCTCCGGCGGCCTTCCAGCCGGGGTGCCCGACGTACACGGCGGGCGGGAAGGGGGAGCCGAGGGCCGCACCGACCACCGCCCCGGCGCCGTCGGCGAGCAGGACACTGCGCAGGTTGTAGTTGTCCCCGGCGGTGGCGGCGCTCTCCACGTTGGTCATCGCCTCGGTGAAGTTGTAGACCCCGAGCGGGATCGCGGTCGCCAGCAGCGGCGCCATGTCGGACAGGCCGCGCCCCAGCAGGTCGAGCTGGAACGTCGGGACGGCGACGGCGATGTCCCGCGCCGCCGCCGTCACGTCCGGCACCGACATCGCCCCGCCGAGCCAACCGATCGCCGTACCCAGCAGCAGGGCGGCCAGCCCGATCGGGAAGTTGAACGGCAGTCTCACGTCGGTGAGCAGCCCGATCAGGAGCAACGCGAGGACCGGCAGGGCGATCCAGGCCATCCGCCACATCTGTCCCGCCGGGTTCATCGAGATGAAGGTGATGCTGATGCCGGCCAGCGTGCCGAGCAGCGCGGCGCGTGGGGTGTACCGGCGGATGTACGGGCCGACGAACGCACCGATCAGCACGATCACGCCGATGATGAACGCCCACGCGAGCCCGGCCTCCCAGGCCCGCCTCGGGTCTCCGGTGCTCAGGAAGATCGGCAGCATGATGACGAAGATGACGATGAACATGTGCGGCACGCTCGGCCCGTACGGCAGGGCGGTCACGTCGGTACGCCCCTCCCGTCGTGCCAGCCGCCGGGCCAGGTGGGTGTAGTAGATGTTGCCGGCCACGAGGGCGATGCCGAGGGCCGGCAGGATCGTGCCGAACACCTCGCGTTCGGGCAGGTTCACCACGAAGATGCAGAGCCCGGTCAGGGTGAGTACGTTGACCAGGACGTTGACGCCGAAGCCGAAGAACGCGTTGGTGTCGCCGCGTACCCAGTACGGCAGGCGCGGCGCGGAGATCGTGGTGGGGTCCATGGGCTGCTCCCGGTCAGGAGGAGGCGGGCGACGAGGGGGCGCTGGGCAGCACGGCGAGTACGTCCGTCGAGTCGGCCACCCAGCCGAAGATGCCGCCCTGGGCGGCGATCATGTCGAGTCCGACCCGGTGGAACTCCGGGAAGTAGGACCCGACGCAGTCGGCGAGCACGAGGCACTCGTATCCGCGGTCGTTCGCCTCCCGGACGGTGGTGTGCACGCACACCTCGGTGGTGACGCCGGTGACCAGGAGGCTGTCGATCTTCCGTTCGGCGAGCAGTTCCGCCAGGCCGGTGGCGTGGAAGGCGCCCTTGCCGGGCTTGTCGACGACCGGCTCGCCGGGCAGCGGCGCCAACTCGTCGACGATGTCGTGGCCGTACTCGCCGCGGATCAGGATCCGGCCGTTGGGCCCGGGGTCGCCGATGCGCATGCGCGGGGCGCCCCGCTGGAGCTTGGCCGGTGGACAGTCGGAGAGGTCCGGCAGGTGGCCCTCGCGGGTGTGCACGACGGCCAGGCCGGCGGTGCGGGCGGCGGCCAGCAGCGCGCCGAGTGGCGCGATGGTACGCCGCAACTGGTCGACGTCGTTGCCCAGGCTCTCGCCGAAACCGCCCGGCTCCAGGAAGTCGCGCTGCATGTCGATGACGAGCAGCGCCGTGGTCGAGAGGTCGAAGGTGTACGGGAAGGGTCGCGCGGCGGCGATGGTCGGCATGCTCCACCTCACCCGGTCGTGGCGGCGATGACGTCGTCGGAGGTGGCCACACAGCCGAAGACACCGCCCTGCATGGTCACCATGTGCAGGGCGGCCTCGTGGTTGCCCTTGTCGGTGGCGCCGGTGCAGTCCGACAGGATCAGGCACTCGTAGCCCCGGTCGTTCGCCTCGCGCATCGTGGTGTGCACGCAGACGTCGGTGGTGATGCCGGTGAGGATCAGGTGGGTGATGCCCCGGGAACGCAGCACCAGGTCCAGGTTGGTGGCGTAGAAGGCGCCCTTGCCCGGCTTGTCGACGACCACCTCGCCGGGGGCCGGGGCGACCTCGGGCACGATCTCCCAGCCCGGTTCGCCCTTGACCAGGATCCGGCCGCACGGACCGGCCCCGCCGATCTCGGCGCCGATCCGCGCCGAGCGCCACCGCTTGTTGGCCGGCAGGTCGGACAGGTCGGGGTCGTGTCCCTCCCGGGTGTGCACCACCAGCATGCCGAGCGACCGGACGTGCGCCAGCAGCCGGGCGGTGGCCGGCAGGCCGGCCCGGGTCAGGCCGATGTCGTAGCCCATCGCGTCGACGTAGCCGCCCGGCCCGCAGAAGTCGGTCTGCCAGTCCACACAGAGCAGTGCAGTACGCACGGTGTCGACCGTGCCGTCGTACGGCCACGGGTAGGGGTTCGCCGGTACCGGACCGATCGTTGCCATCGCTCCTCCTGTCCTCTCCGTTCACGGTCGGGTGGCGGTGTTAGGAGGGGTCCCCTGCTATGCACGAGGCGTTAGCGGGGGACCCCTCCTTACGAACGGCCCGCCGGTACGCACGCCAGCCACCGGCGGCGCTGATGTCCTCGGCGTCCGGGCCGGCCGCGTACGCCTCGCAGAGGAACCCGAGCACGTCCCGCCCGTCGTGCAGCCGCACCCAGCCGAGCGAGAGCGGAGCGGGCACCCCGCCGAGCAACCCGCCCACGGCCGACGCCGGCAGCGACCAGAGCTCGACCTCGATCGGATACCCGTCGGGGGCGGCCGAGGCGACCCGGACGAGTCCGGGCAGCCCTTCGCCGTCCGGGGTCGGCATCCGGTACAGCCGGTAGAGCGGCGCGGTGCGGGCGGCCCCGGCGAGGGTGGCCCCGAGGTCGGTCAGTTCGGCGTTGCGCGACTCTCCGGTCAGGTGCCGCCCGACCACGGCGATCAGCACCTCCCCGCCGCCGGTCGGTGCGCCACCGCCCCGGATCGGCGGCGCGGCCCCGCCCGACGTGGTCACCGTTCCCGGATCGGCTCGGGCGAAGGCGGCGGCGAGCCGGGCCAGTGTGGTGTCGCTGAAGGCCGGGCCGACCAGGGTCAGGCTGGCCGGGCGACCGTCGGCGGTGAAGCCGTTCGGCACGGTCACCGCGGCCAGGTCGAGCAGGTTCGCGAACTGGGTGTACCGGCCGAGCACGGCGTTGCGTCCGATCGGGTCCTCGGCGATCTCGTCGAGCGTGAAGGTGGTGCCGACGGTCGGCACGACCAACACGTCCATCTCCTGCCACCACCGGTCGACCTCGGCCCGCAACTCGCGGAGCCGGTGCGCCCCCGGAAGGCGTCGACGGCGTCGTAGCGCCGCCCGGTCTCCAGCACCGTCCGGGTGACCGGAAGGACCGCCTCCGGATGCGTACGCAGGAAGTCGTCCAACCCGGCGAGCCGCTCGGCCACCCACGGGCCCTGGTAGAGCAGGTCCCCCGCAGCGAGGAAGGGCGCCAGCGGGACCTGCTGCACGGTGCCGACCAACTCCCGCAGGCGGTGCACGCCGGCCGCGAACCGGACCGCCTGCCCGGCGTCGTCGAAGAACTCCAGATCTGCGGTCCGGGGTACGCCGAGGCGGAGCGTCCCCGGCGCGCGGGCGGTGAACCGCTCGGCCGGGAGTGCACGCCCCCAGGGGTCGGCTGTGCTCACCGCGCGGGCGGCGTGCAGCACCTCGCTGGCGCCCGCGACGTCGACGGCGAAGACCGAGACGCAGTCCAGCGAGCGGCAGGCCGGCACCACACCGGCCGTGCTGAGCAGCCCTCGGGTGGGTTTGACGCCGACGATCCCGTTGAGCGCGGCCGGGACGCGGCCGGAGCCGGCGGTGTCCGTGCCCAGGGCGAAGGCGACCTGACCGGCGGCGACCGCGACCGCCGAGCCGGAACTGGAACCGCCGGATACGAGGCCTCCGCCGAAGACGCTCTCGACGCTGCCGTACGGGGATCGCGAGCCGGTCAGGCCGGTGGCGAACTGGTCGAGGTTGGTCTTGCCGACCAGCAGGGCTCCGGCGTCGAGGAGTCGGCGGACGACCGGCGCGTCCTCGGCGGCGCGGTACCCGAAGTCGGGGCAGCCGGCAGTGGTGACCATGCCGGCCACGTCGATGTTGTCCTTCACCGCGAACGGGATCCCGTACAGCGGCAGCGTCTGCGGGTCGGTGTCGGTCAGCGCGGCGGCCCGGGTCCGTAGTTCCTCGGCGGAGACGGTGCTGATCCAGACCGGTTCACCGCCTCGCCCGGCGAGTCCTTCCAGGACGGTCTCGGCCAGTTCGGCGGGAGTGAGGCGATGCTCGCGGTACGCCGACCGCAACTCCGAGATCGATCCGATGCGCTCTGGCATACAGTCGATTGTCGACCGTTCTGTTTCAGGGAGCGGCGCCGGACGTAACGACGACATGACGCCGCCGCCGATCCGCTACTCCAGATACGTTCGTGCCCCGTGCCCGGAGAGGGCGGCGAGGACCACCTCCGGGTCTCCCCCGGCCACCGCATCGAAGAGCCGCTCGTGCCGGTGCACACCGTCGAGGGGCTGCGCCTGCTCCGCCTCGCGGCGCAGGTTGATGGCCATGTAGAGCTGCAACTTCACCAGGATCGAGTCGTACGTCCCGGAAAGCTGACGGTTACCGGCCAGCGCCACCAGCGCCACGTGGAACGCGCGGTGCGACTCGGCGACCGCCAGCCGGTCACCGCCGCGCGTCGCCTCCCGCATCCGGTCCAGCGCCGCCCGCAACCCGACCAGGTCGCTCTCCCGCCCCACCGGGATCGCCGACCGGACCGCGAACCGCTCCAGTACGTCGCGCACCTCGTACAACTCCTGGACGTCCCGGGTGGAGAGGGTGGCGACCCGGACCCCGCGCCGGGGCACGTGCTCGACCAGACCCCGCTGCGCCAGCAGCCGCAACGCCTCGCGCAACGGTGCCCGGCTGATCCCCAACCGCCGGGTCAACTGCTCCTCCACCAGGCGCTCACCCGGTTCGCTCCGGCCGCTGAGGAGGTCCCGGGTCAACCGGGAGACGGCGAGATCCACCAGACTGACACTTTCCAGCTCACCGTCCATCGGCGTCGCGGCCACGTCGCTCACCCCGACGAGTCTGCCATCCGGTCCACGGGCGACCGGTGCGGGCGCGACTCAGCCGATCAGCGGGCGGACGTCCCAGACCAACGCGCCGTCGATCTCCCGGGGCGGGCCGAGCAGGGCCTGCACGGTGTGCCGCACCGGGTCGCCGTGGTGCAGCCCGCCCTGCACGACCACGGCCGCCCGCCAGTGCCGCAGGTCCGCCACCGCCTGCCGGCGGTCCGCCTCGGTGATCGGCGGCACCACGCCGGTGTCCGCCACCCGCCGCAACAACAGCGAGGTGGGCCGGTCCGGGGCACCCCACCGGGCCGTCGGGTCGTCCGGGGCGTGCGGGCCGATGAAGAAGCCGCCCGGCGCGGTGAAGGCCAGGCCCGTCCGGGCCGACCAGAGCATGCCCGGGCTACGACCGGCGTTGGTCACCGGCGGCACCGGCACCAGCGTGCGGCCCGCCGGCACGTACGCCCGCCAGGCGCCGTCGGCGACGAACGCCGGCACCGGCCGGCTCGACACGGTACGGATCGGCGTCGGCACCAGCGGCAGCAGGGCGACGGCCAACACGGCGGGCCCGACGAGGCGGACCGACCGGTGCCACCGGCCTCGGGCGGGCGCGGTGTCGACGGCCGGGCGCCGATTCCACAGGTCCACCGCGAGCGCGACCAGGACGCCCAGCACCGGGGCGCAGACCAGCGCGAACCGGGCCGGCACCACGTGGTCGAGCAACGGCAGCTCGGCGATCAGCCGGTACGGGCCGGGCAGGTCGGTGGCCCGCCCGTCGAGGCGTACCCGGGGACCGAGGGAGAGCAGGGCGAACACCAGGCCGCAGGCGGCCAGCGCGCGGACCAGCGGCCGACGCCGGAGCCAGACCGTGACCACCACGGCCAGCACCAGCAGCCCGACGCCGAAGAACGAGTTCTCCTCGGTCGGGTTGGGCGCGAGCAGGCCGGGCGGACGGTCCTCGCCGAACAGCGTCTGCCGGGCGAACCCGGTGAACGACGCCGCGTCCAACTGGTAGCTGTACGCGTGGAACGGCATCCCCCGGTAGTGGCCCGGGCCGAAGAACTGGAACCACAGCGGGTACGCCAGCAGCACCCCTGCCACCAGCGCGCCGACCCCGATCCGCCCGGCCGTCGACGGGGCGAGCCGACGGGCGGTCGACGGGTCGGCGATCGCGTACGCACCGGCGAGCACGCCGGCGGCCAGCGCCACGAAGAGCAGCACCTCCTCGCCGAGGAAGACCTGGTACGTCACGACCAGCCCGAGCAGCACCCCGTGCCGCCACACCCGGCCGCCCGGCTCGGGGCGGAACACCAGCGCCAGGATCAGCGGCACCAGGAACTGGGCGGCCATGTGCAGGTGCGTACCGGCCTGGGCGACCATGCCGGGCGCGAAGCCGCAGATCAGCCCACCGACGGCGGCGGCCGGCCAGGAGCCGACCAGCCGGCGGCGCAGCAGGGCGTACCAGGCGGTGGCGGTGCCGGCGAGGCAGAGCACCACCGCGACGCCGAAGGCGGCCTGCGACCCGAACAGCAGCGTGACCGGGGCCAGAGGGACACCGAGGCCGAGCACCGAGGTGTTCGCCATCAGGTTCACCCCGCCGGGCGCGTTCAACGCGTCGCTCCACAGCGGGTTCTCCAGCGCGGCCACGGCACGGGCCGCGCGGGCCAGCATCCACTCGAAGAGGATCTGGTCACCGGCCTGGTGGAACAGCCGGTCCGGGCGACCCCACTGGCGGTGGGTCAGCCACGCCGCCAGCGCGAGGTAGCCGACCGGCACCGCCAGGTCCGGGGTACGCGCGGGCAGCCACCGGCGACGGCGCGACGCCACCTCGGCGGTACGGTCGGCCGCGCCGACGGCCATCAGCCCGGCGGAGCGGTCAACGGCCGTACGTCCCACACCCAGACGTCCAACTCCTGCCGGGCCGGGCCGACCAACTGCTCGACGGTCTGCCGCAGCGGCTCCGAGTGCGGCTGGCGCAGCGGCAGCACCAGCACGGCCGCCTTCCAGTGCCGCAGTTCGTCCAGCGAGCGCCGCCGCTGGCGGTCGTCCAGTTCGGGCGTACGGCCGGTCGTGGCGACCTCCTCCAGCAGCTTGCCGACGCCGCTGGGTCGCCCGTTGAAGCGGCCCGGGTCACCGGTGGTGGCGTTGCGCGGGGCCAGGAAGTAGCCGCCGGGCATCTTGAAGTCGAGATTCGTCGAGGCGGCCCAGCGCATCCCGTGGGTGTTGCCCATGCTCGGCACCGGGATGGGGACCAGCGTCTGGTCCGGCCCGACGTAGGCGCGCCAGCGGTCCGAGGTGATGAAGTCGGGCACCGGCGGCCGGGAGGTCATCGGCAGCGGCATCGGGGCGATCGGCAGCAGGGCGAGCACCAGACCGGCCACGGTCAGCGTACGCACCACCTGCCGGTCCAGGTCCAGGGTGCGGCTGCGCTCGATGGCCAGCGCCAGCAGGATCGCCACCACCACGCTGACGATCATGCCGAACCGGGTCGGCACCACCGCGTCGAGCAGCGGCAGCCGGACCAGCCACTCCCACGGGCCGACCATCAGCTCCCGGTCCCACCAGGTGATGCGCTCACCGAGGGAGAGGATCACGTAGAACCCGGCGGTCGCGGCCAGCGCCCGGACCAGCAGTTCCCGCCGCAACCAGAGCACGATCCCGACCGCGATCAGGGCCAGGCTCCACCCGAAGAAGGCGTTCTCCTCCGAGTAGTTCGGGGCCAGGTTCACGTTGGCCCGCTGGTTGCCGCCGATGGTCGGCGAGCCCGGGGCGAAGTACGCGGCGATGTCGTTGCCGTAGTCGCGGACCGCGTCGCTGAGCCCGTGGTACGCCATCGGCCCGGCGAACTGGATGTAGAGCGGGTACGCCAGCAGCGCGCCGGCGATCACCGTGCAGGTGGCCACCGCCTTGCCCAGCGGACGCCAGGCCGCCGACCAGAGTCCGGGCCGCTGGACGACCATCGCGATCAGGAAGATGCCGCAACCCATCGCGGTGAAGAGCAGGATCTCCTCGTTGATGAACGCCTGCACGGTCACCAGCAGGGCCAGCAGCGCACCGTCCCGGTACGGGCGGGTGGAGCGGGTGATGACCATGACCCGCCACACGATGAACGGCAGCAGGAACTGGCTGATGATGTTCGGATGCCAACTGGCGTGCGACAGCATCGCCGGGGAGAACCCGCAGAGCCAGCCACCGACGATCGCGGCCAGCGGGTAGCTGACCACGTGCCGGGACAGCACGTGGTACCAGGCCGTGGCGGTGCCGGCGAGAGCGAGCGTGACCAGCACCACGAAGGTCACGGCGGGCCCGAACAGCAGGGTCACCGGCACCATCGGAATGCCCAGCGCCAGGATGGCCGTGTTGGCCATCAGGTTGACGCCGTCCGGGTAGTTGAACTGCTCGGTGAAGAACGGGAACTCCCCGTGCAGCACCACCCGCACCGAGTGGGCGAGGAAGAACTGCACCTGTGCCGGGTCGCTGCTGTAGAGCGAGGCCACCCGACCGGCCGGGTCCATCCAGATCTGGCTGGTCACCCAGATCGCGGTGAGCAGGAATCCACCGAAGACGGCGAGATCCTGTCGGCGGCGGGTCCAGCGGAAGCGCCGCCACCGCGACGGCGCCGAGCCGGCCGCTGCGGCCCCGGTCGACGGGTCCGCGTCCTCGGCCGACGCGTCGGACGCTGACGTGGTCCCGGAGTCGGCCAGGGCGTCGACCGTCGGCGTGGTCCCGGACTCGGTCGGGGAGTCGGCGACCGGTGTGTCGTCGATCACCGGTGCGGTCGTGTCGGCCTCCACAGTGGAGCTGACATCGGGTGCCACGGGGTCGGCGTGCGCGGCCGGATCGGGAGGTGCCGCGGCGGCGGCGGAGGTTCCGTTGCCCACGGAGACGTCCGTGGTGTCGATCGTCGGCGCGGAGTCGCGCGTACCCTCACCCAGCGTGACGGGTTCGGAAGGCGAGCCTGCGACGACGTCGGGTTTCGGCGGCGATGCGGCGCGGGTCTCAGCAGGCGTCACAGTCGGCGGAGTCTACCCGAGTGGGGAAATAGCTCCCAAGTCGACGCGGCGTCCCCTGTGGCCGGTGTACCGCCCGGGCGACGCAGCGTGAGGCGGCGCGAGCCGACGGCCCGGCGTCTCGTAGTATTGCCCAGCGAAACGACGGCCGATGTGATCGGGGGCGTGACAGGTGGCTCCAGCCCGCTGGCGCGGCTTGACCGCCACCGGCCTGTCCGGTCTGCTGCTCGCCGTCACCGCCTGCGGCCCGGTCGCCGAGCGTCGGCCGCAGGACCTCCGGGTCGGCTACGACAGCATGGACGGGTCGCTGACGGTGTGGCCGCCTCGCGGCTCGCTGGTCGAGGACGCGGCGGCCACCGCCGCGGTGACCGAGGCGGTCCGTGAGTGGCGTTCACCGATCGACGACCGGGTGCACGTACCCTCCTCCGGCATCCTCTTCTCCGGCGAGGTCGACGGCGCCCCGCTGGCCCTGGTGGCCGCGTCGGTGCCCGGCCAGGCCGCGTCCTGGCTGCTCCAGCTCGGCGGCGGCGACGGCGGGTACGAGGTCAGCCAGGCCACCGAGTACACCGACCCCGGCTATCTCGTCTACTCCGACGTGCTGCCGGTGCAGACCGCCGAGGGGCGGCGCTATCTCACCTCGGAGCGGGTCCGGCGGCTGGTCGGCCCGAACGGCCGTGCCGTTGCGGCCACCGACGGCCTGACCGACCCGGTCGACGTGCCGCAGTGCGAGGCGGTGCCGGTGACCGCCACGCTGCGCTCCACCGAGTCACTGCCCCGGGGACGTGCCGCCGACCGGCTGCTGGATCTCGGCACCGGCACCGCGAACCCCCGGTATCCGCTGGTCCGCGACGACAGCGGCGCGGGCCGACGGGCCCTGGCCGACCTGGACACCTGTGCGCTGGCCGGCGAGGACGGCCCGTTCGGCAGCGTCATCCGGCGCGTCGGCGACCGGGACACCCCGGATTCGGTGCCGGCGTCCTGGCCGAAGTCGAAGGTCGCCGTGCGGACCCTCGGCGAGTTGGCGCTCGACGGCGGTGAACCGGCGGAGCTGGAGCAGCTCAGCTGGGACACCGCCGACGGCACGATGACCGCGCTGGTCTACCGACCGGCGGACGGCGGCCCGACGGTGCTCTCCCCCGCCGACCGGACCACCCCGTTGCAGGTCTACGAGCTGCCGGTGCCCGGTCAGCCGCTGGTCGTGCTGAGCTGGCGCGCCACCAAGGACACCACGCTGTCGGTGCCGCCGGACACGACCCGCCTGCTCGACCGTCCCGGCCTGGTGGTGGCGCCGCTGCCGGAGCGCAGCGAGACCTTCAGCCTCGCCGCCGACGACAAGACGCACTACCGCTCCGCCGGCCACCGCCGCTGACCCCCACGCGCCACGCACTCCCCACGGGTCGCTCTCCCCACTGATCGGCGGCGTGAGGCACCACCCGCACGCCGGTAACGGCAGTGTGCGGGTGGTGTCGGCCACGGGCCGCCCTGAGGGCCGAGCGCGAGAGGCGCGGACGGGTCAGTTGGCGGAGGGGGTGGGGGTGCTCTCGGAGGTCAGGCGGGCCGGGTCGACCGGGGTGGTCTCCAGGCGGGAGATCCAGCCGGTGACGTCGCGCGCCACGTCCTGCGCGGTCAGGCCGAGGTCGGCCAGGATCTGCGCGCGGGTGCCGTGCGGGTGCCAGTCGGCCGGTACGCCCAGGTCGCGCAGCGGCACCTGGACGCCCGCGTCCCGCATGGCCTGGGCGAGCGCGTCCCCGACGCCGCCCAGCCGGACGCCGTCCTCGACGGTGACCACCAGGCGGTGCCCGGCGGCCAGCTCGACCAGCTCGGCCGGGACCGGACGCACCCAGCGCGGGTCCACCACGGTGACCCCGTAGCCCTGCTCGGCGACCCGGGCGGCGACCTCCATGCCGAGCTGGCCGAAGGCGCCCACCGCGACGAGCAGCACGTCGGTACGCGCCGACTCGGCCAGTACGTCGACCGTGCCGATCCGGCGGATCGCGGGCAGGTCGGCGGCGACCGCACCGGTCGGGTAGCGCAGCACGGTCGGTCCGTCGTCGACGGCGACCGCCTCGCGCAGCTCCTCGCGCAGCGTGGCGGCGTCACGGGGGGCCGCCATCCGCAGGCCCGGCACCACCCCGAAGACCGACATGTCCCAGATGCCGTAGTGGCTCGGCCCGTCCGGGCCGGTGATGCCGGCCCGGTCCAGCACGAAGGTGACCGGCAGCTTGTGCATCGCCACGTCCAGCAGGACCTGGTCGAAGGCCCGGTTGAGGAAGGTCGCGTAGACCCCCACCACCGGGTGCAGCCCGCCGAGCGCCAGGCCGGCCGCCGAGGTGACCGCGTGCTGCTCGGCGATGCCCACGTCGTAGGTGCGCTCGGGGTATTTGCGGGCCAGCTTCGCGATGCCGGTCGGCTCGGCCATCGCGGCGGTGATGCCCACCACGTCGGGCCGCTCGTCGGCGATCGCGACCAGCTCGTCGCCGAACACGTTCGTCCACTTCACCGACGGCGCGGCGGTGGCCTTGCCGGTGGCGATGTCGAAGGCGCCCGGCCCGTGGAAGCAGTCCGCCTCGTCCTCCTCGGCGGGGCGGTAGCCGTAGCCCTTGCGGGTGACCGCGTGCACGATCACCGGGCCGCCGAAGTTCTTCGCGGCGCGCAGCGCGGTCTCGACGGCGGCCACGTCGTGCCCGTCGACCGGACCGACGTACTTGATGCCGAGGTCCTCGAACATCGCCTGCGGCGCGACGGCGTCCTTGATGCCCTTCTTGACCGCGTGCAGCACCTCGTACATCGGCTTGCCGACCAGCGGCGTCGAGCCGAGGGCGTCCTTGACCGTGTCGAGGACCTTCTCGTAGCCCGGGTTCAGCCGCAGCGTCGAGAGGTGGTCGGCGAGGCCACCGATGGTCGGCGCGTACGAGCGCCCGTTGTCGTTGACCACGATCACCAGCGGGTTGCCGGCGGAGGCGATGTTGTTCAGCGCCTCCCAGCACATGCCGCCGGTCAGCGCCCCGTCGCCGACCACGGCGACCACGCTGCGTGCCTCGCCCCGCAGCGCGTACGCCTTGGCCAGGCCGTCGGCATATGACAGGGCGGTGGAGGCGTGCGAGTTCTCGATGATGTCGTGGTCGCTCTCGGCCCGGCTCGGGTAACCGGAGAGCCCCCCGCGCTGACGCAGCTGGTCGAAGCCCTCCTGGCGGCCGGTAATGATCTTGTGAACGTACGCCTGGTGACCGGTGTCGAACAGCAGCCGGTCCCGGGGAGAGTCGAAGACCCGGTGCATGGCGAGGGTGAGCTCCACCACGCCCAGGTTGGGGCCGATGTGACCCCCGGTGCGGGACACCTTGGCGACCAGGAAGTCACGGATCTCGGCGCTGAGGATGTCCAGTTCGCTGGCGGACATCCGCTTGACGTCCTGGGGACCGTGCACCGTGGCCAGCAGCCGGCCCTGGTTGGCCGTGTCCTCTTCAACACTCATGACCGCAGAGTCTATCGGCCTCCGCACACCTCGCAGCCCGGGTCACCGCGCCCCCACCCTGACCGCCAGGTCAGGCCCGCACCCGTAGTCGGCGTGGCGGCAGCACCCCGGCCGGCGCGGTGGCGGACCGGGCCGGCGGACCGGCCGGCGTCCAGGAGCCGAGCACGGTGGCCCGGCCCGCCCCGGTCACCGAGGGCAGCGCTCCCGGCAGCCCGTGCCAGGACAGCCACCCCAGCAGCGCGAAGGCGTACGCCTCCTTGGCCTGCGCCGGGACGCCCAGCTCGTCGGTGGTACGCAGCGGACGCCCGGCGCCGAGTTCGGCGAGCCGACGCCACAGCGTGCGGTTGCGGACCCCGCCACCGGCGGCGACCACCTCGGTCACCCGGTGCCGGTCGCAGGCGTCGGTCACCGTCCGTGCGGTCAGCTCGGTCAGCGTGGCGAAGACGTCGTCGACGGCCACCGGCCCCGCCAGAGCCGCCAGCCGCCGATCGAGGTACCCGGCGTGGAACAGCTCCCGGCCGGTCGACTTGGGCGCCGGGGCGGCGTAGTACGGCTCGGCCAGCAGCTCGGCGAGCAGTCCGGCGTGCACCCGACCGGCCGCCGCCCGGGCACCGTCCCGGTCGCAGGGCGCCCCCAGCAACCGCTCGGCGGCGGCGTCGAGCAGCGCGTTGGCCGGACCCACGTCGTACCCGAGCACCGGCGATCCGGCCGAGACCACGGTGAGGTTCGCGATGCCGCCCAGGTTCAACGCCGCGCGCGGCGCCGGATCGTCACCGGCCAGCAGCAGGGCGTCGAAGGCCGGCACCAGCGGCGCGCCCTGACCACCGGCGGCGACGTCCGCCGAGCGCAGGTCGGCGAGGACCGGTACGCCGACCCGGGCGGCCACCCGGGCCACCGCACCCAGTTGCAGGGTGCCCCGGGCCCGGCCGCCCTCGACCCAGTGGAAGACCGTCTGCCCCGGCGACACCACCACGTCGACGCCGCCCCCGGCCAGCTCCAGGCCGACGGCCGCCGCCTCGGCGAACACCTCGCCCAACCGGTTGTCCAGCCGGCACACGTCGGCGATCGTGGTCGTGCCCGGCGGCAGCACCGCCCCGATCGCGGCGCGCAGCGCGTCGTCGTAGGTCAGCCCCCGGTGTCCGAGCGGCCGCAGCCACAGCGTGTCGCCCTCGACGGTGAACTCGGCCACCGCCACGTCCACCCCGTCGTAGGAGGTCCCCGACATCAGCCCGACGATCTTCACCGGCCCAGGCTAGGTGGTCTGCCCGGAGAGGTCGGGCTAGGTGGTCTGCCCGGCGAGGTCGGGGACCAGCAGCCCGACCAGCTCCACGTGCTGGGTCATCGGGAAGAGGTCGTAGCCGCGCAGCGCCGCCAACCGCCAGCCCAGCCCGGTGAAGACCCGCAGGTCCCGGGCGAACGCGGCCGGGTCGCAGGCCACGTAGGCGACGGCACGCGGCCCGGCGGCGACCACGTCGCGCACCACCCGGGCACCGGCGCCCGACCGAGGCGGATCGAGCACCACCACGTCGACCGGGCCGGTGATCCGGCGGCGGGCCAGCGCGGTCTCCACCCGGGCCGCCACCACCTCCACCCGGGGCAGGTCGCGCAGGTTCTCCCGGGCCGCCGTGACGCCGTCACCGGCCGCCTCGACCAGCGTGACCCGGCCGGACTCGCCGACCCGTTCGGCCAGCGCGGCGGCGAAGAGTCCGGCCCCGCCGTAGAGGTCCCAGGCGGTCTCGCCCGGCTGCGGGTCGGTCAACTCCCGCACCGCGTCGACAAGCGTGTCCGCCGCCGCCGGGTGCACCTGCCAGAAGGACGAGGCGGGCAGCGCCCACTCCCGGCCCACGGCCCGCTCGCGCACCCGCTTCGGGCCGCTGACGATCCGGGTACGCCCGGCCGCGACGGCGGTCACCGTCACGTCCCCGCCGGTGGACGCGACCGTCTCCACCGCCTCGTCGTCCGGCCACCGCCTACCGGAAGAGGTGAGCACCGGCAGGTCCTGCACGGCCGGGTGGGCGATCAGGCAGCGGTCGATCGGCACCACCTCGTGTGAGCGGTGTTTGAGCAGCCCGGCCCGGCCCGCCGCGTCGACCGCGTAGCGGACCCGGGAGCGCCAGCCCAGCGGCCCGCCGGGTAGCGCCTCGACCCGGACGCCCAGCGCGTCGCAGGCGGCCTCGTCGAGGCCGCCGATCCGGACGAGTTGCTCGCGGACGACCGTGGTCTTCCAGTCGAGTTGGGCCTGCGGGGTGACGTGTTGCAGGTCGCACCCGCCGCACTGGCCCGGCCGGGCGTACGGGCAGGGCGGGGTGACCCGCTGCGCGGCGGGCTCCAGCACGGTCACCGCGTCGGCCCGGACGAATCCCCGGTGCACCTCGGTCACCTCGGCCACCACCCGTTCGCCGGGCAGCGCGTGCCGGACGAAGACCACCTGCCCGTCGGCCCGGGCCACGCAGTGGCCACCGGGCGCGACCGCCGCGACGGTCAGCTCGACCCGCTGGGCCTCCTCCAACCCGCCGCCGACGGGACCACCGGCGCCGGCCAGGCCACCGCCAGCCGGACCACCGGCGGTCAGGCCACCGTCGGTCGGTCCGTCGGCGGTGTCGTCCCAGCGCGCGGCGGGGGTGTGCGGCGTCGGCCCGCTCATCGCGGCTCACCGCCCGGCGTCTCGCCGTCGCGGGACGCCACCGAGCCGGCCGGCGGGACGTTCGGCGGCAGCGTGCTGCGCGGCGTCACCCGGGGCCCCCGGGCCGGTCCCCGGCTCAGCGTGGCGTCCATCCGGTCCAGGTCCTTGCCGGCGGTCGAGGCGAGCTGCCACGGCACACTGGTCACCATCACTCCCGGTTCGAAGAGCAGGCGGCCCTTGAGCCGCAACGCGCTCTGGTTGTGCAACAGGTTCTCCCACCAGCGGCCGACCACGTACTCGGGGATGAAGACGGTGACCACGTCGCGCGGTGACTCGCGGCGGACCCCCGCCACGTAGTTCAGGATCGGCCGGGTGATCTCCCGGTACGGCGAGTCGATCACGGTCAGCGTGATCGGCACCTCCCGCCGCTCCCAGTCCGCCTGCAACTGCCGGGTGTCGGTGTCGTCCACGTTGACGGTCACCGCGGTCAGCGTGTCCGGCCGGGTGGCCTGCGCGTACGCGACCGCCCGCAGGGTCGGCTGGTGCAGCTTGCTGACCAGCACGATCGCGTGGTTACGGGCGGGCAGCACCGGGCGACCGTCGTCCGGGGTCAGTTCCACCGCGACCCGGTCGTAGTGCCGACGGATGGCCAGCATCAGCAGATAGATCACGCCCATCGCGACGATCGCGATCCAGGCACCCAGCAGGAACTTGGTGATCAGCACGATGACCAGCACCGTTCCGGTCATCGCCATGCCGAACGTGTTGATCGCCCGGGAACGGACCATCCGGGACCGCACCCGGGGATCGCGTTCGGTGCGCAGCAGCCGGTTCCAGTGCCGGATCATGCCGGCCTGGGAGAGCGTGAACGAGACGAAGACCCCGACGATGTAGAGCTGGATGAGCTTGGTCACCTCGGCCTGGAAGCCGACGATCAGCACGATCGCGAAGGCGGCCAGGAACAGGATGCCGTTGGAGAAGGCCAGCCGGTCGCCCCGGGTGTGCAGTTGCCGGGGCAGGTAGCGGTCCTGGGCCAGGATCGAGCCGAGTACCGGGAAGCCGGTGAAGGCGGTGTTCGCGGCCACGAAGAGGATCGTGGCGGTCACCCCGACCACCAGGAACCCCAGGATCGAGCCGGATCCGAAGATGGTCTCGGCGAGCTGCGCGGTGACGGTCTTCTGCACGTACCCGTCCGGGCCCCCGACGATCTGGTGGCCCGGGTCCTCGACGAACTGCAACCCGGTGAGCCGGGCCAGCCAGACGATGCCGACCAGCATGGTCACCGCGACCAGGCCGAGCATCAGCAGCGTGGTGGCGGCGTTGCGGCTCTTGGGGGCCTTGAACGCCGGCACCCCGTTGGAGATCGCCTCCACGCCGGTGAGCGCGGCACATCCGGAGGAGAAGCTGCGCAGCAGCAGGAACGCCATCGCCCAGCCGGTGGTGTCGTGCCACTCGGCGGCGATCACCAGGTCGGCGCTGGGTGCGCGCAGGTCCTCACCGAGCACCACGATCCGGACCAGCCCGGTGAGGATCATGCCGATGATGACGATCATGAAGCCGTACGTGGGGATGGCGAACGCGCTGCCCGCCTCCTTGAGCCCCCGCAGGTTGACCGCGGTGAGCAGGACCACCGCGCAGACCGCGATCAGCACCTTGTGGGTCGCCACGAACGGGATCACCGAGCCGAGGTTGGCCACCCCGGAGGAGACCGACACGGCGACCGTCAGCACGTAGTCGACCAGCAGGGCGCTGGCCACCCCGACCCCGGCCCGTGGGCCGAGGTTGACCGTGGCCACCTCGTAGTCGCCGCCGCCCGAGGGGTAGGCGTGCACGTTCTGCCGGTAGCTGGCCACCACGGTCAGCATCACCACGACGACGCCGAGGGCCACCCACGGCGAGAACACGAAGGCCGAGGCCCCCGCGATGGAGAGCATCAGAAGGATCTCGTCCGGCGCGTACGCCACGCTGGACAGCGCGTCCGAGGCGAAGACGGGCAGGGCGATGCGCTTCGGTAGGAGGGTGTGCTTGAGGCGGTCGGACCGGAACGGTCGACCGACGAGCAGCCGCTTCAACAGGGAGGTGGATCGGGCCACAACCGCCAAGCGTACGACCGCTGTCGCCCGGGACGCGCGGTGGTCGCCCGCAGCCGCTCCCGAGGCCGGAGTACCGTCGGTCCCCGTCCGCGACGCCGACGTGGCAGGCTCGCAGGCGACGAGGCGCGGCGGTACGCACCGTGGGAGGAAGCGTGCATATCGTGATCATGGGGTGTGGCCGGGTCGGGTCGACCCTGGCGCACAGCCTCGAAGCCCGGGGGCACTCGGTGGCGGTGATCGACCACGACGCCGAGGCGTTCCGCCGGCTGGGGCCGGACTTCGCCGGGATCACGGTCACCGGGGCCGGTTTCGACGGCGACGTGCTGCGCGAGGCCGGCATCGAGCGGGCCGACGCCTTCGCCGCCGTCTCCAGCGGCGACAACTCCAACATCATCTCGGCCCGGCTGGCCCGCGAGACGTTCGGCGTGTCCCGGGTCGCGGCCCGCATCTACGACCAGCGTCGCGCCCAGGTCTTCGAGCGCCTCGGCATCCCCACCGTGGCCACCGTCCGCTGGACCGCCGACCGGATGCTGCGACACCTGCTGCCGGAGGGCAACGTGGAGATCTTCCGCGACCCGACCAGCACGGTCTCGATCATCGAGGTGCCGGTGCACGAGGACTGGATCGGTCGACCGGTCCGGGCGCTGGAGGAGGCCACCGGGGCCCGGGTGGCGTACCTGATCCGCTTCGGCATCGGCACGCTGTCCACCGGTTCCAGCGTGGTGCAGGAGGGCGATCAGGTCTTCATGCTGGTCACCGACGACATGGTGGCCACGGTCACCGCCACGGCGGCGGCGCCGGAAGGGGGACAGTGACATGCGGGTCGCCATCGCCGGTGCCGGCAACGTGGGCCGCTCGATCGCCCAGGAGCTGATCGAGAACGGCCACCAGGTGATGCTCATCGAGCGGCAGCGGCGGAAGCTGCGGCCGGAGCGGGTCCCGGACGCGCAGTGGGTACTGGCCGACGCCTGCGAGCTGACCAGCCTGGAGCAGGCCGACCTCGCCGGTTGTGACGTGGTGGTCGCCGCCACCGGCGACGACAAGGCCAACCTCGTGGTCTCGCTGCTGGCCAAGACCGAGTTCGCGGTGCCCCGGGTGGTCGCCCGCGTCAACCGGGCCGAGAACGAGTGGCTCTTCACCGAGCAGTGGGGCGTGGACGTGGCGGTCAGCAAGCCGCGCGTGATGGCCGCCCTGGTCGAGGAGGCGGTGACCGTCGGCGACCTGGTCCGCCTGATGACCTTCCGGCAGGGTGAGGCCAACCTCGTCGAGATCACGCTGCCGCCGACCGCGCCCTACGTCGGGCAGCCGCTGCGGGCGGTGCCGCTGCCCCGGGACGCCGCGCTGGTGGCCATCCTGCGCGGCAAGCGGGTCCTGGTGCCCAGCCCCGACGACCCGGTCGAGGCCGGCGACGAGCTGATTTTCGTGTGCACCGCCGAGATGGAGGACGCGGTACGCGCGGTGATCCTCGGCCCGGACAGCGTCGAGCGCACCCGCGAGTCGCGCTGAGCCGCCGCCCGGGTCAGCTCGGCAGCGGCGTCGGCTCCGGCTCCCGCGAGACCCGCCGGACGGTCCAGACCGTAATCAGCAACAGCAGCACGTACGGCGGGTAGCCCAACGCGAGCCGGGCCACGCCCAGCGCGGTGTCCTGCTGCGCCAGGTAGAGCCCGGCCTGCACGCCGACCTTGGCCAACCAGACCACGCCCCACAGCACGGTCAGGCCGGTGAAGGTACGCACCAGCTTCGGGTCGTCGCGCCACTCGGAGCTGCCCTTGGCCACCAGCACCGACCACAGCCAGCCGACCAGGGGTTGCCGGATCGCCGCCGAGACCAGCAGCGCCACTCCGTAACCGATGCCGTAGAGGATGCCGGGCAGATAGAAGTCGCGGGCCTCGCCGGTCCGCCAGGCGATGGCGGCACCGATGCCGATGCCGAACAACCCGTTGACCGCGTGGCGCACCGGCCGGCGCTGGGCCAGCCGCAGCACGCCGATCAGGACCGCCACACCCACCGACGCGATCACCGCGGGACGCAGTTCGCCGAGGATGTTGACCACCACGAAGACGACCACCGGGATGCTGGACTCGACCAGCCCCCGCCATCCGCCGAGCTGGTCGGCCATCTGCTCGGCGACGGTCGGCAGCCGCTCCTCGTCGGTCGGCTCGGTCTCCGGCTGGGTGGCCGGGTGCTGTCCGGTGGTCATCGCCCGCCTTTCATCCGCCGCGCCCGCGCAGTCACGTCGACGGCTCCAACTCGTAGTACGGGTTGTAGATCACCTTGCGGTCGTCCCGCACCGCGATCCGCCCCTTGGCGGTCAGGTGTCGCCCGGGTTCGATGCCGGTGATGCGCCGCTGCCCCAGCCAGACCAGCGTCACGACGTCACTGCCGTCGTAGAGGTCGGCCTCCAGTGCCGGCTGGTTGGTGCGCGGCGTGTAGACCACCGTACGCAGGCGGCCGGTGACCGACGCCACCTGGCCCCGGGCACACTGCGCCGCCGGGACACCGCCGCACCGGGCGCTGTCCCGCTGCAACTGCTGGGCCTCGATCTCGGCCTCGCTGGCGGTGAGCCGTCGCAGCATCCGCCGCAGCGAACCCCGACCCTCGCCGGTGCCCATGACCTCCGCGTCACCCCATCCACGCCGGCCGGGACGTCTCCGGCACCCGCCGTGCTCCCGGCGGCGCCGGAACGGTTCACGCCAGCGTACGCCGGTCCGGGCCGTTCCGACGCCTTCGCCGGAGCCGGGCTCAGCGCGTACCGGGTGCCGGCGCCGTCTCGGCACCGGCCTCGGCCTGATCGGCCGCCTCGCGGGGCAGGCGCAGCGGCAGCGGTTCCCGCACCGGCTTGGCCTCCTGTCCCCGGTCGACGACCAGGCCGTTGAGGCAGTCGGCCAGCGGACCGGCGGCGTCCGGGTCGGTGGCCGCCGCACCCTGGTACACCGCCCGGACCATCCACCGCGGCCCGTCGACACCGACGAACCGCAGGTCGGTCAGCCCGTCCTCGGTACGCACCCGGGCGTGCAGCTCGGTGCCGTACTCGCCGACGACCTCCTGGGCGGCGGCGCCGTCGTTGAACAACGACTTGCGGATCTCCTCGCGCACTTCCTCCCAGATCCCCTCGGAGCGCGGCGCGGCGAAGACACCGAGTTGCAGGGCGCTCGGCCCGTGCACCAGCACGACCTGCTGGATCACCCCCTGCGGGTCGGCCTGCACCCGCACCTCCACCTCGGGGATCGCCGGGATCTGCAGGCTGCCCAGGTCGAGTCGCTGCACCCCGTCCGGCGCCTCGGAGACGTCGTACGGCCCGCGCGCCGGTCCCTCCGACGCCGACTCGGCGCCGTCGACCGTCTGGAGCGCGTCCGTGGCTCGCTCGTCACGGGCGTGCCGTCCCGCGGCCCGCTTTCGGGAGAAGATCACTGCGTCCACCCTCCGCTGTTCGCACTCACCGTGCCATCTCTTCCGTCCACGCCGTCCGTGGCCGGCGGCGGCACCAGCCCGACGTGTCCGCCGGTGGAGCCGTGCCCGCCGGTCCCGCGTCCGGACGCGGGCAGCTCGGCCACCGGCCGGAAGGCCGCCCGTTCCACCCGCTGCACAACGAGTTGCGCGATCCGGTCGCCCCGCGAGATCTTCACCGGTGCGGCCCGATCATGGTTGATCAGGTTGACCAGGATCTCACCCCGGTAGCCGGCGTCGACCGTACCGGGCGCGTTGAGCACCGTCACGCCGAGTCTGGCCGCGAGCCCCGATCGGGGGTGGACCAGGCCCACGTACCCCTCGGGCAACGCGATCGCCACGCCGGTCGGCACCAACGCCCGGCCGCCGGGCGGCAACTCGACGTCGGCGGCGGCCACCAGGTCGGCACCGGCGTCACCGGGATGCGAGTACGCCGGCAGCGGCAGCTCGGGGTCGAGTTGCCGTACCGGCACGGGCACCAGGTCGGTCACGGTCTACCTCTTTCGTCCGTTCCGCTGGGGGTGACCCTGCCATCCTGCCCGGTACCCGGCCCGCCGCGCGCCGTACCCTGGCCGAGTGAGCACGTCACCGTCCCCCTCCCCCACCACGGCGCCCCCGACGTACGCCGAACGGCTCCGTCTGCCCTGGTGGCTGTGGCCGGCCGGGATCGCGGTCGCCGCGCTGCTCTCGGTGGAGGTCTGGATGGGCGCGGCCGGCGTCCGCGCCTGGCTGCCGTTCGCGGTGCTCGTCCCGCTCGCGCTGGCGACCATGGCGTGGCTGGGCCGGATCCGGGTCGCGGTGACCGGCGGGGAGCTTCAGGTCGACGACGCGCGGCTGCCGGTGCGCTTCGTCGCCGACGCCGTCGCGTTGGACGCCGACGGGCGGCGTGAGGTGCTCGGTGTCGCCGCCGACCCGCTGGCCTTCGTGGTGCAGCGGCCGTGGATCTCCGGCGCGGTCCAGGTGGTCCTCGACGACCCGGACGACCCCACCCCGTTCTGGGTGGTCAGTTCCCGACGCCCGGTCGAACTCGCCGAGGCGCTCCTGGCCGCCCGCGACGCGGCACGCTGACTCCCACCCCACCCCGGGCGCGCTCGGGCCTCCTCGACGCTTTCAGGGCCGCCGCCGACGCTGTTCCGGGGCTCAGCCGTCGTGCGGGGAGGTCGGTCAGGAAGCGGGCAGCGCGGGCGGACCACCGGGCGCGGGCGGCGCTGGCGGCCCGTCGGGCAGCGCCCGCCGCTGGCGGCGCAGGTCGGTGCGGAGCTCGTCGGCGAGCGCCCGGGTGGCCCGCCGGTTCAGAAAACTCGCCACCGCCGCGCCGGTCAGGAAGGGCCCGAGCGTGGTCAGGTTACGACCGAACCGCTTGAGCAGGGTGTCCCGCAGCTCGTGGCGGGCGGCGGTGCCGAGCACGGCGCCCACCCCCACGCCCGGCATCATCGGGTTGACCCCGCGCCGGTTGGCCCACGCCTGCACCAGGGCGACCGTGCGTTCGGTGCCGCCGCTGGGCAGCGGCACGCCGTAGATCTCGTGCAGCTCGCCGGTCAGCTTCAGCTCGATCGCCACCACGGTGACCGTCTCGGCGGCCAGCAGCACCGGCGCGGACAGCAGGCTCGGGGTGACCGTCCACTGCACCGCGGAGGCGCCGCCGCCGGCCGCGCCGATCCCCGCCGTAGCCCGGGACGCGTTACGCACCAGCCGGTCGGCCAACTGCTCGTCGTCCAGGCCCGGGAAGTGTCGGCGCAGGGTGGCCAGATCCCGGATCGGTACGTGCGGGGCGATCTCGGCGACGGTGTCGACCATCCAGCGCACGGCCGCCTTCGGCTTGAACAGGTCACCGATGCCCCGGGCCCGGGCCTGCCCCACCAGCCGACCGAGCAACTGGCGGCGTTTCGCCGGCTCGACGTCGTCGGCGGTCAGCGCGACCACCGTCGCGCCCAGGTCGTCCGTACCCCGCTGGTCCGTACTCTGCTCGTCCGCGTCCCGCCCGTTCACGTCCCGCCCGTTCGCGTTCGGCTCGCTCATGCCGCCACTCCGCTGCCCTCCGTGCCGCCACGCGACACCGCGGTACGGGACCGATGACTCGACCGCCGCCGCGCGCCCATGCCTGACCTCCCCCGGCTGACGGCCACCACGTGGCACGTCACCTCACGAGTGAATCAGGTCTCGGGCGTCACCGCTCGCCGAGCCGGGTAGCGGCGGCTCCGTGCCGGAGCCGCCGCTGTGGTGGTGGTGTCGGGCCGTCGGTCAGACACACTCACGGCAGATCAACTCGCCGTTGCGCTCGACCGCAAGCTGGCTGCGGTGGTGCACCAGGAAACACCGGGCACAGCGGAACTCGTCCTGCTGCATCGGTAGCACCTTGACCGTGAGCTCCTCGTCGGCGAGGTCGGCGCCGGGCAGCTCGAAGCTCTCCGCCACCTCCGCCTCGTCGACGTCCACGGCACCCGACTGTGAGTCGACGCGCCGGGCCTTGAGCTCTTCGAGGCTGTCCTCGCCGAGGTCGACCTCGTCGCGGCGCGGGGCGTCGTAGTCGGTGGCCATCGGTTTCACTCTCCCATTTCGATGTTGTCGCTTCCGGTTGTAACGCCGGACGACGCTGTTTCGGTTCCGCTGGCCGGCCACCGCAAGTGTCGGCCACCCGACCCGACGACTGCGTGGGCCAGACCGCCAGAGGATCTCCCCGACGAGCGCGGAACCTACCCCCCCTTGGGCGAGGCATGTATACCGCCCTCGTGGCTGAGATGTACGCCCCTGCACGGGAAGTTGTTCCCAATGTGACTCAGGCGACACGAAGATAGGGGTAGTAGTACCCGGTTCCAGGGTGGCGCGCCGGTATGTCGGACTGTTTCCACGCGACGGTCGGACAACCGTTAACCTCAGCGGCGTACCCGGCGGCCGGCGGGACGGCCCCCACGCCGACGGCCGCTGCCACCCATCCATCGCCCGGGAGCGCCCTGATGAGCTTTGCGCGAGTGCGAGCACTCGTTGTCGTCGGCATGCTGGCGGTGGTCGCCCTGGTCTTCGTGGTCGTCGCCCTCGTCAAGGACACCCAGGGTAACGCGGGCTCCGCCCAGGGTTGCCCGGAGGACTGGCCCCGCGCCGACGTGACGTTGCGCGAGCGCAAGGACGTCAAGATCAAAGTGTTGAACGCCACCGACCGCCCCGGGTTGGCCGGCAGCGTGGGCGACGAGTTCCGCAACCGCGACTTCCAGGTCCAGAAGGAAGGCAACCAGAAGAAGCAGGTCGACGACGTGGCGGTGCTGCGGTACGGCCCAAAGGGCGTCGGCTCCGCCCACCTGCTGCGGGCGTACTTCCTGAACAACGCCGAGTACGAGTACGACGCCAAGCGCGAGGACGACGTGGTGGACGTGATCCTCGGCAACGGCTTCCGGCAACTGGCGACCACCACCGAGGTCAACCAGTCCCTCGGCGACCTCGGTTCGCCGGTGGCCCCGCCGGGCACCTGCCCGATGCCGGTCGAGGACTGACCGACGGATCGGTCCGACCGGGTGGACCGGACGAGCCGGGCGGGCCGAATCTGATCGGCCGAGCGTCCCGACTTCGGCTCACCCGGCCGGACGATCACGGACCGCCGGAGGCGTCCAGCGCGGCCAGCCGGTCGTGCAGGGGCGCGAACAGCTCCGGCGGCGCGGCGATGACCATGTCCGGCCCGGGGCCCTGCCCGTCGATACCGCCGATCCGCAGGCCGGCCTCGGTGGCCACCAGCCCGCCGGCCGCCCGGTCCCAGTCCGCCAGGCCCTTCTCGTAGAACGCGTCGGCCCGCCCCTCGGCGACCAGGCAGAGGTCGACGGCGGCGGCGCCGAGTCGACGGATGTCCCGGACGTGCGCGATCAGCTCGGTCACCACCCGGGCCTGGTGGGCACGTCGAGCCGGGTCGTAGCCGAAGCCGGTGATCACGAGCGTCTGCCCGAGGTCGGTCTCGGTCGAGCCGCGCAGCCGCCGGCCGTCCCGCCAGGCACCGCCGCCGGCCGTCGCGGTCCACTCCTCGCCGGTGTGGATGTTGCGCACCACCCCCGCCACGACCTTGCCGTCCACCTCCGCGGCGATCGACACCGCGCAGTGGGCCAGTCCGTACAGGTAGTTGACCGTGCCGTCGATCGGATCCACGATCCACCGCACCCGCGCCGGTGCGGCCGTGCCGCGCTCCGTCGCGCCGTACTCCTCGCCCAGCACCGCGTCGTCCGGGCGTCGCCGGCGCAGCGCGTCGACGATCTGGCGCTCCACCGCCCGGTCGGCCGCCGTCACCACGTCGGTGGCGGTGCTCTTGGTGGCCGCCACGGAGACGCCCTCGACCCTCATCCGGTACGCGGTGGTCGCCGCCTCCCGCGCCACCTCGATCGCGATCTCCAACAACTGCCCTGGCTGCGGCGTCGAGCGGTCCATCGTCCGTCCCCTTCCCGCACGGCCGGGTTTCCGAGTCCTGCGCGGGTATCATCCTTACAAAGTCCAGATGTGCACCGAATCGGCGGTCTCGACCGCCGGTCAGCCGTGCGGCGCAGGATGATCGCCGCAGACGGCGTTACAATTCACCCCTGCCCACCGCCACGGGCGACCGGACGACCGGTCGGCCGGGGACACGGGGGTTCCTCAACCACATCGCCCGGCGTGGTGCCCCACGCTGCGCCGGACGATCCCGGCCGTGCTCGCTCTTCGCCTCCGGAAGGTCATTCGTGACAGAACCCCGCCAGACCGGCGCCGACGTTCGCTCGCTCACCGACACCCTGATCGCCCACGCGCAGAGCGCCGGCGGCCAGCTCACGTCGGCCCAGCTCGCGCGCACCGTCGAGTCCGCCGAGGTGACTCCGGCCCAGGCCAAGAAGATCCTGCGGGCGCTCTCCGAGGCCGGGGTGACCGTGGTGGTCGACGGTTCGGCCAGCACCCGCCGCCGGGTCGCCGCCGCCCGCTCCGCGACTCCCGCCTCCCGGGCCACCACCGCCAAGACCACCAAGAAGGCGGCGCCGCCCGCCCCGAAGCAGGCAGCCGCCGCCGACGAAGCGCCGGCACCGGCACCCCGCAAGGCGACCGCGCGCAAGGCCGCCGGCACCACCGCCGACGTGGCCAAGGCCGTCGCGCCCGCCAAGAAGTCCACCCGGGCCACCAAGGCGACGGTGGCCGCCGCGACCGGCGCCAAGCCGGCCAAGGCCACCGGCAAGGGCGAGGGCGCCGAGGGTGAGGTCGACCCCGAGGAGCTCGCCGCCGAGATCGAGGACGTGGTGGTCGAGGAGCCGGCCGAGCTGACCCGGGCCGCCGAGGCCGACGCGGCGAGCTCGGCCACCGACAACGACTTCGAGTGGGACGACGAGGAGTCCGAGGCGCTCAAGCAGGCGCGCCGCGACGCCGAGCTGACCGCGTCGGCCGACTCCGTCCGGGCGTACCTCAAGCAGATCGGCAAGGTGCCGCTGCTCAACGCCGAGCAGGAGGTGGAGCTGGCCAAGCGGATCGAGGCCGGGCTCTACGCCGCCGAGCGGCTGCGCGCGGCCGACGAGGGCGAGGAGAAGCTCGTCCGCGAGATGCAGCGCGACCTGCTCTGGATCTCCCGCGACGGCGAGCGCGCCAAGAACCACCTGCTGGAGGCCAACCTCCGCCTGGTCGTCTCGCTCGCCAAGCGGTACACGGGCCGTGGCATGGCCTTCCTCGACCTCATCCAGGAAGGCAACCTCGGCCTCATCCGCGCCGTCGAGAAATTCGACTACACCAAGGGCTACAAATTCTCCACCTACGCCACCTGGTGGATCCGCCAGGCCATCACCCGCGCCATGGCCGACCAGGCCCGCACCATCCGCATCCCGGTGCACATGGTCGAGGTGATCAACAAGCTGGGCCGGATACAGCGCGAGCTGCTCCAGGACCTGGGCCGTGAGCCCACTCCGGAGGAGCTGGCCAAGGAGATGGACATCACACCGGAGAAGGTGCTGGAGATCCAGCAGTACGCCCGGGAGCCCATCTCGCTCGACCAGACCATCGGCGACGAGGGCGACAGCCAGCTCGGTGACTTCATCGAGGACTCGGAGGCGGTCGTCGCGGTCGACGCGGTGTCCTTCTCGCTGCTCCAGGACCAGCTCCAGCAGGTGCTCCAGACGCTGTCCGAGCGGGAGGCGGGCGTGGTCCGCCTGCGTTTCGGCCTGACCGACGGCCAGCCGCGCACGCTGGACGAGATCGGGCAGGTCTACGGGGTGACCCGGGAGCGGATCCGGCAGATCGAGTCCAAGACGATGTCCAAGCTGCGGCACCCGTCGCGTTCCCAGGTACTCCGGGATTATCTCGACTGATCAGCTCGCGTCAACTGATCGTGTCGTTTTGACCACCAGGCGTCAACGCCGGATGGTGATCAGGTGGTTGCACGAATGTGATCGTTGACGTGGCACCCTGGGTGCACGGCACACTGTCCGTGCCAGGTGTGACCTCGGTCCCCCGCGGGCACACAGGGAAGGCGAGGCCCTGCAAGGGTGTTGCACGATAGGTGACCAAGACCGAAGAGAGTGTTCATCGGTGACGACCAGAGGAGGAAGGCGATGACCCCGACCCTCACGCCGCCGCCCGAGACGGTGAGCCCCCCGGCCGCCGATGAACGGTGCGACCGCTGCAATGCCGCCGGCAAGCTCCGGATCACCCTCTCGGGTGGCAGTGAGCTGGTGTTCTGTGGGCACCACGCCAACAAGTACGCGGAAGATCTCGTGAAGATCACCGTACGGTTCGCGACGGACCCGGAGTTCACCTGGCGCGGCGCCGACCTGATGGCCAACTAGAACCCACGAGACACACAGCCGGCCGGAGGCCCCGCAAGGGCCTCCGGCCGGCTCCGTTTACCCCCACCCCCTCCCTCTCCCTCCCTCCCCCACCCACCCCACCCGCCTGACGCGGGTGATCAAGAGGTTTGGGCCACGATCGCCGACTCACCCCGACGCAAACCTCTTGATCAACCGCGTCGGCGGGGGCGTCGTGGGTGGGGTGGGTGGGGAGGGAGGGAGAGGGTGGGTGGGTGGGTGGGGAGGGTGGGTGGGGTTAGAGGGTCTGGACGGTGGCTATGCGTTCTTCGAGCTGTTCGATGGTGGCCTGGGCGCTGGGCGGGCCACCGCAGAGGCGGCGGAGCTCGGCGTGGATCTTTCCGTGCGGTTGGCCGGTGCGGTGGTGCTGGGCGGCCACCAGGGCGTTGAGCTGACGGCGTAGCGCGACTCGGCGCTGTGCGGCGTTCATCGGTGCCGGCGCGGGCGGTGCCGCCGGTTCGGCCGGTCGCTCGGTCGCGCAGCGCTTGCGGGCCGCCAGTTGCGCGGACTGCCGCTTGGACAGCAGCTCCGCCACCTGCTCCGAGGTGAGCAGCCCGGGCAGGCCCAGGTACTCCTCCTCCTCGGGGGTGCCGGCCTGGGCGGCGGTGCCGAACGAGGCGCCGTCGAAGATCACCTGATCCAGCTCGGCGGTGGCGGACAGCGCCGCGAACCGCTTCTCCAGCTCGCCGCTGGCCTGGTCGTCGCGCTGGGCCCGCTCCAGGAGGTCGTCGTCGAAGCCCTCGCGGTCCTTCGGCTTGCCGAGCACGTGGTCCCGCTCGGCCTCCATCTCGCTGGCCAGCCCGAGCAGGTGCGGGACGCTGGGCAGGAACACCGAGGCGGTCTCCCCCGGGCGGCGGGCCCGGACGAACCGCCCGATCGCCTGCGCGAAGTACAGCGGGGTGCTGGCACTGGTCGCGTAGACGCCGACGGCCAGCCGGGGGATGTCGACCCCTTCGGAGACCATCCGCACCGCGACCATCCAGCGTTGCTCGGACGCCGCGAACGTCGCGATCCGGGCCGAAGCGCCCACGTCGTCGGAGAGTACGACAGCCGCCTTCTCCCCGGTGACCTGCTCGATGAGCTTGGCGTACGAGCGCGCGGACTGCTGGTCGGTGGCGATCACCAGACCCGCCGCGTCGGGCATGCCCGCCTCGCGCAGCACGGTCAGTCGGGCGTCGGCGGCCCGCAGCACCTGCGGCATCCAGTCGCCGGCCGGGTCCAGGGCGGTACGCCATGCCTGGGCGACCAGATCCTGGGTCATCGGCTCGCCCAGCCGGGCCGACAACTCCTCCCCGGCGTTGGTACGCCACCGGGTCTCCCCCGAGTACGCCAGGAACAGCACCGGCCGCACCACACCGTCGCGCAGGGCGTCGCTGTAGCCGTACACCGAGTCGGCCCGGGACCGCAGCAGCCCGTCCCCGCCCCGCTCGTACTCGACGAACGGGATCGGGTTGTCGTCGGAGCGGAACGGCGTACCGGTCAGCATCAGCCGGCGTACGGCGGGCTCGAAGGCGGCCTTCACCCCGTCGCCCCAGGTGCGGGAGTCGCCGGCGTGGTGGATCTCGTCGAGGATGACCAGGGTGCGCCGGGTCATGGTGCGCCGCCGGTGCACGTGCGGCGCCATACCGACCTGTGCGTAGGTGATCACCGCACCGTGGAAGTCCGTCGACGAGTGCAGGTCGGCGTTACGGAACGCGGCGTCGAGCTGGATGCCGATCCGGGCCGCCGCGTCCGCCCACTGGGTCTTCAGATGCTCGGTCGGCGCCACCACGGTCACCGCCTCGACGGTGCCGTCCGCGAGGAGTTCGGCGGCGATCCGCAGGGCGAAGGTGGTCTTACCGGCGCCAGGGGTGGCGACCGCGGTGAAGTCCTCGCTGCGACGGCGTAGGTACTCCACCATCGCCTTGCGTTGCCAGGCCCGTAGGGGCGGGAACGTCTCGAGCGCCGGCGTCCGGGGTGCCACGGCTCGCTCCTCTCCGACCGCAGTGTCCCGACCGCAGGCCGGCGGACCCGGGCCGGGGGCGCGGTAGTCGCCCCACGAAAACGCCTCCGCGCAGAAGAAGCCGCGAAGGCCGACTCAGCATAACCAGGACCGGCGACCGGCCCCACGCGACGCCACACCGGCCGTCCGGTGCCCTTCGCCACTGCCCGGCCGCGACGGCCACCGTGCAGGTCGCGCGCCACGTCGGCCGCCGCACCGCGTCCGCGACGCCGCCCCCGCCGCGCCGGGACGGCCGGAGTGGCGGGGGTCACTCCGGCGGCGGCCCGGACGCCCCGGTACGGGGCGGGCGCAGTGTCGCCACCGGCGCCGACCACCGTCGCCGCAGCGCCACCAGACGTATACCGAAGACCAGCACCGCCGCGGCGGTGAGCGGGACCGGGCCGGTGCGGTCGAGGCCGTGCAGGACCGCGACCACGATCGCGCCGACAAGCGCCGCGAGCGCGTAGATCTCCCGCCGCAGCACCACCGGTATCTCACCGGTGAGCAGGTCACGGACCAGGCCGCCGCCGATCGCGGTGAGCATCCCGATCAGGCAGGCGCCGACGGCCGGCACTCCGGCTCCGAGCGCCTTGAGGGTGCCGACGACGGTGAACAGGCCGAGCCCGGCCGCGTCCAGCACCAGAACGGTGGTACGCAGCCGGGCGAACTGCGGGTGCAGCCAGAAGATCGCCCCGGCGGTCAGCGCGGCCGTGGTCGCGTACCGCCAGTCGCCAAAGGCCAGCGGCGGCGCCTCGTTGATGACCAGGTCACGGAAGATCCCGCCGCCGAGGGCGGCGACGAAACCGACGAAGACCACGCCGAACAGGTCGAGTCGCTTGGCGACCGCCGCAGAGGCTCCCGAGGCGGCGAAGACCGCGACCCCGGCCAGGTCGGCCAGGAGCAGGGCGGTGGAGGTGGTCACCGCCGCAGGTTACGCGGGCGTACGGGCGGTCGGCCCGAGGTCACTCGCGGTACGAGTCGTAGATCTCCTTGCACTTGGGGCAGACCGGCGAACCCTTCTTGGGGGTCTTCGTCACCGGGAACTTCTCTCCGCACAGCGCCACGACGAAGGTGCCCATGACGGCACTCTCGGCGATCTTTTCCTTCCGGACGTAGTGGAACATCTCCGGGCCGGTGTCGGCGTCCTTCAGCTCGGGACGCTCGAGGACCTCTGTGCTCACGTCTGCACCTCCGACCGTCAAGTCTGGCAGGTCACTGTGGCCCCGGTCCACCTGAGGTCACCGGGGTGGCGGCAGTACCGTGGGCGACTGTGACCGACTTTCACCTTCGCCACGGCACCGAGGTGGCCCAGGCGCTGCGCGAGCGGCGTCCTGTGGTCGCCCTGGAGAGCACCATCGTCTCGCACGGCCTGCCCCGGCCGGACAACCTTCGGGTGGCCCGAGAGATCGAACAGGCCGTCCGGGACGCGGGCGCGGTCCCGGCCACCATCGGGATGGTCTCCGGCGAACTCGTGGTGGGCCTCGACGACGCCGAGCTGACCCGGCTGGCCACCGCCGAGGACGTGACCAAACTCTCCGTACGCGATCTCGCGGTGGCCGCCACGACCGGCGCGGACGGTGCCACCACCGTGGCCGCGACCAGCGCGGTGGCGGCTCG
This sequence comes from Micromonospora sp. NPDC003241, assembly GCF_053589795.1. Taxonomy (NCBI): domain Bacteria; kingdom Bacillati; phylum Actinomycetota; class Actinomycetes; order Micromonosporales; family Micromonosporaceae; genus Micromonospora; species Micromonospora sp. NPDC003241. The sequence goes on along the minus strand of NZ_JBSFSO010000003.1, from coordinate 152,995 downwards.
GGCCGGCATCGGCGTGTTCGCCACCGGCGGCCTGGGCGGGGTGCACCGGGAGGCCGCGCAGACCTTCGACGAGTCCGCCGACCTGGTCACCCTGGCCCGGACGCCGATCGCGGTGGTCTGTGCCGGGGTCAAGTCGATCCTCGACGTCGGGGCGACGCTGGAGCGCCTGGAGACCCTCGGGGTGGCCGTGGTCGGCTACCGCACCCGCCGGTTCCCGGGCTTCTTCATCACCGACAGCGGCTTCGACCTGGACTGGTCGGTCGACTCGCCGGAGCTGATCGCGGACGCGCTGGCCGCCCGCGAGGCGCACGGCGTGCACCACGGTGGTCTGGTCGTCGCCAACCCGCTGCCGGTCGACGAGCAACTCGACCCGGACCTGCACGACCGGACCCTCGCCGAGGGACTGGCCCGGCTGGAGCGCGACGGGGTGAGCGGCAAGGCGGTCACCCCGTACCTGCTCTCCCACTTCCACTCCGCCACGGAAGGCGCCAGCCTGGCGGTCAACGTCCGGATCATCCTGCGCAACGCCGATCTCGCCGCCCGGATCGCGGTGGCCGCCGCCACCCGGCGCGACAGCGCCACGGCGTGAGCGGATCCGGCGTACGGACCGGCACCGGAGCACGCCGGGGCAGCGCCGCCGGCCGGGTGCTGGTCGTCGGTGACGTGATCACCGACGTGGTGGCGGTGCTGACCGCCCCGCTGGCGCGGGGCACGGACACGCCCGCGTCGATCCGGTTCACCGGCGGCGGGCAGGCCGCGAACACCGCCGCCTGGCTGACCACGCAGAGCGTGCCGGTGACGCTGGTCGGCGCCGTCGGCGACGACGCCGCCGGACGGGACCGGATCGCGGAACTGACCGCCGTGGGCGTCGACTGCGCGGTGCGGACGGTGGCCGGGATGGGCACCGGCACGGTGATCGTGCTGGCCGGTGGGGACGAACGCACCATGGTCACCGAGCGCGGGGCGAACGTGGGGCTGTGCCCCGAGCAGGTCGACGCGGCGCTGGCCGAGGCGCCGGAGGCGAGCCACCTGCACCTGTCCGGGTACACGCTGCTGGACCCGGAGTCCCGCCCGGCGGGTCGGCACGCGCTGGCCGCCGCCCGCGAGCGCGGCCTCACCACAAGCGTGGACGCGGCCTCCGCGGCGCCGCTGCGGGCCGTCGGTGCGGCGGCCTTCCTGTCCTGGGTACGCGGGGTCGACCTGCTGCTGGTGAACACCGACGAGGCGACGGTGCTGGCCGGCGGACTGGATCCGGCGGCCCAGGGACGGGCGCTGGCCGCCACCGCGCGACGGGTGGTGGTCAAGCGCGGCGGGGCGGGCGCCACCTGGGTCGAGCGGACCGGCACGCTCGTCACCTCACCGGCCCGCCGGGTGGCGGTGGTGGACGTGACGGGAGCGGGTGACGCCTTCGCGGCCGGGCTGCTCGCCGCCTGGCTGACCGGGGCGACTCCGGAGGCCGCCCTGAACCGGGCCACCGACCTCGGCGCGGCGGCGGTCTCCCAGGTGGGTGCCCGGCCGGTCGGCTGAACCGCTTACGACGACCAGTCCTGCCCGGGCCGGGCCAGTGCTGCCCGGGTGGGACTGCGTCAGGGCTCGGCGTCGATGACCTTGTGCGGCCGTTCCTCGGCGGTGAGGCTCATCGGCGGGGCCTCCTGCTGCTGCCGCCGTGCCGACCGGCCGATCAGCCGGTGCTGTTCCTTCGGCGGCCGGTCGTTGGCCAGCAGCACCGCGAGCCACGGGACGACGATCATGCCCAGCGCCACCAGCGGCAGCCAGAGCCAGAGCAGGGGTGCCCGCGTGCCGACCAGGATCGCGCCGGCGATCACGCACGCCACCCGGACGCCCATCATCGCGACGTACCGCCGCTGCCGGGTGGTGAGCTGGTCGTTCTGGCTGCGCGAGGCGTCGGTGATGAGGATCGGCCGGTACGCCTGATGCTTCACCGTGTACCTCCTCGAGGGGTCGCTCCCATCCTGTCACCTCGACCGGGCCCGCGACGACGTTCCTCGGGCCGTCGCCTCGCCCGGCCGCTCAGCCCCCGGTGGCCTTCGCCTTCGCCGCCGCCTTCTGCTGCTGCTTGTACTCCCGGACCAGGCGCAACGACTCGGCGTCGGTGACGTCGGCCACCGACCGGTGGACCTCCGGCTCGCCGTAGCCGCCGGCCGCCTCCTGCCAGCCCGGCGGCCGTACGCCGAACCGCTTGCCGAGCAGGGCGAGGAAGATCTGCCCCTTCTGGCGGCCGAAGCCCGGCAGGGCGGTGATCCGCGCGAGCAGCTCCGCACCGTCGGCGGGGTCGGCCCAGAGTCGGGCGGCGTCACCGTCGTACCGGTCGACCAGCGCCCGGCAGACCTCCTGCACGCGGGCCGCCATCGCCTTCGGGAACCGGTGCAGCGCCGGCGGCTGGGCGAAGAGGGCCACCAGCGCCTCCGGGTCGTACTCGGCGAGTTCCCGGGCGTCCAGGTCGTGACCGAGCCGCTGGGCCAGCACGTACGGCGAGGAGAACGCCTTCTCCATCGAGATCTGTTGGTCGAGAACCATCCCCGTCAGCAGCGCCAGCGGACTCTGCGTGAGCAGCCGGTTCGCCTCCGGGTCGATGGGCAGTGCGAGTGTCATGCCCCTCATCCTGCCCGCCCCGGCCGGCAGCAGGTGATCCAACACTCAGCTTGATTCCGGATTAGGTTAGGCTGTGCTAACTTCGGCGCTCGGTCGTCCCGGGCCGCAGAGGAAAGGGTTCATCGTGCTTCTCACCCGCCGTACCACCGGCGCGTTGCTCGCCGCCAGCTTGCTCACCGTCGGGCTGGCCGCCTGCGGATCAGGTGAGGAGGACGCGGCGGCAGACTCGGGCCAGTCGACCGACAAGTCGATCACCGTCTACAGCGGACGCAACGAGCAGCTCGTCAAGCCGCTGCTGGACAAGTTCACCGAGCAGACCGGCATCACCGTCAACGCCCGGTACGCCAACACCGCGCAGCTCGCCGCCCAGCTCGTCGAGGAGGGCGACCGGTCCCCCGCCGACGTGTTCTTCGCGCAGGACGCGGGCGCCCTGGGCACCGTGGCCAAGCAGGGCATGTTCACCACGCTCGCCGAGGAGACCACGGCGAAGGTGCCGGCGTCCTACCGCGCCGGCAACGGCCAGTGGGTCGGCGTGAGCGCCCGCGCCCGGGTGTTGGCGTACAACGCCGACCTGGTGAAGGCCGAGGAGCTGCCCGCCTCGGTGTTCGACCTGACCGGCCCGGCCTGGAAGGGCAAGGTCGGCGTCGCCCCGACCAACGCCTCGTTCCAGGCGTTCGTCACCGCCATCCGGGTGCAGCACGACGACGCCAAGGCCGAGCAGTTCCTCAGCGGCCTCAAGGCCAACGACCCGCAGATCCGCGACGGCAACGGCAAGATCCTCGAGGACGTCGGCGCGGGCACGATCCCGGCCGGCCTGGTCAACCACTACTACCTCGGTGAGATCGCCAAGGAGCAGGGCACCACGCCGGACGCGCTCAAGGTCAAGCTGCACTTCTTCTCCGGCGGTGACACCGGTGCGCTGGTGAACGTCGCGGGCGTCGGCGTGCTCAAGCGGGCCGCCGAGAACGCCGACGTGCAGAAGTTCGTGGACTTCCTGCTCGGCACCGAGGCCCAGACGTTCTTCGCCGAGCAGACCTACGAGTACCCGGTGATCGACGGCGTGCCGTCCCCGGCGTACGTGCCGGCCCTGTCCGAGCTGGCGGTGCCGCAGATCGACCTGAACGACCTGGACACCCTCGACGCCACCGTCACCATGATCAAGAACTCGGGCCTGGTGCCCTGACCGCACCACCCTCCGTCGCAGGGCCGTCCCGATCCGGGTCGGCCCTGTCCGGCGTACCCGGCGGGTTCCGGCGACTGGCGCCACGGCCGGCGTTGCTCGCGGCCTCGACCGCCGCGGTGGCCGTCGCCCTGATCCCGCTGGCCTACCTCGGGGTACGCACCGCCGAGGCGGGCTGGGACGCGGTCGTCGCCGAGCTGTGGACCGAACGGGTCGCGCTGCTCGCCCTGCGCAGTCTCGGACTGGCCGCCGTGGTCACCACGGCGTGCGTCCTGCTCGGCGTGGGCACCGCGTTCCTGGTCACCCGGACCGACCTGCCCGGCCGCCGGGCCTTCGCCGTGCTGGCGGCGTTGCCGCTGGCCGTACCCACCTACATCGCCGCCTTCGCCTGGGTCTCCGCGCTGCCCCGGCTGGAGGGGTTCTGGCCGGCGGCGCTGGTGCTCACCCTCTGCTCCTACCCGTACGTGCTGCTGCCGGTCGCGGCGGCGCTGCGCGGCGCGGACCCGGCGCAGGAGGAGGTGTCCCGGTCGCTCGGGCGCAGCGGGTGGCAGACCTTCACCGCGGTGACGCTGCGGCAGATCCGCCCGGCCACCGCCGCCGGTGCGCTGCTGGTCGCCCTCTACGTGCTCTCCGACTTCGGCGCGGTCTCCATCCTGCGCGCCGACACCTTCACCCGGGCCATCTTCGTCGCCTTCGACCTCGGCTTCGACCGGACCGGCGCGCTGGTGCTCTCCAGCGTGCTGGTGGTGCTCACGGTGGTGCTGCTGACCGGCGAGACCGCCACCCGCCGCCGGGGCGCCCGGTACGCGCGGCTCGGCGGCACCCGCCGTCCCGCACCCCGGCTGGCGCTCGGGTCGGCCCGCTGGCCGGCCATCGCCGTGCTGACCGGCGTCGCCGCGCTGGCGCTCGGCGTACCGGCGGTCAGCCTCGGGCGGCGGCTCGCCGCCGGGGTGTCCCGCCCGGGCGCCCTGCCCGAGGTGCTCACCGCCGCCGGGAACTCGCTGACCGTCTCGCTGGCCGGCGCCGCGCTCACCATGCTGCTGGCGCTGCCGCTGGGGCTGCTCGTCGCGCGGGCGCCGGGTCCGCTGACCACCGCACTGGACCGGCTGGCGTACCTGGCCCACGCCCTGCCCGGCGTGGTGATCGGACTCTCGCTGATCTTCTTCGGGATCAACGTGGCGTACCCGCTCTATCAGACCCGGTGGTTGCTCGCCCTGGCGTACGCGACGCTCTTCCTGCCGCTGGCGGTCGGCGCGGTGGCCGGCGCGGCCGCCCAGTCCCCCGCCGGCCTGGAGGAGGTGGCCCGGTCGCTCGGCCGTGGCCCCTGGACCGTGCTGCGCACGGTGACCCTGCCGCTCACCCTGCCGGGCATCGGCGCCGGGGCCGCGCTGGTCTTCCTCACCGGCATGAAGGAACTCCCGGCCACCCTGCTGCTGCGCCCCACCGGCACGGACACCCTCGCCACCGAGCTGTGGACGAGTACGGCCGTCGGCGCCTACGCGGCGGCGGCCCCCTACGCCGCGCTGCTGGTGCTGATCTCGGCGGTACCCACCTGGCTGCTGGTCGCCCGCAGCGGCCTGCTCGACCGGGAACGCGGCACATGAACGAAGAACGCACGCAACGAGAGTGGAGGGGTGGCATGAGTGTGGAGGGGTGGCATGAGTGAGGTCGTGCTCGACGGTGTGGTGAAGCGGTACGGGCGGGTCACCGCGTTGGCCGGCGCCGACCTCAGCGTGCCGTCCGGGCAGTTGACCGCAGTGCTCGGGCCGTCCGGCTGCGGTAAGACCACGTTGCTGCGCTGCCTGGCCGGCTTCGAGCGGCTCGACGGCGGCGAGATCCGCATCGACGGCGCGGTGGTCGCGGGCGGCGGTCGGCACCTGCCGGCGCACCGACGCCGCATCGCGGTGGTGCCCCAGGAGGGTGCCCTCTTCCCGCATCTGCGGGTCGCCGAGAACGTCGGCTACGGGCTGGACCGGGCCACCCGACGGACCGACCGGGTCGAGGAGGTGCTGGCGCTGGTCGGGCTGGCCGGGTACGGCGACCGGATGCCGCACCAGCTCTCCGGCGGGCAGCAGCAGCGGGTCGCGGTGGCCCGTGCGCTCGCGCCCCGGCCGTCGGTGGTGCTGCTGGACGAGCCGTTCAGCGCCCTGGACGCGGGGCTGCGCGCCGGGCTGCGGCACGACGTACGCGAGGCGCTGCGCGCCGACGGGGCGACCGGTGTGCTGGTCACCCACGATCAGGGTGAGGCGCTGTCGGTGGCCGACAAGGTGGTGGTGCTGCGCGACGGACGGGTGGTGCAGGCCGCCGCGCCGACCACGGTCTATCGGGAGCCGGCCGATCCCTGGGTGGCCGGTTTCGTCGGTGACGCGGTGCTGCTGCCGGCGATCGTCGAGAGCGGCACCGCCCGGACCGCGTTGGGGGTGCTTCCGGTCGCCGGTGCGGTGGCCGACGGGCCGGTCACCGTGCTGCTCCGACCGGAGCAGATCCGCCTGGCCGCCGGAGCGGGCGGGGTCACCGGCACCGTGCTGCGGCACGACTTCCACGGTCACGACGCGCTGGTCGGCCTGCGGCTGGGCGACGGTACGGCGATCACCGCCCGGGTGCTCGACGGCGCCGCCGTACCGATGGACGGCGAGGTCGGGGTACGGGTCGACGGCGCGGCGCGGGTCTTCCCGGTGGACGCCGACCGCCGGGCACCGGTCGATCTCGCCGCCTGACCTCGGCCGGCGGTCCGGTCCGACGCCGTCGGTCGGCCTGGCTCTCCCTGCTCACACGGAGGCCCGGCGGACGGTGGTGCCGTCCGCCGGGCCGGTGTGCGTCAGGGTCAGTTGACCACGAACAGCAGGCGGTTCGGCGAGCCGCTGCCCGGGCTGGTCACCACGCCGGTGGTGGCGTTGCTGGTCAGGTAGCTCTTGACCTGGGCCGGGGTGTAGGACGGGTTGGCCGAGAGCACGAGCGCGGCGGCGCCGGCCACGTGCGGGGATGCCATCGAGGTGCCGCTCAGCGTGCTGGTCGCGGTGTTGCTGGTGTGGTACGCGGACAGCACGCTCGACCCGGGCGCGAAGATGTGCACGCACGAGCCGTAGTTCGAGAAGGACGACCGGGCGTCGGTGCTGGTCGTCGAGCCGACGGTGATGGCGGTCGAGGTACGCGCCGGCGAGTAGTTGCAGGCGTTGGCGTTGGAGTTGCCGGCCGCCACCGCGTAGCTGATGCCGGAGGCGATCGAGTTGGCCACCGCGTTGTCGATCGTGCTGCTGGCCCCGCCGCCGAGGCTCATGTTCGCCACGGCCGGCTTCACCGCGTTGGCGGTCACCCAGTTGACGCCGTTGACCACGCTGGCGGTGGTGCCGCCACCGGAGCAGTTGAGCACCTTCACCGCGACCAGGCGGACGGACTTGGCCACGCCGTACGTCGCGCCGCCGACGGTGCCGGCGACGTGGGTGCCGTGGCCGTTGCAGTCGGTGTTGTTGGAGTCGACCGTGTTGGTGCCCCAGGTGGCCCGGCCACCGAACTCGTTGTGCGTGGTGCGGATGCCGGTGTCGATGATGTAGGCCCGCACGTTCGAGGCCGTGTTCGGGTAGGTGTAGGTGCCGCTCAGCGGGCGGTTCCGCTGGTCGATGCGGTCCAGGCCCCAGGTGGGGTTGGTCTGGGTGGCCTGGACGGTGAACGCCTGGTCCTGCTCGACGTAGGCGACCGCCGAGTTGGCGGCGAGCCGGGCCGCCTGCTTCGCGGTCATCTTGGCGGCGAAGCCGGTCAGCGCGGCGGAGTAGGTGTCGGAGACGCTGCCCCCGTACCGCTGGACCAGGGCGGTGGCCCGGTCCGGCACTGCGGTGCGAGCCGCCGACGAACCGGCGGCGCCGACCGCGTCGGAGCGCAGGACGACGAGGTAGCTGCCGCTGACGGCGTTCGCGGCGCCGGCGCCGCGGATCTCGCCGGTGGGTGCGGCGACCGCCGCGGTGGTGCTGGCCGCTGATACGGCCGCCGCGGTGGCGACGACGGCGAGCGCCCGGATGACGTGCCGTCGCGCGATGGACCCTGAGGACATCGTCTGCCTCCCTAACCGGAACGGCCGACCGGGTCATGGCCGGACGGCGCATCCCATGGACTCGAATGGAGGAGATGCTAGCCTTAGATCGATGAATATGACAGAGATGTTCGTCGATTGATTGAGATTGTCACGGGCACCCGCTCCCCTCCCCGTCGTCACCAGGCAGGATGGCGGTGTGGACGGACACGACATGCTCCTCTCCCCCGCCGGCGTCGAGGCGCTGCGGACCGCGTTGACGCGAGCCGCCTTCACCGCCAACGGCATCGCCACCCGGCTCGGCCCGCAGGCCACCGGCGGGGTGGCCCGCAACGACTTCCGGGCCGCGCTGCGCGCCACCGCCGACGGTGACCCGCTCGCCACCCTGATCCGGGTCTTCATCTGCGAGCAGACCGAGCCGGAGGCCGCCGTCGCCGCCGCGCTCGCGCCGCTGTCGCTCGACGAGGCGCTCGCCGCCGGAATCGTCGAACGGTACGGCGACGGGCTGCGGATGGGGCTGGACCTCGAACCGTACGGCGACGACTGGTGGGTGCTGGCCGACGTGCCGGCCAGCGCCCGTCCCGGTCGGCCCCTGCACGCCGAGCACGTGCTGGGCATCGGCGGGGCGACCCAGACGATGATCGGCGCGGCCGTCCGGCAGCCGGTGCAGAGCGCGCTCGACCTGGGCACCGGCTCCGGCGTCCAGGCCCTGCACCTGAGTACGCACGCCCGGCAGGTGACCGCCACCGACGTCTCCCGGCGGGCGCTGCGGTTCGCCGCCACCACGGCCGCGCTCAACGGCCAGCGGTGGGAGCTGCTGCGCGGCGACATGGTGCAGCCGGTCGCCGGACGGCGCTTCGACCTGGTGGTCAGCAACCCGCCCTTCGTGGTCGGGCCGGGCACCACCACGCACGTCTACCGCGACTCCGGGCGGGTCGGTGACGCGATCGGCGCCGAGCTGGCCGCCGCCGCCGACGGCCTGCTCACCGAGGGTGGCACCATGCAGTACCTCGCGAACTGGGTGCACGTCGCCGGTGAGGACTGGGGCGAGCGGGTGGCCGGCTGGTTCGCCGGGACCGGCCTGGACGCCTGGGTGATCCAGCGCGAGGTCGCCGACCCGATGGCGTACGTCAACCTCTGGCTCACCGACGTCGGCGAGGCGGCCGACCCGCAGCGGATGGCCGACTGGCTGGACTGGTTCGACGCGCACAAGGTGGAGGCGATCGGCTTCGGCGTCGTCTCGCTGCGCCGGAGCGGGCACGACCACCCGGTGCTGCGGGTGGAGGACCTGCGGCAACGGGTGGAGGCTCCGATGGGAGACCGGGTCGCGACCTGGTTCGACCGGCAGGACTGGCTGCGCCGGCAAGGCGGCGACGGGCTGCTGGACGCCCGCTACCGGGCCGCCGACGGGCTCCAGTTGCGGCAGGAGGCGACCATGGGCGCGGACGGCTGGGGCGTCGACCGACAGGTCCTCACCATGCCGCACGGGCTGCGCTGGACCGAGGAGATCGATCCACTGGTACTCGCGCTGGTGGGTGGCGCCGACGGGCGCCTGCCGCTGCGCGACCAGATCGCACTGCTCGCCGTCGCGCACGACGTGACGCCGGGCGAACTCACCGAGGCGGCCGGACCGATCGTGGCGCACCTGGTCGAGCGCGGCTTCATCGAGCCGGTGCGGTCCTGATGCGGGCGGTGGTGCAGACCGTCGGAAGCGCCAGCGTCACCGTCGACGGCGAGGTCGTCGGCGCGATCGACGACGGGCTGCTGGTGCTGGTCGGGGTGACGCACACGGACACCACCGAAACCGCCCGGACCCTGGCCCGCAAGGTGTACGAGCTGCGCATCCTGGACGACGAGCGGTCCGCCGCCGACGTCGGCGCGCCGATCCTGGTGGTCAGCCAGTTCACGCTCTACGGCGACGCCCGCAAGGGACGCCGTCCGAGCTGGACCGCGGCGGCTCCGGCCGAGGTGGCCGAGCCGCTGGTCGACGCGGTGGTCGAGGCGCTGCGCCAACGCGGCGCGACGGTCGCCACCGGCCGTTTCCGGGCGCACATGCTGGTGGAGAGCGTCAACGTCGGGCCGCGCACCATCCTCCTCGACCTGTGACGCCTCACGAGGTGGACGGGCCCGGATCACGGCGCCCGCCCACCTCGTGGTCAGCGGTCAGCCGAAGAGTCCCCGACGTTGCAGGGACTGCCGCAGCCAGCCGTCGAGCTGCGCCGCCCAGTCCGTACGGTCCATCGTGGCGTAGTCGACGGTGAACCGGCCGAAGACGTCCCGGCCCTCGGTCAGCAGGCCACCACGCTTGTCCAACTCCAGCACCACCTGCATCTGCCGGGGATCGGCGACGAAGGTGACCTCCAGTTGCTTCATCGCACCCGCGTACTGCGGCGCGGGGTAGAACTCGATCTCCTGGTAGAACGGCAGCGTCTGGTGCACGCCGTAGATGTGCCCCCGCTCGACGTCGGCCCGGGCGAACCGGAAACCGAGCCGCAGCAACGCCTCCAGCAGCTTCTCCTGCGCCGGCAGCGGGTGCACCGCCACCGGGTCCAGGTCACCCTTGTCGAGTGCGCGGGCCACCTCCAGTTCGGTACGCAGCCCCATCGTCATCCCGTGCAGGTGCTGCCCGTAGAGCTGGGTGACCGGGGTCTCCCAGGGCACCGGGAACCGGAACGGTACGTCGTAGCGCTGCCCGGCCTCGAGGCGGAACGGGCCGGTCACCTGCTGCCGGTGGAACTCCTGATTCGTGTTGTACTCGTTGTCGCCGCTCTCCACCTCGACCCGGGTCATCAACCCCAGAGCCACGTACGAGATGTCCACCCCGTGCTCGCCTCCGGTCACCGCGATGCTGCCCGTCAGCTCCCCGCCCGGCCGGCAGTTCGGGTTCGTCAGCACCGTCTCCACGGACGGGCCGCCGACTCCCATCGCCTGCATGAGCCGCTTGAAGACCACCATTGCCTCCGTCGCTTGGTCGCCCGACCCCGGGCACCCGGGGTACGGGGTTGCGTCGGCCCGACGGCCGACCGCTGGCACGGTAACCGGCACCGCCAAGTCGCATCTGCCGAACCAGCACACCCGCCCGCAAGGAGGGGGTAACGGAACGGTCACTGTCGGTTCTCCGATCGCCTCACTCCCGTTTTACGCCTCACCCGCCAAGCTGTGTGTCACCGGCCGCCACATGGGCCGGGGCGACACGGCACGGACGTGGACACGGGGAGAGACAGAGATGGCCCTGCAGATGATGGAGCACCGGATGCGCGCCGGCACCGAGGCGGAGCACGGCGTCGACACCCTTACCGACCTGGACGCCACCGACGAGCGTGGCGTCTCCACCGACCTGGTTCGCGCGTACCTCAACGGGATCGGCCGGACCAAGCTGCTCACGGCGGCCGAAGAGGTGGACCTGGCGAAGCGGATCGAAGCCGGGTTGTTCGCCGAGGAGAAGCTGTCCACCTGCACCCCGCTCTCGGCCGACCTGCACGCCGACCTGAAAGTGGTCGCGCAGCAGGGTCGGGCCGCCAAGAACCACCTGCTGGAGGCGAACCTGCGCCTCGTGGTGAGCATCGCCAAGCGGTACACCGGCCGTGGCATGGCCTTCCTCGACCTCATCCAGGAAGGCAACCTCGGCCTCATCCGCGCCGTCGAGAAATTCGACTACACCAAGGGCTACAAGTTCTCCACCTACGCCACCTGGTGGATCCGCCAGGCCATCACCCGCGCCATGGCCGACCAGGCCCGCACCATCCGCATCCCGGTGCACATGGTCGAGCAGGTCAACCGGATGGTCCGGGCCCGCCGCGAGCTGTCCGTCTCGCTGGGTCGGGAGCCCACGGTGGCCGAGGTCGCCCGCGCGCTGGACGTACCCGAGTTCCAGGTGATCGAGCTGATCTCGTACGACCGGGAGCCGGTCAGCCTGGACCAGGCCGTCGGCGAGGACGGGGAGAGCGCACTGGGTGACTTCGTCGCCGCCGCCGACCCGGCCGGCGGGCCGGGCGACACCGCCGCCCAGGGCGAGCTGCGCAACGAGGTGAGCATCGTGTTGGCCACGCTCTCCCAGCGCGAGCAGGCGGTGATCCGGCTGCGGTTCGGCCTCGACGACGGCCGGCAGCGTACCCTGGACGAGGTCGGCCGTGAGTTCGGACTGTCCCGCGAGCGGATCCGGCAGATCGAGAAGGTGACGCTGCTCAAGCTGCGTGCCCCGGAGCGGGCGCAGCGGCTGGAGGCGTACGCCTCCTGACGTGACTGGTGTGCGATCGGCCCCGGCGGTGCGCCGGGGCCGATGTCGTGTGCCGGGGCGGTTTCGTGCGCGGCTCGTGTCGCGTGGGCCGAACGGACTACGGATCGTCCAGAGTGGGTGCACGACGTCGAGTCGTCGACGCGGGCACCAGGAGGACTGATCGTGAACTGGACGCTGGAAGTGGTCGTCGTGCCGGTCTCCGACGTGGACCGGGCCAAGGCGTTCTACGCCGACCGGGTCGGTTTCACCGTCGACCACGACACGGTGATGGGTGACAACGGCCGCATCGTGCAGCTCACCCCGCCCGGCTCGGGCTGCTCGATCGTGATCGGCACCGGGCCGCTGCCGTACATGCCGCCCGGCTCGCTCAAGGGGATCCAGCTCGTCGTGCCGGACCTGGAGAAGGCCCGCGCCGAGCTGAGCGAGCGCGGCGTCGAGGTGAGCGAGATCCAGGTGCTCGGGCAGAACCCGAGCCCGACGCCGCACCCGTTGGACAACGTCGGCTTCGTCTTCTTCGACGACCCGGACGGCAACTCCTGGGCGGTCCAGCAGATCTCCGCCCGCGCGACCGAGATGTAAGGAGGGGACCCCTGCTATACACGAGGCGTTAGTAGGGGACCCCTCCTTTCACAAACGGCGGGGGCCGGTGTCGGGGCGGGGGGCGGCCGAGCCGGTGCGGACCGAGGCGTGCAGCACGGACAACCCGTCCGGGCGGGCCAGCACCGGGTTGAGCGTCAGTGCGCGTACCCGGGGTTGCTCGTCGGCGAGCCGCCCGATGCGCAGCAGCAGGTCGGCCAGGGCCGCCCGGTCCACCGGGGCGGCACCCCGGTGGCCCCGCAGCAGAGGCGCCGCGCGTGGGGCGTCCACCAGCTCGGTCGCGTCCCGGTCGGTCAACGGCACCGCCCGCCAGGCCCGGTCGCCGAGCAGGTCGGTGGCGACCCCGCCGAGGCCGAAGCCCACCACCGGTCCGAACGCGGGATCCTCGACCAGCTCCACCACACAGGCCACCCCGGGCGGCACCATCGGCTGCACCAGCACGTCCGCGCCGAACGCGGCGGCCAGCTCGGCGTAGGCGCGGCGGACCGTGTCGACGTCGGGCAGGTCCAGGCGGACCGCACCGAGGTCGAGGCGGTGCCGCAGACCACCGGCGGCGGCCTTGAGCGCCACCGGGAAACCGAACCGCGTCGCCGCGTCGACCGCCGCGTCGACCGAGTCGACCCGCGCCGACTCGACCACGTCGATGCCGTACGCGGCGAGCAGCGCCTCCGGATCGCCACCGTCCGCCCGCAGCGCCACCTGCGCCGCCACCGGATCGACGTCGGGCAGCTCGGGCAGTACGCCGGCCGGACGACGCCGCCACTCGGCGTACGCGGTGACCCGGGCCAGTGCGCGTACCGCCTCCTCCACGCTCGGGTAGGCCGGTGTCCCCGCCGGCGCCCGACCGACCAGGAAGGTGGCGACCGTCGGCTTGTCGGCCGTGGGCGCGGCGAGCGCGGCGGCGAAGTCCGCCTCGGTGTCGGTGAGCTGCCCCGGCAACGGTGGTGCGAAGAGGACCACCAGCGCGTCGACCGAGTCGTCGGCGGCAGCGTCGGCGAGCGCCGCACCGAACTCGGCGGCGCCGGCCCGGGGGCCGACGTCGACCGGGTACCCGGGTGCGACCCGCAGGCCCTGTGCCGCGCAGGCGGTGGCCGCCAGCCCGGTCAGCGCCGAGGAGTTGCCGACCACGCCGACCCGGTTCCCGGCCGGTAGCGGTTGGTTGGCCAGCAGCGCCCCGACGTCGAGCAGCTCGGCGACGGTGTCCACGCGGATCACCCCGGACTGGGCGAACAGGGCGCTCACCGCCGTCTCGTCCGGGCCGGCGGAGTCGCCCAGACCGGGTGGACGGGCCGGGGAGGCCAGCGCCACCACCGGTTTGTCGCGGCCGATCCGTCGGGCCAACCGGGCGAACTTGCGCGGGTTGCCGAAGGTCTCCAGGTACAACATGATCACGTCGGTGTCCGGGTCGTCCTGCCAGTACTGCAACAGGTCGTTGCCGGAGACGTCGGCCCGGTTGCCGGCGGAGACGAAGCTGGACACACCCAGACCGCGCCGGTCCGCCTCGGCCAGCAACGCCACCCCGAACACGCCCGACTGGCTGAAGATGCCGACCCGCCCGGGCTCCGGAAGCCGTGGGGCGAGGGTGGCGTTGAGGCGTACCGCCGGATCGGTGTTGGCCACCCCCAGGCAGTTGGGGCCGATCACCCGCATGCCCGCCGCGTGGGCCGCGCGCACCAGCGTGCGCTGCGCGGCGGCGCCCGCCATCCCGGCCTCGGCGAAGCCCGCCGAGATGACCACCAGCCCGTGTACGCCGGCCGCGGCGGCGTCCGCGACCACCTCGGGCGCCGACTCCGGCGGCACCGCCACCACCGCCAGGTCGACCGGCAGGTCGGCGTCGACCGCCGACGGGTACGCGGGAAGCCCGGCGACCCGGGCGGCGGTCGGGTGCACCGGCACCACCGATCCGGTGTACCCGCCGTCGCGCAGGTGCCCGAGCACCGCCGCGCCGACGCCCTGGCCGGTGGCGCTGGCGCCGTAGACGACCACGCCACGCGGGGCGAGCAGCCGGGCGATGGACCGGGCCTCGGTGCGGTGCTCCCGCCCGCGCTGCACCTCCAGGGTCGCCTCGGTGGGCGCGATCGGGAAGGTCAGGTGCACCACGCCGTCGGCGAACTGGCGCTGGATCTGGTAGCCGAAGTCGGCGAAGACCCGCAGCATCGCGCCATTGGCCGGCAGCACCTCGGCCACGAAGTTGACGATCCCGCTGCGCCGGGCCGCGTCGGCGAGGTGTTCCAGCAGCACCGAGCCGATGCCGCGCCCCTGGTAGGCGTCCTCCACCACGAACGCGACCTCGGCGTCGGGCGAGGCCGGGCCGAGCCGCTCGTACCGACCGACGGCGACGATCTCATCGCCGGCCAGCACCACGAACGCCTCCCGGTCCCGGTGGTCGACGTTGACGAAGCGCTGCAGGTCCCGTTCCGGGATCCGCGGGTACGGCGAGAAGTACCGCAGGTAGCGGGTGCGCTCGGAGAACCGGGAGTGCATCGCCACGATCCCCGGCGCGTCAGCGGGACGGATAGGTCGCAACTGGACGGTGCTGCCGTCACTGAGCAGCACGTCCACGGCTGGTTCGGTTGTGGTCACCTCGGGCGGCCCTCCCCGGCCGACTCAGTCGCGTGGATCGTGCGGGTCGAGGCCGAGCAGCGGGAAGACGGCCTTCCGGGTGGCCGCGATGGCCCGGTCCACCGGGTTCGGCTCGCCGGTGGGCTGCCACGGCTCGTAGCTCGGGTCGACGTCGTCGGTCATCCGCAGCGGGATGTCGGTGCCGGGTCGCCGGGCCCGGGCCAGGTCACGCCAGCCCTGCGGAGTCAGCGTGGCCGGGTCCAGCGGCGCGCCGGTGGCCACCGCGAGCAGGTGCGTCCAGGCCCGGGGCACCACCTCGACGAGCGCGTACCCGCCGCCGCCGGTGGCCACCCACCGGCCGTCGCACAGCTCGTCGGCGAGCGCCCGCAACGCCAGATAGGTGGCGCGCTGCCCGTCCACCGACAGGTGCAGGTCAGCGAGGGGGTCGACGCGGTGGGCGTCCGCGCCGCACTGGGTGAACAGCACCTGCGGGCGGAACGCGCGCAGCACCGACGGCACGACCGCGTGGAAGGCCCGTTGCCAGCCGGCGTCCTCCACCCCGGGCGGCAACGGGACGTTGACCGCCGTGCCGGCGGCGTTCGGGCCACCGGTCTCGTCGGGGAACCCGGTGCCGGGAAAGAGCGCGAGCGGGGTCTCGTGCAGGCTGACCGTCAGCACCCGAGGGTCATCCCAGAAGATCTGCTGCACCCCGTCGCCGTGGTGCACGTCGACGTCGACGTACGCGATGCGCTCCGCGCCCAGGTCGAGCAGCCGGGCGATGGCCACCGCCGGGTCGTTGTAGACGCAGAAACCGGCGGCCCGGTCGGCCATGGCGTGGTGCAGGCCGCCGGCCACGTTGACCGCGCGTCGGGCCTGACCGCGCCACACCGCCTCGGCGGCGGCCACCGTCGCTCCGGCGATCAACGCGCTCGACTCGTGCATCCCCTGGAAGACCGGGTTGTCCGAGGTGCCCAGACCGAAGCCGGTGAAGAAGGGTTCCCGCGGCGCCATCCGGACCGCGCCGAGGTAGCGCGGGTCGTGCACCCGGCTGAGCAACTCGTCGTCGGCCGGGTGGGGTTTGACCATGCGGACTCCGGGCCGGTGCAGCACGCCGAGTTCCCAGGCGAGTGCGAGAGTCAGCTCCACCCGGACCGGATCGAGCGGGTGGTCGCCGAGGTCGTAGGCGAGCAGCGACTCGTCCCACATCACCACCGTGTCGTCGGACATCTGCCCATGGTCGCACGCGACCGGACATCCGGCCTGATCAGGCGGTCGGCTCCGGGCCGGTGGCCACCGGTCGCTCCGGGTCGGCCACCCAGTTGCTCCACGAGCCGACGTAGAGCGCGGCGTCCGCACGCCCGGCCAGGTGCAACGCGAGCACCGCCTGCGCGGCGGTCACCCCGGAGCCGCAGTACGCGCCCACCGGCACACCGGTGGTCACCCCGGCCGCCGCGAAGCGGTCCCGCAGCACCTCGACGGCGGGGAAGCGGCCCTCGGTGACGTACTCGGGGGCGGGCACGTTCACCGCACCCGGGACGTGCCCGGCGACCGGGTCGATCGGCTCCTGCTCACCCCGGTAGCGCGGCGCCGCCCGCACGTCGAGCAGCACCCCGTCACCGGCGGCCAGTCGGGCGGCGGCCGAGGCGTCGAGCACCGGCAGCGCCCCCGGACGGACGGTCACGTCGCCGGGTCCGGGCGTCGACACCTCGTCGCTGGTGGGCAGGCCGGCGGCCAGCCAGGCCGGGTAGCCGCCGGACAGCAGGCGTACCGGTCGGTGGCCCGCCCAGCGCAGCGTCCACCAGGCGCGGGCGGCGGCCATGCCGTCACCGCCGTCGTACACCACCACCGGGTGACCGTCGCGGACCCCGGCGGCCCGCAGCGCCGCCTGCAGGGCTTCGGGGTCGGGCAGGGGATGCCGGCCGGCCGGACCGGGCGGGCCGCAGAGCGCGGTGTCCAGGTCGACGAAGACCGCACCCGGAACGTGCCCGGCCGCGTAGTCGTCCCGGCCGGGTGGGCCGACCAGACGCCACCGTACGTCGAGCAGGGTGGGCGGCTCGGCAGCGTCGAGTTCCGCGGCGAGCGACCGCGCCTCGACCAGAAGATCGTCTGTACCGGACATGCACCCAGTCAACACCATCAGTGACGACGGCGGCGGTTCGGTGACCATCGATCGGGGTGCGGCAGGGTACCATCGATGCCGGAGGGCCGCTGACACCATGAAGTCTCACGACTTGGTCGATACGACCGAAATGTACCTGCGCACCATCCTCGAACTCGAAGAGGAGGGAGTGCCGCCGCTACGCGCCCGGATCGCTGAACGGTTGCGCCAGAGCGGCCCCACCGTGAGCCAGACCGTCGCCCGGATGGAACGCGACGGCCTGCTGACCGTGGAGGGCGATCGGCACCTCACCCTCACCGACCTCGGCCGCGCCACCGCCGTCTCGGTGATGCGCAAGCACCGACTCGCCGAGCTGCTGCTGGTCAACGTGATCGGGATGCCCTACGAGGAGGCCCACGAAGAGGCCTGCCGCTGGGAGCACGTGATGAGCGACGCGGTCGAGAAGCGGGTCTACGACCTGCTCAACCGGCCGACCCGGTCGCCGTACGGCAACCCCATCCCGGGCCTGGACGAACTCGGTCCGCCCACCCAGAGCGAGCCGGAGACCGCCGAGAGCGAGCGCAACCTCGCCTTCCCCGGCCTGAGCGGCAAGGTGATCGTCCGGCGGATCTGCGAGAGCGTGCAGACCGACGCCGAGGTGCTCCGCCAACTGCACGCCGCCGGGGTCGACCCGGGGGCCACCGTCACCGTGGCGCAGGAGCGGGACGGGGTGTCGATCGACCGTTCCGGCGAGAGCGTCCGACTGCCCCGCGAGGTCGCCTCCCGGGTCTTCGTCGCCGCCGCCTGACCGTTCACTCCACGTACGGGCAGTGCCGGCAGCCCCGGCCGCAGCAGGTTCCCCGGCGGGCCAGGAAGCCGGCACTGAGTACGAACAGCCCGGTGTCCGGGTCGAGGTAGCCGGCGTCCCCGGCGGCCAGGGCCGCGTCGTGCGCGGCGATGATCCCCGCACGGCCGGGGTGCCCAGGCGACAGCCGGGACGGGTGCGGCTCGCGCAGAGGCCGCGCCGCCAGGGGCTTTCGCTCTCCACTCATCCCGCGCAGTCTAGGCAACGACCCCTCTCCCGCTCGGGTCGCGCCAACGCAGCACGTCACCCCCACCACGCCACAGCGGGCCCCTACCAACATCCTCGCGGCCGCGCCGATCTTGGAGAACACGTAGACGCCTGCCCTTCGCGATCCCACTTCCGCGCCCCCCGGTCCAGACCTGTGAAGCGTCGCTAACGCCAGGATCAGGCCTACTGCCCATGGCCGAAGCTGAGCCAAACGTGGACAGGCAGGTTCTCGCCGCCCCGAAAAGGGCACGGGGCGGCGAGAACGAAGGCTTACTGCCTCGGCAACGCCAGAAGGTTATCGGTCCAGACACCGTTAGCGTGCGTACGCAGGTACTTCTCGCCGTACGTCGGCTTGACAACACCAACGTCGGCTCGGTTGCCGCGGCTGTCCTCGACATACGCCTTGCCGCCCTGGGACTCGATCCACTCGATAAGGGCCGCTCGGGAGTTGTTCCCGGTTGCGCCTGTCGAGGGGTTCTCCCACCAGAGCCAAACGATGTGCTCATGAGCCGCGCCATCCGACAGGCGGATAGCCGTAATCTTGATTGCCATGACCTCTTCCTCACTCTGTGTGTCAGTTTTTGTGACATGGAGCGAGGGCCGTACGCTATCGCTGCAGCATGGGTTGCGTAGCGACCCTCAGTTGAGGCGGGCATTGGCGTGCCCGCCTCAACTACTTACTCACATGCTCGACATTCCGCTATGAATAAGAGGCTTTGTCGAACATTGCTTCGGTGCATCCGACCAGGTCAGCTGCAGCCGCTGGTGGAGCCGCAGCCCTCGCAGACGTAGCAGCTACCGGCCGGGCGCATCTTCGTACCGCAGGTGAAGCAGAGCGGTGCGTCGGCGGCCTTGCCGATCACGGCCTCCAGCAGCTCGGTGCTGGAACCGACCGACGGTGCCGGCTTGATCGCGGCGGCGTCGGCGAGTTCCTGGGCCGGCTGGGCGACCGGGCCGACCCTCGGCTCGGTGGGGGTCTCCACCGGTGCGGAGGCGGCCATCGCGGTGAGGTCCGTGCCGTTGGCCTCCGCCTCCGCCTCGGCGGCGAGCTGGGCGGCCCGCTCCTTGGCGGTGAAGATGCCGATCTCGGCGCGGCGCTCGTAGGGCAGGAAGTCCAGTGCCAGGCGACGGAAGATGTAGTCCATCACCGAGGCGGCCATCCGCACGTCCGGGTCGTCGGTCATGCCGGCCGGCTCGAAGCGCATGTTGGTGAACTTGCTGACGTACGTCTCCAACGGGACGCCGTACTGCAGGCCGATGGAGATGGCCACCGAGAAGGCGTCCATCACCCCGGCCAGGGTGGAGCCCTGCTTCGACATCTTGAGGAAGACCTCGCCGAGGCCGTCGTCCGGGTAGGACGAGGCGGTGAGGTAGCCCTCGGCGCCACCGACCGAGAAGGAGATGGTCTCCGACGGACGCTTCTTCGGCAGCCGCTTGCGCACCGGGCGGTACTCGACGACCTTCTCCACCACCGGCTCGACCGCGGTGACGGTCGCCTCCGGCGCGGCGGTCTTCTTCTTCGCCACCGACAGCGGCTGACCGACCTTGCAGTTGTCCCGGTAGATCGCCAGCGCCTTGAGGCCGAGCTTCCAGCCCTCGAAGTAGATCTTCTCGACGTCGGCGACGGTCGCCTGCTCCGGCATGTTGACCGTCTTGGAGATGGCGCCGGAGATGAACGGCTGGACCGCCGCCATCATCCGCACGTGGCCCATCGGGGCGATGGACCGCTCGCCCATGGCGCAGTCGAAGACCGGGTAGTGCTCCGGCTTGAGGCCGGGGGCGTCCACCACGTGCCCCTGGTCGGAGATGTGCTCGACGATCGCCTCCACCTGCTCCTCGGGGTATCCGAGGCTGCGCAGGGCGCGCGGCACGGTCTGGTTGACGATCTGCATCGAGCCGCCGCCGACCAGCTTCTTGAACTTGACCAGCGCCAGGTCCGGCTCCACACCGGTGGTGTCGCAGTCCATCATCAGGCCGATGGTGCCGGTCGGGGCGAGCACGCTGGCCTGCGAGTTCCGCCAGCCATTCTTGTCACCGATCTTGTTGCCCTGGGTCCACTGCTTGGTGGCCTCGCGCACCACCGCGGTGGCCACCGTGCCGGCCGGCTTGATCTGGTCGTTGGCGGCGGCGTGCTTGCGCATGACCCGCTTGTGCGGCTCGGCGTTGCGCGCGTACCCGTCGTACGCGCCGACGATGCCGGCCAGCTCGGCCGAGCGGCGGTACGCCGTGCCGGTCATCAGCGAGGTGATCGCGGCGGACAGCGAACGACCCTGGTCCGAGTCGTACGGCAGGCCGGAGGCCATCAGCAGGGCACCGAGGTTGGCGTACCCGATGCCGAGCTGCCGGTAGGCCCGGGTGGTCTCCCCGATCTTCTCGGTCGGGAAGTCGGCGAAGCAGATCGAGATGTCCATCGCAGTGATGACCATCTCGACGCTGCGGACGAACTTCTCCACCTCGAAGCCACCGTCGGCGCGGAGGAACTTCATCAGGTTCAACGAGGCCAGGTTGCACGAGGAGTTGTCCAGGTGCAGGTACTCCGAGCACGGGTTCGACGCGGTGATCCGGCCGGTCTCCGGGCAGGTGTGCCAGTCGTTGATGGTGTCGTCGTACTGCAGGCCGGGGTCGGCGCACTCCCAGGCGGCCTGGGAGATGGTGCGGAACAGCTTCTGCGCGTCGATGGTCTCGATCACCGCGCCGTCGAGCCGGCCGCGCAGGTCGAAGCCGCCGCCCTGCTCGACCGCCGCCATGAACTCGTCGGAGACCCGGACCGAGTTGTTGGCGTTCTGGTACTGCACGCTGACGATGTCGGCGCCGCCCAGGTCCATGTCGAACCCGGCGTCGCGCAGCGCGCGGATCTTGTCCTCCTCGCGCGCCTTGGTGACCACGAACTCCTCGATGTCCGGGTGGTCGACGTCGAGGATGACCATCTTGGCCGCCCGCCGGGTGGCGCCACCGGACTTGATGGTGCCGGCGCTCGCGTCCGCGCCACGCATGAAGCTGACCGGACCGGAGGCGGTGCCGCCGGAGGAGAGCAGCTCCCGGGAGGAGCGGATCCGGGAGAGGTTCACCCCGGAGCCGGAGCCGCCCTTGAAGATCAGCCCCTCCTCCTTGTACCAGTCCAGGATGGAGTCCATCGAGTCGTCGACGGCGAGGATGAAGCAGGCGCTGACCTGCTGCGGCGACGGCGTACCGACGTTGAACCAGACCGGCGAGTTGAAGCTGAACACCTGGTGCAGCAGCATCCAGGTCAGCTCATGGGCGAAGACCTCGGCGTCGGCCGGGGAGGCGAAGTAGCCGTACTCCTCACCCGCGGTGCGGTAGGTGGTGACCACCCGGTCGATCAACTGCTTGAGCGACCACTCCCGCTCCGGGGTGCCCACCGCGCCCCGGAAGTACTTGGTGGTCACGATGTTGGCCGCGTTGACGCTCCAGCTCTCCGGGTACTCCACCCCGCGCTGCTCGAAGTTGATCGAGCCGTCCCGCCAGTTGGTCATCACGACGTCGCGGCGCTCCCAGGCGACCTCGTCGTACGGGTGCACGCCCTCGGTGGTCCAGACCCGGTCCACCTTGAGGCCCGCGTTCGTCTTGTTCCGTGACCTGCTTGTTGTCACACCGTCCCCCGGCATCTCATCCGCCCCCTCGCTCACGCGGGCACCCCGCGCGATCCGACTGTCACTACTGCTGCTGCTCAGACGTTCACTGCGCGTGGGCCGTCTCGGCCCCGGCGCCCTCCCGGGCGCGCGCGGCGGCCCGCAGCGTCTCGATCTCCTGCTCGAAGTCGGCGAGCGAGTCGAACGACCGGTAGACGCTGGCGAACCGCAGGTAGGCGACCTCGTCCAGGTCCCGCAGGGGACCCAGGATGGCCAGCCCGACATCGTGGCTCGGGATCTCGGCGGCCCCCTTGGCGCGAATGGTCTCCTCGACCCGCTGCGCCAGGATCGCGATCGAGTCCTCGTCGACCGGTCGCCCCTGGCACGCCTTGCGCACTCCGCCGATGATCTTCGTCCGGCTGAACGGCTCGGTCACCCCGCTGCGCTTGACCACCGCCAGCACCGCCTCCTCGACGGTGGTGAACCGTTTGCCGCACTCCGGGCAGGAGCGCCGCCGACGGATCAACTGTCCGTCGTCCGCCTCCCGCGAGTCGACCACCCGGGAGTCGGCGTGCCGGCAGTACGGACACCGCATCGCCCGACCTCCTTGATCGACTTCGGGTACGCCCCCATCCGCCTCCGGGCACACGCAGGGACGGCGGAGCCGCCCCGCAGGACGGCCGCCGGCTCGGCGGTGCGGAAAGTGCGGTGGGTAGTCGAACCCAACCTGTAGGCGACTTACGCCCATGTGACTACTACATCTAGGGGTCGAACCTATGCCGCTGGCGATCCGAGGTCAAGTTGACCGGCGTGTCCGGCGCGTCACCTGACAACCCACCCACTCCCCCCTCTCCAACCGACCCGAGAACCCAACGCGGACCGGCGGCGGGAGTTACCGTCCGGCCGGACAGGATCACCGACTATCCGTACCGGGTCGAACACGCGTTCGACTCCGCGTACCATTTATCAGAACGGACGTACGACTGTCGCGCTTTTCCGGCCCGACACGCGGAGATAGGTCGTACAGATGTTTGAAAATGACCGATCCCACCGATACGGTCATGAACAACCGGAGGTGACCATGGTCGCCGCACCGGCCGACAGATCACCGTGCGCACCACGAGCCGCCGAGGCACCCCAGCGCCGACCAGGGAGGACGGACGTGACCGAGGACCGGGCCAACCGGCCGCAGAGCCCGCAGCAGAGCATCGAGGCGGGTCCGCCGGCCGCCCGTCGCCGCAGCGTCACCCGCGCCCGCTCCGGGCAGCCCGCCGTACGCCCGGTGACCCCGGTGGTCAGCGGCTTCCCCGACCCGGCGACCGTCGACCTGACCGCCCGTCAGCGACGCATCCTCGACTTCATCCGCACCTGGGTGGAGCGGCACGGCTACCCGCCGAGCGTGCGCGAGATCGGCGAGGCGGTCGGGCTGGTCTCCCCGTCCAGCGTCGCCTACCAGCTCAAGGAGCTGGAGAAGAAGGGCTTCCTGCGGCGCGACCCGAACCGGCCGCGCGCGGTCGACGTCCGCTCCCCCAACGTCGACGACGAGCTGACCCGCTCGCAACGCCCCACCCCGGCGTACGTGCCGATGCTCGGCCGGATCGCCGCCGGTGGGCCGATCCTCGCCGAGCAGTCGATGGAGGAGGTCTTCCCGCTGCCTCGCGAGTTGGTCGGCGAGGGCGAGGTCTTCATGCTCCAGGTCAAGGGCGACTCGATGCTCGACGCGGCGATCTGCGACGGCGACTGGGTGGTCGTCCGGCAGCAGCCGACCGCCGACTCCGGCGAGATCGTCGCCGCCATGCTGGACGGCGAGGCGACCGTGAAGACCTACCGGCGGCGCGACGGCCACGTCTGGCTGATGCCGCAGAACCCGGCCTTCGACCCGATCCCGGGTGACGACGCCACCATCATGGGCCGGGTCGTCGCGGTGCTACGCCGGATCTGAACGACCACGCGGCCGGTGCTGACCCGAGGTCAGTACCGGTCGCCGTCAGTACCGGTCGCCGTCAGTACCGGTCGCCGTCAGTACCGGTCGCCGTCAGTACCGGTCGCCGTCAGTACCGGTCGCCTCGGTAGCCGTAGTTGCCGCCCGGCATCTGGCCGTACGGCTCGTCGCCGTCCTCGCGGTAGCGGCCGGAACGCCGGCCCCGGTGGTCCGGCTCGCCGCCGGGTCCACCCCGCCGGGGCGGTTCGGCACGGCCTCCACCGGGCTGTCCACCCCGTCCACCGCCGGGCGTCCCGTTCGCGCGGCCACCGCCGCCGGGCGCGCCACCTCCCCGGCCGCCGCCACTGGGCATCCCACCGCCACGGCCACCGCCCGGGGCACCGCCGCCCGGGGCACCACCGCTGCGGCCACCGCCACCGGGCGGTCCGCCAGCCCGGCCACCACCGCCGCCGCCGCCGTAGACCCCACCACCGGAGCGGCTCCCGCCACCCTGAGCCGGGCGTCCGCCGCCGCCCTGCGACGAGCGGCCACCGCCGCCGGGACGGCCGCCACCGTAGACCGGGCCGCCCTCACCACCCGACCGGCCACCCTGGTCGCCGGAGCGGCCACCACCACCTCCGCCGCCGTAGACACCTCCGCCCTGAGCCGGGCGGGAGCCGTTGGCACCGGCCGGACGGCCACCGCCGTAGACCGCACCCGACCGGGCACCCTCGGGCCGGTCGCCCTTCGCCGACCCGCCGTAGACGGCACCGGACTGGGCGCCGCCGTACACCGCGCCCCGACCCCGGTCCTTCGGGCCGAGGCCGTCGTCCTTGCGGCTCGGATCGTCGTCGTCATCGTCGCCGTCGCGGCTCTTGCCGGCCGGCACCGGACGCTTGCGGGCCCGCAGGATGCCGAAGATGCCGGCGCCCACCAGCAACGCGCCGAGCACGCCGACGGTGGCGATCAGGTAGGTGATGTCGTCCAGGGTCAGCCCGTCGAACCACGACCGGCCGGCCGCGTTCTTCACCGCGTCCGGGTCGTCGGCAAGGTTCTTCGGGCCCTCGGTGGACGGCGTGTAGCTGAGGATGTCGACCGGCTCGTTGTCGTCGAGATGCCCCGCGTCGGAGACGGTCAGGAAGGTCCTGCCGTCGGTCGAGTACGCGATCGCCTCGCCGAACGGGTCGGCCAGCGGAGTCACCCGGGGCGTGGTGGTGGTCAGCGCGGCGACGATGTCGCCGTTCTGCACGTCGTACTCGAAGGCGTCGGCGTACGTGCGCAGCGCCACCCGGGTGCCGTCCGGGGACCGGGCCGCACCGGTGATCGCCACCCGCCCGAAGGTGCTCAGTGGGTTCTCGGTGTCGGTCTTGGGCAGCTCGATGTCGCCGAGCTTCTTCATCGGCACCGGCTCGGTGTCACCGGTCTTGAGCGCACCGTCGGCGGTGAAGATCTCCGCCTTGCCGGAGGTGACCTTCGTGATGATCAACGGCAGGTTGTCGTCGCCGATCAGCAGCGCCTCGGCGTCGCGGGGCTTGCCGTCCGGGTACGCCAGCCGGTGCAGGACCGGCGACTTGCTGCCGTTGATCGGCATGCTCCAGACCGCGACCCGCTTGCGGCGCTCCCGGCTGGTGATGTTGTCACCGGTGTCGGCGATCCACAACGTGTTGCCGTCCGGCGAGACGGCGAGGTCCTCGGTGTCGAACGGCCCCGCACCCGAGTAACGGACCTCGCGGGTGACGTCGCAGTCCTTGTTGAGGTAGAAGACCCGCTTGCGGCTGTCCTGGTCGGTGCTGTCGTTGATCACGATGTACCCGTTGCGGGTGACCACCAGGCCGGACATCTCCCGCAGCCGCGAGTCGGTGACCGAACACTGCTTCTTGGGCGCGGCCGCGAGCGGCGCGGCGGCCATCGGCACCGCTGCCGGAGCGACGGCGCCAGCGGCGAGCACCGGCCCCACGTCGGTCGATACGGTCGGCGAGCCGACATCGGTCACCGGCGATGCGGCGTACGCGGGTGGCGACGACCCGGGCGCGGCGAGAGTGACGCCGGTGACCGCCACGGTGGCCCCGAACAGGCCGAGCGCAACCGTGACCGAGGAAACAGTGCGGTGCATGAAAGGAAGTGTCGCACGCCCGACGTTTCCTTCGGGTGACGCGGCTGGGCGGTCACCGCGCGGCACGAACCGCCTGCGTCGCGTCGACGTACGTGGACAGTTCGGCGGCGAGCGCCTCGTTGACGCGTACGTGCAGCATGGTGCCCTCGGCCAGGTGCGCGGTGCTGAGTACCTCGCCCTGTCGGTGCAGACGGGCCACCAGGTCACCCCGCTCGTACGGCAGCACCACCCGCAACTCCACCGCCGGGCGTGGCAGCCGCTGCTCGATCGCCGTCCGCAGCTCGTCGATGCCGCGACCGCGGTGCGCGGAGACGAAGATCGCCTCCGGCCAGAGCCGCTTGAGGTGCAGCAGGGTCTCCTCGTCGGCGGCGTCGGTCTTGTTGACCACCAACAGCTCGGGCAGCCGGTCGGCACCGACCTCGCCGAGCACCTCGCGGACCGCCCGGACCTGCTCCTGCGGATCGGGGTGGGCACCGTCGACCACGTGCACCACCAGGTCGGCCTCGGCGACCTCCTCCAGGGTCGAGCGGAACGCCTCGACGATCTGGTGCGGCAGGTGCCGGACGAACCCGACCGTGTCCGACAGCGTGTAGACCCGCCCGTCGGCGGTGGTGGAGCGGCGGGTGGTCGGGTCGAGCGTGGCGAAGAGCGCGTCCTCGACCAGTACGCCGGCACCGGTGAGCCGGTTGAGCAGGCTCGACTTGCCGGCGTTGGTGTAGCCGGCGATGGCCACCGCCGGCACGGCGTTACGGGTACGGCGGGCGCGCTTGGTCTCGCGTACCGTCCGCATGGCCTTGATCTCGCGGCGGAGCCGGGCGATGCGGTGGCGGATGCGCCGCCGGTCGGTCTCCAGCTTGGTCTCACCGGGACCACGCACACCCACGCCGCCACCGGCGCCGCCGCCACGGCCGGAACCACCGGTCTGCCGGGACAGCGTCTCGCCCCAACCACGCAGGCGGGGCAGGAGGTATTCGAGCTGGGCCAGCTCGACCTGGGCCCGGCCCTCCTTGCTCTTGGCGTGCTGGGCGAAGATGTCGAGGATCAGCGCCGTCCGGTCGACCACCTTGACCTTGGTGCGCTGCTCCAGGTTGCGGAGCTGGGACGGGGACAACTCACCGTCGCAGATGACCGTGTCGGCACCGGCGGAGAGCACCACCGAGCCCAGGTCGTCGACCTTGCCCCGCCCGATGTAGGTGGCCGGGTCCGGCCGGGTACGCCGCTGGATCAGCCCTTCGAGCACCTGCGAACCGGCGGTCTCGGCCAGCGCGGCCAGCTCGGTCAGGGAGTTCTCCGCGTCGGTCTGGCTGCCTTCGGTCCAGACGCCGACCAGGACCACCCGCTCCAGCCGGAGCTGGCGGTATTCGACCTCGGTGACGTCGGTCAGCTCGGTGGAGAGGCCGGGGACCCGTCGCAGTGCCTGCCGTTCGGAGAGCTCGTAATCACCGGTGGTGGTGGCGTCGAGCTCGTCGTCGGGAAATGGAACGTGGGTCTCCTGGTCGCGCAAGCGTCTCTCCTGTCCGTTCTGTGCATGTACCGAGCAATCCTGACATGTGTCAACGCGCGGTGCACCTGCTATATGCCCACCGCGGGAACGGGCAAAGGCGGGGGCGGCTGCCAGCCTCCCAACCAGGGCGAGTAGAAATGGGCGAGCCGTTCAGCGCCGACGGAGGGGATCCGCGTGCCCACCACCCGACTGCCCAGTGCCGGATTCTCGATCACGATCCGGATCGCCGTACCCGCCGATGCGTCCTCGATCGGCCGGTTGACCACCTCCGTGGGCGAGGCCGGGGCCATCGTCACCGCGCTGGACGTGGTCGACTCCGACCCGACCCACGTGATCGTCGACCTCACCTGCGACACCGCCGACGCCGGGCACGCCGACCAGGTCGTGGACGCGCTCACCGCGCTGGACGGCGTGGACGTGCGCAAGGTCTCCGACCGGACGTTCCTGCTGCACCTGGGCGGCAAGATTGAGGTCAGCTCGAAGGTGGCGCTGCGGACCCGGGACGAGCTGTCCCGGGCGTACACCCCGGGGGTGGCGCGGGTCTGCCAGGCGATCGCGGAGAACCCGGCCGACGCCCGACGACTGACCATCAAGCGCAACACGGTCGCCGTGGTCAGCGACGGCTCGGCCGTGCTCGGGCTGGGCAACCTCGGCCCGGCCGCCTCCCTGCCGGTGATGGAGGGCAAGGCGGCGCTGTTCAAGCGGTTCGGCGGGGTCGACGCCTGGCCGGTGGTGCTGGACACCCAGGACACCGACGAGATCGTCGCCATCGTGAAGGCGATCGCGCCCGCGTACGGCGGGATCAACCTGGAGGACATCGCCGCGCCGCGCTGCTTCGAGATCGAGGCGCGGCTGCGCGAGGCGCTGGACATCCCGGTCTTCCACGACGACCAGCACGGCACCGCGATCTGCGTACTCGCCGCGTTGACCAACGCACTGCGCGTCGTGGGCAAGCAACTCGCCGACGTACGGGTGGTGGTCTCCGGAGCCGGCGCGGCGGGCACCGCGATCATGAAGCTGCTGCTGCGCCAGGGCGTCGGCGACATCATCGCGTGCGACCGGCAGGGCGCCCTGCACCGTGGCCAGACCGGTCTCAACTCGGCCTGGCAGTGGCTGGCCGAGAACACCAACCGGGACGGCTACTCGGGCGACCTGGCCGGTGCGCTGAACGGCGCGGACGTCTTCATCGGGGTGAGCGCGCCGAACCTGCTCACCGGCGACGACGTCGCCACCATGGCCAAGGACTCGATCGTCTTCGCGCTGGCCAACCCGGACCCGGAGGTCGACCCCCGGGAGGCGCGCAAGCACGCCGCTGTGGTCGCCACCGGCCGCTCCGACCAGCCGAACCAGATCAACAACGTGCTCGCCTTCCCGGGCGTGTTCCGCGGCATGCTCGACGCGCACGCCGAGGAGTTCACCGAGGAGATGGCGCTGGCCGCCGCTCGGGCCATCGCCGACGTGGTCGGCGAGGAGAAGATCAACCCCACGGTCATCGTACCCAGCGTCTTCGACTCCCGGGTGGCCCCGGCGGTGGCCGCCGCCGTCCGCGCCGCCGCCCAGAACCCGGCCGTCACCCCGCCGCCCGCCGCCGACCCGGGCCCGGCCGACCTCCCCGAGATCGCCGCCAGCGCCTCCGCCACCCCCTGAGTCCCGCCCCGGCTCCGACCGCGCCCGGCAACCCTGGACGCGGCCGCCCGGCATCGCACGCCTCCCCCGAAGGCCGCCTGGTTCGCCGATCATGGAGTTGTGGCGCAGACAAAGCCCCCCAAGTAGGTCACAACGTCAACCACAACTCCATGATCGACGCGGTGAGTGGGTGCGGGGTGAGGGGTGCGGGGTGGGCGGGGTGGCGGAGGGGGCGGGAGTGGTCAGGCGAGGGTGAGGGTGCCGGTGGCCACGAGGACGGCGGGGCCGGAGAGCCAGCAGGAGTCCTCGTCGACGGTCACCGTGAGGCGGCCGCCGGGCACGTCGACCGCGACCGTGCCGGTCTCCCGGCCGGCCTCGTGCAGGGCGACGGCGGCGACCGCGCACGCGCCGGTGCCGCAGGAGAGGGTCTCGGCCGAGCCGCGCTCGTAGACGCGCATCAGCACGTGCGGGTCACCGCCGTCGACGGCGTCACCGGCGGCGGTGAACTCGACGTTCACCCCGTGCGGGAAGAGGTCCTCGTCGACGTGGGGCGCCCGGGTCAGGTCCAGGCCGGCGAGGTCCAGGCCGGCGGGCAGCGGGCAGACCAGGTGCGGATTGCCGACGTCCACCGCCGTGCCGGGCAGGGTCAGCCCGCCCAGGGCGGCCGTCGAGGCCGCGTACAACCGGGGACGCCGCATCTGGACGGCGACGGTGTCGCCGTCGACCCGGGCCCGCACGATGCCGGCGCGGGTGGCCACCGGCAGGTCGCCGCCGCTCGGCGCGGCCAGCCCGGTCTCCAGGAGGTACCGGACGAAGACCCGGGTGCCGTTGCCGCACATCTCGGCGAAGGACCCGTCGGAGTTCCAATAGTCCATGAACCACTCGGCCTCGCCGGCCAGGGCGACGCCGTCGGGGTGCTTGGCGGCGCGGACCACGCGCAGCACGCCGTCCCCGCCGAGGCCGCGTCGCCGGTCGCAGATCGTCGCCACCAGTTCGGGCGTCAGGTCGAGCGCGCCGTCCGGGTCGGGCAGGATCACGAAGTCGTTGGCGGTGCCGTGTCCCTTGGTGAACTCCACGCCTTCCATCATGGCGCAGCGGCGCGGACCGTTCCGAGGGCGGCCTCGATCAGTCCCGGATCGGCCGAGTCGAGCCAGCGTACGCGGGGGTCGCGGCGGAACCAGGAGCGTTGGCGGCGGACGAAGCGACGGGTGGCCCGGATCGTCTCGTCGTGCGCCTCGGCCTCGGTCAGCTCACCGGCGAGGAAGCGCAGCACCTGTTGGTAACCGAGCGCCCGGCTGGCCGTACGCCCCTGCGAAAGGCCCTGACCGACCAGTTCGCGGGTCTCGGCGACCAGGCCGTCGGCCCACATCCGGTCCACCCGCAGGGCGATGCGCTCGTCCAGCAGGGCGGTGTCCAGGTCGACGCCGAGTTGGACGGCCGGATAGTAAGGCGTCGGTTCCGGCAGGGCGGCGGTGAAGGGTCGGCCGGTCAGCTCGATCACCTCCAGCGCCCGGACGATCCGCCGGCCGTTGCCGGGCAGGATGCCGGCCGCCGCCGCCGGGTCGGCCGCGCGCAGCCGCGCGTACAGCGGTGCCGGGCCGACGGCGGCCAGCTCACCCTCCAGGCGTTCCCGCAGCGCCGGGTCGGTGCCGGGGAACTCGAACCGCTCCAGCACCGCCCGCACGTACAGCCCGGAGCCGCCGACCAGCAGCGGCACCCGGCCCCGGGCCGAGATGTCGTCGATCGCCGCGCGGGCCAGCCGCTGGTACTCCGCGACGCTGGCCGGCTCGGTCACCTCCCAGAGGTCCAGCAGGTGGTGTGGCACGCCCTCGCGTTCGGCGACGGTGAGCTTGGCGGTGCCGATGTCCAGACCCCGGTAGAGCTGCATCGAGTCGGCGTTGACCACCTCGCCGCCGAGCGCGTGCGCCAGCGCGATGCTCAGTGCCGACTTGCCCGCCGCGGTCGGCCCGACCACCGCGACGACCGGGCCCGGGGCACTCATGCCCGCTCCCAGTTGGCCACGAGGTAGGCCACGCCGTAGGGGGCGCTGTGGTGGCGCAGCGCGCCGCGCCAGTCGCCGCCGCTCGCCCGCGCCGCACCGGCGAGCACCTGCCAGGGCGCCCGCCCGGCGGCCTTGAGCTGCGAGGACAGGGCGGGGTCCAGGCCGAGCAGCGCGTCGGCGTCCGCGTCGGCGAGGGCTTGGGCGACCGTCTCGTCGTACGCCTCGGCGCGCGGGTCGGCGTAGCCGGGTGCCTTCTCGCCCCGGCAGGCCGACCCGTCGCCCATCACCAGCAGCGCCCACGGTCGGCCAGACACGAGGCGGGCACCCAGGTCGGCGCACGTCTCGACCGGCGCGTCGGCGGCCACGGTCGACATGCGCCACGTCGCGTCGCCGGTCGCGGGCGACGGGTGGCGGTCCAGCGCGTCGCCGGTCGCGGGCGACGGGTGACGGTTCAGCAGCCAGGCGCCGACGAGCAGGCCGAGCGGTAGGCGGTCGGTGCCGGGCCGGTCACCGGGGAGGTCGCCGAGGCGTACCTCCAGCGGCAGGCCCCAGGGCACGAGGCTGCCCCGGAACGGGGGGTCGAGGTCGGCGGTGTGATCGCCGGCACCGACCACCAGCACGTCGCGCGCGCCCGAGTCGAGCAGCCGGGCGACGGCGGCGTCGCAGGCGGCGCGCAGATCGTCCAGTTCGGGCGCGGCGGCACCGGCCACCTCGGGGATCAGCAGCGGTGGGTGGGGGCAGACGGCGGCGGCGACCAGTGGCACCAGGCAACCGTATCGGGCGGGCCGGCCGGGACCGCCGCGCACCGGCCGGCGGGCCCTCGGCCGTACGCCGTTCGGCGAAAATCGGCACGCCGGTTCGGACGGTGACGACAGAGAGCTAGGACACCGTATGGTCACGGTCGGCGATAGGCGCTCGACGCGGACCGGGGCGGACCTGTGACAATGCCCGGAGAACTTTGACTGCGCCGTGGCGGGCCCGGGAGGCTGCTCCCTGGGCACCGGGAGATCGAGGATGGGCACATGAGCGACTGGACTGCCTTCGGACGGGTGGACGCGGACGGCACCGTCTATGTCAAGACCGCCGAGGGCGAGCGGGTGGTCGGATCCTGGCAGGCGGGAGCGCCGGAGGAGGGGTTGGCGCACTTCGCGCGCCGCTTCGCCGACCTGGTGACCGAGGTGGATCTGACCGAGGCGCGGCTCAACTCCGGCGCGGCGGACGCCAACCATTCGCTGAGCACCATCCGGCGTATCCGCGGGTCGCTGGCCGAGGCGCACGTGGTCGGCGACATCGACGCCCTCGCCGCGCGGCTCGACAAGCTCGCCACGGTGGCCGAGGAGAAGGCCGGTGAGGCGCGGGCCGCCAAGGAGGCCGCCCGCAGCGAGGCCCTGGCGCGCAAGACCACGCTGGTCGAGGAGGCGGAGAAGCTGGCCGCCGAGTCGACCGGTTGGAAGACCGCCGGCGACCGGCTCAAGGAGATCCTCGACGAGTGGAAGACCATCCGGGGGGTCGACAAGAAGACCGACGGCGAGCTGTGGAAGCGTTTCGCCGCCGCCCGGGACGGTTTCACTCGCCGCCGGGGCGCCCACTTCGCCTCCTTGGACTCGCAGCGCAAGCAGGCGCAGACGGTCAAGGAGGAGCTGGTCGCCGAGGCCGAGAAGATCTCCGACTCGACCGACTGGGCGTCCACGGCCAACCAGCTCAAGGAGCTGATGAACCAGTGGAAGGCCGCACCGCGCGCCTCCAAGGAGGCCGAGCAGCGGCTGTGGGAGAGGTTCCGGGCCGCGCAGGACGCCTTCTTCACCCGGCGCAGTGAGGTCTTCTCGGCCCGCGACAACGAGCAGCGCGCCAACCTGGAGCGCAAGCAGGCGCTGCTCGCCGAGGCCGAGGCGCTCGACGTCGAGGGCGACCCGAAGGGCGCGCAGGCCAAGCTGCGGGACATCCAGGCGCAGTGGCACGAGGCCGGCCGCGTTCCCCGGGAGGCGGCGGCCGGGCTGGAGCGCCGGCTGCGGGCCATCGACGAGAAGGTCCGCGAGGTGATGGACTCGGCCTGGCGCCGGACCACCCGCGAGGACAACCCGCTGCTGGCCCAGATGCGGTCCCAGGTGGCCGAGGCCGAGGAGCGGCTGGCCCGCGCCCAGGCGGCCGGCGACGCCCGACGGATCAAGGAGGCCGAGCAGGCGCTCGCCTCCAAGCGGCAGTTCCTCCAGTTGGCCGAACAGGCCGGCTGAGCGCAGCTCGGACAACCCCGGTTCCCGGTGTGGGAGCCGGGGTTTCTCCATCGCCGAACCTCCTGGTCAGGGCGATGTGAACGTACGACATTTACATCGAGCTGATTCTATGGTTACCTGGGGAAAGCGTTTGCCCTCCGGGGCCAGACACGCCGAGCCACTCCGACCCACTTCGTCCGACGGCAGGCCGCACTCCGCGACCGCCACGGCACCGCTGCCACTGGGCAGGGCAGTCACCGGCGCCGGGGCGTACCCCCTGCCGACCGGTCGACGCATCGAGGCCGACGCCACGGGACACACCACCGGCACCCGATCGTGGCGGGCCGCATCGCGGACGCGTCCGGGCAGCGACAGTCGATCCGCGAACACCACGCGTCGTCCGGCCCGTTCCGCGTACCCGAGGATGAGGAGAAATCTCCGTGCTTGCATTCGTCACGCGTCGCCTGACCCGGCGACTCGCGGCGCTGGCCGCCACGGCGGTCGCGCTGCCCACGGCGCTCGTCGCGGTGACGGCCGCCCCGGCCACGGCGGCGACCGTCGACACCAGTGCGTACTACGTGTTCGTGAACCGCAACAGCGGCAAGGCGATGGACCTGTGGAACTGGTCCACCGCCGACGGTGGCGAGATCCGGCAGTTCACCCGCGCCGACGGCAACAACCAGCAGTTCCAGTTCGTCGACGTGGGCAGCGGCTACTACCAGCTCCGCAACCGGCACTCCGGCAAGGTCGTGAGCATCCCCAACTCGAACGACGGCGTGCAGGTCACCCAGGTCACCGCGAGCAGTGACACCAAGCAGCACTTCCGGCTCGCGGACTCCGCCAACGGCGACGTCCGGTTCATCAGCCGGCACAGCAACAAGGCCCTTGAGGTATGGCAGTGGTCCACCGCCGACGGTGGGATCGTCTCGCAGTACGCCGACATCGACGGCGCCAACCAGCGCTGGCAGTTGGTCCGGCTCGGGGGTGGCACCACGCCCCCGCCGAACCCCGGCCCGCAGACCGGACTCGTCGGCTGGGCCACCCAGAACGGCGGCACCAGCGGCGGCGGCAGCGCCGGCACCACCACGGTGACCACCGCCTCGGCGCTGACCAGCGCGCTCGGCTCCAGCAGCGCGGCGGTGATCCGGGTCTCCGGCACCATCAACTGCTCGGGGATGCTGCGGGTCCGGTCCAACAAGACCATCCTCGGCAACGCGGGCGCGACGATCGTCGGGTGCGGCCTCACCATCAACGGTGACCGCAACGTCATCATCCGGAACCTGACGTTCCGCAACTGGGGCGACGACGCGATCAACATCGAGCAGTCGGCCACCAACATCTGGGTCGACCACAACACCTTCAGCAGTGGTTACGACGGCGCGGTCGACATCAAGCGCGGCTCCGACTTCATCACGGTGTCGTGGAACCGGGTGTTCAGCCACGACAAGACCATGCTGCTCGGGCACAGCGACGACAACGCCGGCCAGGACGTCGGCAAGCTGCGGGTGTCGTACCACCACAACTGGTTCGACGGCAGCAACCAGCGTAACCCCCGGGTCCGCTTCGGCAACCCGGTGCACGTCTACAACAACTTCTACAGCAACGTGCGCGGCTACGGCGTAGCGTCCACGATGAACGCCGGTGTGCTGGTCGAGGGCAACTACTTCGAGAACACCCCCGACCCGTTCCACCGTGGTGAGGGCGACTCCGGCCCCGGCTCACTGGTGGCCCGCAACAACCACTTCGTCAACTCGGGCAGCGGACAGAGTGGCGGCAGCGTGGCCGGCATCCCGTACGCGTACACCCTGGACACGCCGAGCAACGTCAAGTCGATCGTGACGGGCGGCGCGGGCGCCGGACGGATCTCGGTCTGACCGCGCGGGTCGGTCGGGGCGCGGCAGGCCGGGCCCCGACCGGCTCTCAGGGTGCGACGGCGCAGCCGCCCGTCGGCGCGGGCACCGCGGCCGGCGCGCCCACCGACGGCAGCCCGAGCAACACCCCGGGGGTACGCGGCGAGCGACCCGCCTCGGCCGCGTCACCGGCCCGGGTCCGCCGGTGCGACAGCGGCTCCCCGTCGGCGTTGAGGTGGTGCGGGGCGGCATAGGTGATCGCGGTGTGCACGATGTCGCCAGGCCGGATCGCACCCGGCTCGACCGAACCGGTCGCGAAGTGCACCAGCCGGCCGTCGCGCGCCCGGCCGGACATCCGGCCGGTGCGCTCGTCCTTGCGGCCCTCCCCGACGGCGACCAGCACCTCGACGGTCTCGCCGACCAGCTTGCGGTTCTCCGCCCAGGTGATCTCCTCGACGCAGGCGATCAACCGCTCGTACCGCTCCTGCACGACCTGCTTGGGCAGTTGGCCGTCCATGGTCGCGGCGGGCGTGCCGGGGCGCTTGGAGTACTGGAACGTGAAGGCGGAGGAGAACCGGGACTCGCGGACCACGTCCAGGGTGCGCGCGAAGTCCGCCTCGGTCTCGCCGGGGAACCCGACGATGATGTCCGTGGTGATCGCCGCGTCCGGCATGGCGGCGCGGACCTTCTCGATGATCCCGAGGTATTTCTCCGACCGGTACGACCGGCGCATCGCGCGCAGCACCTCGTCCGAGCCGGACTGCAACGGCATGTGCAGCGAGTGGCAGACGTTCGGCGTCTCGGCCATCGCGGCGATCACGTCGTCGGTGAAGTCCTTCGGGTGCGGGCTGGTGAACCGGACCCGCTCCAGCCCGTCGATCTCCCCACAGGCGCGCAGCAGCTTGCCGAAGGCGTACCGGTCGCCGAACTCCACGCCGTACGAGTTGACGTTCTGCCCGAGCAGCGTCACCTCCAGCACGCCCTCGTCGACGAGCGCGCGTACCTCGCTGAGGATGTCGCCGGGGCGGCGGTCCTTCTCCCGGCCCCGCAGCGACGGCACGATGCAGAAGGTGCAGGTGTTGTTGCACCCCACCGAGATCGACACCCACCCGGCGTACGTCGACTCGCGGCGGGTCGGCAGCGTCGACGGGAACACGTCGAGGGCTTCGAGGATCTCCACCTCGGCGGCCGTGTTGTGCCGGGCCCGTTCCAGCAGCACCGGCAGCGAGCCGATGTTGTGGGTGCCGAAGACCACGTCGACCCAGGGCGCCTTGCGGACGATCTCGCCGCGGTCCTTCTGGGCCAGGCAGCCACCGACCGCGATCTGCATGCCCGGGTGCCGGTCCTTGACCGGCCGCAGGTGCCCCAGGTTGCCGTACAGTCGGTTGTCGGCGTTCTCGCGGACCGCGCAGGTGTTGAACACCACCACGTCCGGGTTGTCGTCGGCCCCGCCCGCACGGACGTAGCCCGCCTGTTCGAGCAGGCCGGAAATGCGCTCGGAGTCGTGCACGTTCATCTGGCAGCCGTAGGTGCGCACCTGGTAGGTGCGCGGGCCGCCCGCCGCTGCGGTAGTCATGACGTGCAAAGCGTAGCCGGACCCGTGGAACGGTCGGAACGAGGAGGAGCCGTGTGCCGGAGCATCAAGACTCTGCGTGAGCCGTACACCCCGCAGGTCACCGACGCGGACGTGGAGGCCGCGGCGTTGCAGTACGTCCGGAAGATCTCCGGATTCCGGGCGCCGGCGGCGCACAACGCCGCCGCGTTCGACGCCGCGGTGGCCGCGGTCGCCGCCGCCACCCGCACGCTGCTCGACGAACTCGTGGTCCGTGGCGCCCGCCCCAGCTGACGCCGCACATCGCTGGCTGGCAGTGCAAGGAAGGGCACCTTGTTAACGCCTGCGGTAGAGGAAGGGTCCCTTGTTAACGGCAACCCTCGCGCTGACGGCTCGTGCCGTTAAGAGGGGGCCCGTGCTATGCACGAGGCGTTAACAGGGGGCCCTTCCTTACACCTCAGGCGGCGGCGAGGGCGGGGTTCACCGAGTCCGGGGTCCACCGCGAGCCCCGGCACCGGGACCAGCCCCGGCAGCGCGCGTCGGCCTCGGTGCAGAGGCGACGCTCGCTGAGCACCTCACCGTCGTCGGTCTCCCGCACGTCGAAGTGCACCGGCCGGATGCTGCCGTCGGGAGCGACCAGCAGGTGCCGGGTCTCGTCGAGCGTGTCGTCGCGCAGCAGGCAGTTGCGGTCGAGCAGCCGGGCCAGCGCCGCGACGCTGGGCAACTCGGGCAACCCGTCGGGTACGCCGTAACAGTCCACGATCGTGGCGAACTCCCCCGGTGCCTGCCACACGTCGCAGATCACCGCGTACGTTGGCAACCGGGCCGGATCGGCCACGGCCAGGGGCATGACCACCCGACCGAGCGCCTCGGCCAGTGCCGGGTAGACCTCCGCCGGTCGTACCTGGTCGATTCTCCAGTTCCACAGCTCGGTCATGCCGCCTCCTCGCTGTGCTCGTTCCACCGGCCTCCGGATCGGGCCTTACTGACGATGGTGGGGGGCATTTGCCCCAAGCCGGGGGCAAGTTACCGGTCTGTGACCATTCTGGGCAAAATTTCCCGTCGCTGGATCGCTGCGGGTAGCGGGAAGGTGACAGTTTATCGGGTATGGTCCGCGCTTCCACGCAGCGGCTCGCCGGGTCGGCACAGCGCACCCGGTGCTCGGCGCGGATCAGCGCAGGAATCCGGGCCTCGGCCAGCCATCAGCCCATCACCTACGGACCGGCCCGGCCCGCCGTCAGCGCAGGACGATCCGGTGCTCGCTGCGCGGCCGCAGCTCGCCGATCACCGGGGCGCCCGGCACCTCGCCGGCCACCAGCAGACCGCCCGAGGTCTGCGCGTCGGCCAACAGCAGTCGCTCGGCCTCACCGACCGCGCCGAAGTCGGTCCACGGGGTCACCCATTCGAGGTTGCGGCGGGAGCCGCCGCTGACGTACCCGTCGCGCACCGCCTCGGCGGCGCCGGCCAGATAGGGCACCCGAGCGGTGTCGATCACCACGGTGAGTTCGCTGGCCCGGGCCAGTTTCGACGCGTGGCCGAGCAGACCGAATCCGGTCACGTCGGTGCCGCAGCGCACCCCGGCCGCCACCGCCGCCCGGGCCGCGTCCCGGTTGAGTGTGGTCATCGCGGCGACCGCCTCGGGGAAGCTCTCCCCGGTGTTCTTGTGCCGGGTGTTGAGCACGCCGACACCGAGCGGCTTGGTCAGCGAGAGCGGCAGCCCGGCCCGCCCGCCGTCGAGGGTGATCAGCTCCTCCGGCCGGACCAGACCGGTGACGGCCAGCCCGTACTTGGGGCCGTCGTCGTCCACGCTGTGTCCGCCGGCCAGGTGGCAGCCGGCCTCCTGGGCCACGTCCCGGCCGCCGCGCAGCACCTCGCGGGCCAATTCGAGCGGCAGTACGTCACGGGGCCAGCAGAGCAGATTGAGCGCCACCAACGGGGTGCCGCCCATCGCGTACACGTCGGAGAGCGCGTTGGTGGCGGCGATCCGACCCCAGTCGTACGCGTCGTCCACCACCGGGGTGAAGAAGTCGGCGGTGGTCACCACGCCGGTCCGCTCGTCCAGCCGGACCACCGCGGCGTCGTCGCCGTGATCGAGCCCGACCAGCAGGTCGGCCGCGCCGGCGGCGGGACCGAGCCCGGCCACCATCGCCTCCAGCTCGCCCGGTGGGATCTTGCAGGCGCATCCGCCGCCTCGGGCGTACCGCGTCAGCCGCACCCGTTCAGTCATCAGCCCATGATCTCCGTCACTGGGCGTGAGCACCACCGCTGACCGGCAATTTCGGACTTCAGGTCAGGATCCGGATCGGTGTTACCGCTCCGTGACCAACTGAGTTGTCTACCGACATGTCGCCCCGCCTACAGTGGCCGCTAACCGAGGGTCATCCGGCCCTCAAAGCAATGAGGGGGACGGTGGACGACGTGACGACGGGCGAACCGCTCATCGTGCTGGACTCGGTCAACAAGTGGTTCGGGCCGTTGCATGTACTGGACGACGTCTCGGTGTCGGTGAACCGGGGTGAGGTGGTCGTGGTGATCGGCCCGTCCGGCTCCGGCAAGTCGACCCTGTGCCGCACGATCAACCGACTCGAACCGATCAACTCCGGCACCATCACGTTCGACGGCCAGACGCTGCCGGCCGAGGGCAAGGCCCTGGCGAAGCTGCGCAGCGAGGTCGGGATGGTGTTCCAGTCCTTCAACCTCTTCGCGCACAAGACGATCCTCGAGAACGTCACCCTCGGCCCGGTCAAGGTGCGCAAGGAGAAGCCGGCGGCGGCCCGCGAGCGGGGTCTGGCCCTGCTCGACCGGGTGGGCATCGCCAACCAGGCCGACAAGTACCCGGCCCAGCTCTCCGGCGGTCAGCAGCAGCGCGTCGCGATCGCCCGGGCGCTGGCCATGCAGCCCAAGGCGATGCTCTTCGACGAGCCCACCAGCGCACTCGACCCGGAGATGGTCGGCGAGGTGCTGGAGGTGATGACCTCGCTGGCCCGCGACGGCATGACCATGGTCGTGGTGACCCACGAGATGGGCTTCGCCCGGCACGCCGCCAACCGGGTCATCTTCATGGCCGACGGCAAGCTCGTCGAGGAGTCCACCCCGAACGAGTTCTTCGCCAGCCCGAAGACCGACCGGGCCAAGGACTTCCTCTCCAAGATCCTCACTCACTAGTCCGACCGAATACGAGCACGCCGTCCCCCCGGCGGTGGAGCTTTGTCGCAGAAGGAGATGAAAAATGCGTATTAAGCGCATAGCGGCGGTTGCCGCGGCAGCCACCCTCGCCCTCGGCATGACCGCCTGTGGCGGGGACGACGCCGACGACGCCGCCACCGGCGAGACCAAGGACTTCGCCGCCGGCAGCACGATGGAGCGCCTCAACAAGGCCCAGGCCATCAAGATCGGCACCAAGTTCGACCAGCCGCTGTTCGGCCTCAAGGGCCTCGACGGCGACCCGCAGGGCTTCGACGTCGAGATCGGCAAGGTCATCGCCGCCGAGCTGGGCATCCCGGAGAGCAAGATCGAGTGGGTCGAGACCCCGTCCGCGGTCCGCGAGCAGCGGATCGAGGAGTCGGCGGTCGACCTGGTGATCGCGACCTACACGATCAACGACACCCGCAAGGAGCGGATCGACTTCGCCGGGCCGTACTACATCGCCGGCCAGACGATCCTGGTCCGGGCCGACGAGAGCGAGATCACCGGCCCCGACTCGTTCAAGACCACCACCAAGAAGGTCTGCTCGGTGCAGGGTTCGACCCCGGCCAAGAACATCGAGCCGTACCTGAGCAACATCGCCGAGCAGCTCGTCGTCTTCGACGTGTACACCAAGTGCCTCGACGCCCTCAAGGGCGGCCAGGTGGACGCGATCACCACGGACAACGTGATCCTGACCGGCTACATGTCGCAGAACGAGGGCCAGTTCAAGCTCGCCGGTGAGACCTTCACCGAGGAGCCGTACGGCATCGGCCTCAAGAAGGGCGACAACGACTTCCGCACCTTCCTGAACGACACCCTCGAGGCGTCCTTCACCGACGGCCGTTACCTGGAGGCCTGGAAGAACACCGCGGGCAAGGTCGACTCGGCCGACCCGAAGACCCCGACCGTCAACCGCTACTGATCCCTTAGCTGAAGGGTGATTTCGTGAACGTCCTCGTCGACAACTTCGACGTCTTTCGCAGTGGATTCTTTGTCACTCTTCAGCTCTGCATCCTTTCGGCCACGGGGGCGTTGATCCTCGGCGTCCTCGTGGCCGTCATGCGGATCTCGCCGGTGCCTCCACTGCGGTGGCTCGGCGGAACGTATGTCACGGTGCTGCGCAACTGTCCACTCACGATCGTCATGTTCTTCGCCGCGTTCGGTCTCCCGGCACTCGGGTCCAACGCCGACTTCCTCCGGATCCCGGGGCTGGACTCGATCTTCCAGCGCCTCGGGACCGACCTCCCGTACTTCCGGTTCGCGTTCATCGCGCTGAGCGTCTACACGGCCGCCTTCGTGGCCGAGGCGGTCCGCAGCGGTGTCAACGGTGTGTCGAGCGGCCAGGCCGAGGCGGCTAGGGCCATCGGACTGACCTTCACGCAGAACCTGCGCTTCGTCGTCCTGCCCCAGGCATGGAAAGGAGCGATCGTGCCGCTCGGCAGCGTGCTGATCGCCATGATCAAGAATTCGGCGCTGGCCGGCTTCTTCGGCGTCGCCGGAGACCTCTCCGCCAGCGGCCAGGCGCTCACCAGCGTGGGCGGCCTGCCGATCATCCCCGTCTTCATCGGCATCAGCCTGGGCTACCTGATCCTCACGGTCCCCCTCGGCCTGATGCTGGACCGGATCGAGCGCCGGCAGGCGGTGGCCCGATGAGCAACCAGACGATGTCCGTCCTCTACGACGC
This sequence comes from Micromonospora sp. NPDC003241, assembly GCF_053589795.1. Taxonomy (NCBI): domain Bacteria; kingdom Bacillati; phylum Actinomycetota; class Actinomycetes; order Micromonosporales; family Micromonosporaceae; genus Micromonospora; species Micromonospora sp. NPDC003241. The sequence continues at coordinate 111,374 of NZ_JBSFSO010000003.1, read as the reverse complement.
TCCGGGTCCGCGCGCCCGCCGGATCACGATCATCTCCAGCGTGCTCGCCGCCGTCGCGGCCGTCGCCGGTGCCTACTTCCTCGTCTACCGGCCGCTCGACGAGCGCGAGCAGTTCGCGATGGAGAAGTGGGGACCGCTGATCGACCCGAGCAACGAGGTCTTCGGCCAGGTGTGGACCCAGCTCGGCCAGGGCTTCCGGGCGACCCTGATCGCCGCCGCGCTCGCCATCGTCAGCTCGCTGGTCTTCGGCACCCTGCTCGCCATCCTGCGGGTGCAGCTCAAGGCGCTGATGCGCCGCCGCTTCACCACCCTGGCGCCGCCGGTGGCCCTGGCCGTACGCGGGCTGAGCTGGGTGCTCAACGGCGTGACCAAGTTCTTCGTCGAGGTGTTCCGGGGACTGCCGGTCGTCATCACGATCTTCTTCTGCGCCAGCGGCCTGCCGGTGCTCGGCGTGGACCTGGGCAGCATCCTGTGGTACCTGGTGATCGGCCTGACCATCTACAACGGTGTGGTCATCGGTGAGATCCTCCGCTCCGGCATGGAGGGCCTGCCCGGCGGCCAGCGCGAGGCGGCCGACGCGATCGGTCTGACCTCGTTCCAGGCGACCCGGATGATCCTGCTGCCGCAGGCGTTCCGGATCATGCTCCCGGCGCTGATCAGCCAGCTCGTCGTGGTCTTCAAGGACACCTCGCTGGGCTTCATCATCAGCTACGAGGAGGTGCTCCGGAAGAGCAGCTTCATCATCCAGGTGCTGGACAACCCGATCCAGGTGTACTTCGTCGTCGGCGTCATCTACATCGCCGTCAACTACCTGCTGTCGAAGCTCGCCGAGTACGCCCAGCGGCGTCTCGCTCGGGGCCGTCGGGCGATCAAGAACACGCCGAAGGATGACGCGACCCCGAGCCGGGCAGAGCCGGGCCTCGGCCAGGACGTGGCGGTCGCCGGCACGGCCACCTGACCCCGATCAGGAGCACCGCACGAACCGGATGGCCGGTCGGAGGCGAGAAGCCACCGACCGGCCATCGGCGTCAGCGGGCGATCTCGGTGACCCGGGACTCGCGTACCACCGTCACCCGGATCTGTCCCGGGTAGGTCAACTCCTCCTCGACCTGCTTGGCCACGTCACGGGCCAGCACCGCCGCGCCGATGTCGTCGACGTCGTCCGGCTTGACCATCACCCGGATCTCGCGGCCCGCCTGCATCGCGAAGACCTTCTCCACGCCGTGCTTGCCGGCGGCGATCTCCTCGATCCGCTCCAGCCGCTTCACGTACGCCTCCAGGCTCTCCCGCCGGGCCCCCGGCCGTCCCCCGGAACAGGCGTCGGACGCCTGGGTGAGCACCGCCTCGACGGTCTGCGGCGGCACCTCGTTGTGGTGCGCCTCGATGGCGTGCACCACGTCCTCGCTCTCGCCGTACTTGCGGGCCACGTCGGCGCCGATGATGGCGTGGCTGCCCTCCACCTCGTGGGTGAGCGCCTTGCCGATGTCGTGCAGGAACGCCGACCGCTTGATCAGCGGCACGTCCAGACGCAGCTCGGCGGCCATCACCCCGGCGATGTGCGCGGTCTCCACCAGGTGCTTGAGCACGTTCTGCCCGTACGAGGTGCGGTAGCGCAGCCGTCCGAGCAGCGTGACCAGCTCGTCGTGGATGTCGGTGATCCCGACCTCGACCAGGGCGTCCTCGGCTGCCCGCCGGCAGAGCTGGTCCACCTCCTGGCGGGCCAGGTCGTGCACCTCCTCGATCCGGTGCGGGTGGATCCGGCCGTCGAGCACCAGCTTCTCCAGCGTCAGCCGGCCCACCTCCCGGCGTACCGGGTCGAAGCAGGACAGCAGCACCGCCTCGGGGGTGTCGTCGATGATCAGGTTGACGCCGGTGACCGACTCGAAGGCCCGGATGTTGCGGCCCTCCCGACCGATGATCCGACCCTTCATCTCGTCGCCCGGCAGGTGCAGCACGCTGACCACGCTCTCCGCGGTCTGTTCGCTGGCCACCCGTTGGATCGCGTCGACCACGATGTGCCGGGCCCGCTGCTCGGCCGTGGAGCGGGCGTCGGACTCGATGTCCCGCACCAGCAGCGCGGCCTCCCGCTTGGCCTGGGTCTCGATCGCCTCGACCAGCTCGGTCCGGGCCGCGTCGGCGGTCAGTCCGGCCACCCGCTCCAACTCCCGCCGCCGCTGGTTCTCCGCCTCGGCCAGTTCCGCCTCCCGGGCGGCCAGCGCCGCCTCCCGGGTCGCCAACGCCGCACTCGCGGCGGTGAGCTGGCGCTCCCGCTCGGCGAGCCGTTCCACCTCCTCGGTGTGCAGCCGCTCCCGCTCGTCCATCCGGGTGGCCCGCCGCTCGACCTCGGCGGCCTGTTCCCGGGTGGTCGCGGCGAGCACCGCCACCTCCCGCTCACCGCTGCGCCGGGCCGCCGTGCGCAACTGCTCGGCGTCCGCCTCGGCCTGCTTGTGCGCCCGCTCCAGCACGGCGTCCGCCTCGGCCCGGGCGTCGTCGAGCACCCGGCGGGCTTCCGCGCGGGCCGACTTCGCCTCCGCCTTGGCCCCCGCCGCCTCGGCGCGCGCCGCGGACGCCGCCGACTTGGCCACGTCGATGGTGCTGTTCACCTCGTCGGCGGCGGTCCGCAACGCCGCCAGCGACTGCTCCTGACGGTCCTTCTCCGCGATGTACGCGGGATCCTCCGGTGCCGGACGTGACTGCATGCCGCGCAGCACCCGCAGCCCGAGGAAGGCCGCGCCGAGCACCACCGCGGTCAGCAGCAGGACGGCGACCAGGAGCACCACGTCCAGGCCCCTCATCCGGCGGCCCCCCAGGCTGCGTCACCGGTCGCCGCGATGCGGCGCGTCGGCTGCTCTCCTGACGACCCCGAACTCTGCTCACCGTCGTCGGTGGCCCCCGCACCCGCCTCGGCGGGTACGCCCGTTCCCCCGCTCATGCCGGCCACCCGATGGACCCATACCGCCTCGACATGGCGCGCCTCCCCTGAACGTCGCGCCGCAGCAGCATGCCGGTGGGCACGCTCCTACGGCTCTGGACGCCCGACCGGAGCGCCTGGCCGTGGGATGGCTTCCTCCGCCGACGGTCGCTGAGACCGTCGGCGGGCCGGGTGCAGTTGTCCCGTCGACCCGGACCGGCCTGTCCGCGGTCGACGTATGCAGCCGGTGAATCCGGCCAAAGTGATGCTGTTCCGTTACGAGATCTATGTTGTGCGCTTAGCCTGCGCCGGTCGGGCAATGTGAGCCTTTATGGCGAGGCTAGGACTCCAACGCCCTCCGGTCAAGAAGTCATGATCAAACCACCCAGACGGAGAGAAGTTGCACAGTCACCCTGAGCCACGAAAGAGTCGGACTTCAACGGACAAACGCCGCCGATGACCGGCCGAACCTGCGGTCAGTCGCCCGGACCGCCCGCCGCGTCCCCCTCGGCGTCGATCAGGGCGTCCGCGTCGAGCCGCTCGGCGAACTCGGCCGCCTCGGCACTCTGCGCCGCCAGGGCGTCCTTCACCGCCCGGATCGCCACACCCGGTGGATAGCCCTTGCGGGCCAACATGCCGACCAGCCGTCGGAACACCGCGTCCGGCTCGCCCCGGGCGGTGCGCAGCTTCCGCTCGACCAGGGCCCGCGCGGTCTCCGCCTCGGTGGTCTCGTCCAACTCACCGAGCGCCTCGCTGGCGGTGTCGCCGTCCACGCCGCGGCGGCGCAGCTCGTTGGCGAGCGCCCGGCGGGCCAACCCACGGCCGGCGTGCCGGCTGCTCACCCAGGCCCGGGCGAACGCGGCGTCGTCGATGATGCCGACCTCGTCGTACCGGTCGAGTACTCCGACGGCGGTCTCCTCGGAGATGCCCCGTCGGGCGAGCGCGGTGGCCAGCTCGGCACGGGTGCGCGGACGCACCGCGAGCTGCCGCAGGCAGATCTCCCGAGCCACCTCGGACTCGTCGCGGGGTGGGGTTGCTCCTCGGCCACCCGCCGTTCCGTCGCCCGACGGCGTGCCGGAGCCCGTCTCGTCGTCGAGCGGACCGGAGGTCGGGCCGGACTCGTCACCGGCGGCGCGGCGACCCCGGCGTGGACGTGGGGTGCCGTCGGCCGTACGAGGCGGACTGGCATCCCAGCCTCGCCCCGTACGCGCGCGTCGTCCTGCCATGAGTCAGATCAGAAGTCGACCGGCGGCAGCTCCGGGCCACCGGCGGCATCGCCCGCGCCGGCCCCGACGCCGAGCTTCTCCAGGATCTTCTTCTCGATCTCGGCGGCCACGTCCGGGTTCTCCCGGAGGAACTCGCGGGCCTTCTCCTTGCCCTGGCCGAGCTGGTCACCGTCGTACGTGTACCAGGCGCCGGACTTGCGGATGATCGCCTGCTCGACGCCGACGTCGATCAGCGACCCCTCGCGGGAGATGCCCTTGCCGTACATGATGTCGAACTCGGCCTGCTTGAACGGCGCGGCGACCTTGTTCTTCACGACCTTGACCCGGGTACGGTTACCGACCACGTCGGTGCCGTCCTTGAGGCTCTCGATGCGGCGCACGTCGAGCCGGACCGAGGCGTAGAACTTCAGCGCCCGACCACCCGTCGTCGTCTCGGGACTGTTGTGCACCATGACCCCGTCGACGAAGTAGTTGTGGTTGCCCTCCACCTCGATGTCGAACCGGTTCATGGAGCGGGTCTTCGGCTTGACCCGCACGTCGATGACCCGCGCGGGGACCGGCGTGAGCTCCGCCGTGACGAACTGCGGCTCGACGGCGTACCGGCCACGGAACCCCGGCAGCAGCTTCGACTCCATCGCCACCGGCACGTACGGAGCGACCAGCTCCTGGAACCTCGCCGACGACTCGGTGGTGAAGATGATCGACGCCGTCTGCCGCGCCCCACGGGAGACCAGCTTCACGTCCATGCCGTACGCGTCACGCAGGTGCTCGACCATCCGATCGCGGCTGCCCTCCGCCATCGCCTCGACGCAGATCTCGATCCGGCCGGAGCCGCCGGCCGTGCGCTCCTGCATGCCCTTGGACCGGACCGTGAAGCAGCCGTCGTCCATGTACCACACCGCGAGGGCGAGCGGGGTCAACGCCTTGAGGTAGTCCCAGCTCAGGTGCTTCTTGCCGTCACCCAGGTAGACGGCCTGCCGCAGCTCGTCCAGCTCCGGCAGCGGAGTGAAGTCGACGAAGGCCGCGCCTCGGGAGTCGGTGTGCCGGGAGTGCCCGATGTTGCCGAGCAGCGAGACCTTCCAGTCGAGGTAGTCGACCTGCTGCGCACCGTGACCAAGGCGGAAACGAACACCGGAGCGGTCCCGGCGGTTCGGTGAGAGGGCACCGTCGCCCATCAGCGAACCGAGCACCACCTGCCACTGCTGCTCACTGAGGCGCCGCGCCTCGGCCAACATCACCCGGTCACCGGCGATCACCTCGCCCGCCTCGCGCCAGCCACCGGGGGTGCGGATCAGGTGGTTGGCGGTGGCGGCGAACTGCGCCCGGCCGTTGCCGCCGGACTTGGCGACGGTGAACTGGAGGAACTGTTCGGCCGGACCGTTGTTGAACCAGTTGACGATCCGCTTCGGCTCGACCCGGTCGGTCTCCGGGTCGTAGGAGAGGACCTCGACGTCCATCCGCTGGTTGACGATCTTGCCGATCTTCTCCTGGGTGCCGTCGGCCAGGGTGACCCGGGTCGAGTACGACATGCACCCGAACATGACGCCGATCTTCTCGCGGAGCTGGTTGATGAAGATCGCGGTGGTGCCGGTGTTGTTGAGCACACCGGTGATCTTCCGCAGCGCCTGGCTCATCAGCCGGGCCTGCAGACCCACGTGGCTGTCGCCCATCTCGCCCTCGATCTCGGCGCGCGGCACCAGCGCGGCGACCGAGTCGATCACGATGATGTCGATGGCGCCGGAGCGGACCAGCATGTCCACGATCTCCAGCGCCTGCTCGCCGGTGTCCGGCTGGGAGACCAGCAGGGCGTCGGTGTCGACGCCGAGGGCCTTGGCGTACTCCGGGTCGAGCGCGTGCTCGGCGTCGATGAACGCGGCGATGCCGCCGGCCCGCTGGGCGTTGGCCACCGCGTGCAGGGCGACCGTGGTCTTACCGCTGCTCTCCGGGCCGTAGACCTCGACGACCCGGCCCCGGGGCAGGCCGCCCACGCCGAGCGCGACGTCGAGAGCGATGGAGCCGGTGGTGATCACCGCGGTCTGGATGATCGGCCGCTCCCCCAGCCGCATCACCGAGCCCTTGCCGAACTGTTTATCGATCTGAGCGAGAGCAAGGTCGAGTGCCTTCTCCCGGTCCGGCCCTGCCGCCATCGTTGCCACCCCTGCCTTCGCCGGCGTCTTTCCTGAGCTTCGCGTCACGCGGGACACGCTAGGCGCTGGGTCCGACAGAAAACCAGCCGACGGGCCGTGGTCTGTGGACGAGCACCCCGCTGTGGACAATAGCCGAACAGGTGTACGAGTCGGCAAGGGACACGCGGAAGTAACGAATCGGCTGCTCAGCGTAGTCGGGTGGGCACCCGGTCGGGATAGGCGGCGACCACCGCCCGCCACACCACGTGCGTCTGGGCCCCGGCCGCGAGCGCCTGCTCGATGGTCCGCCCGTCGAGCTGCGCCAGCACCTGGTCACGGGCGATGCTGGCCGCGTACCCGGGGCCGAACGCCTCCTCCAGCCGCGTCCAGAAGTCGGTCAGCCGCACGTCGATCAGTCCTCCTCGTCCGGTGCGCCCACCGGCACCGGCCGCAACGCTAGCGCCAGCAGGGGGGCCACCGCGACCGCCGCCAGCAGGGTCAGCACGGGATATCCCGACACCTGCACGACAAACCCGCTGATCGCGCCGGCCAGCGCACCGGCCAGCCCCATGAGCAGGTCGGACAGGCCCTGGGCGCTGGGGCGTACCGCGTCCGGCACGGACTCCGACAGCAGCGTGGAACCGGCCACCATGGTCGCCGACCAGCCGAGCCCGAGCAGCACCAGTCCGACGACCAGCCGGGCGGTGTGGTGCCCGGCGGTGCCGGCGACCGCGCAGGCGGCCAGCAGCGTGCCGACCCCGCCGAGGATCACCGCGCGGCGGCCCAGCCGGTCGGCGAGCCAGCCGACCACCGGCGCGAGCGCGTACATGCCGGCGATGTGCAGGCTCAGCACCAGCCCCACCACCGGCAGCACCTCGTCCACCGGGTGGAACTCGCGCAGGTGCACCGGGGTCATCGCCATCACGGCCACCATCACCAGGTGACCGACGGCCACGGCGGCCACGCCGAGTCGGGCGGCCGGGCGGGCGCGTACCACCGACCAGGCGGCGCGCATCCCCGCGCCGCGCCGGGCCGACGGCGCCGGCACGGGCACGGGCTCGGCCGTCACCGGGTCACCGGGCGGCGGCGCGGGGGTGGACCGCGCACCGGCCGCCTCGGGACCGACCTTACCGGGACCGTCGGGGACGGCCGCCGCGAGACGGCGCGCGGTCAGCAGCGGGTCGGGCCGCAACCGCACCAGGAGTACGCCGGCGGCGAGCACGAACGCGACGGCGCTGAACGCGAACGGGCCGGACAGCGCCGGCAGCCCCCAGCCACCGGTGACGCGGTCGGCCAGCGCGGCGAAGTTCGGGGCGGCCACCGCGCCGACGGTGGTGGCCCAGACGACCAGGGACAGGTGCCGGGCGCGGCGGGCCGGCGCGGCCAGGTCGACGGCGGCATAACGGGCCTGGAGGTTGGCCGCGGACCCGCCGCCGAACAGCAGCATGCCGAGGAAGAGCAGCGGGATCCAGCGGGTCGCCGCGGCCACCACGATCAGCGTCCCGCCCAGCGCGCCGACGCCGTACGCGACGGCCAGGCCCGGCCGACGGCCGTGCCCGGTGATGATCCGGGTGATCGGTACGGCCAGCAGCGCACCGCCGACCACGGCGGCGCTCTGCGCCAGACCGGCCGCGGCGGTGCCGGCGATCTCGGCGACGAGCAGCGCCCCGACGGCGAAGCCGATGGTCACCCCGATCCCGCCGAGCACCTGGGTGCTGCAGAGCAGGCGCAGGGTGCGCCGCTGGAGCGACGCGACGTCGACGGGTGCCGTCGTCGGTGTGCTCAGGTCGGTGGCCAACGAACCACTCCTCGGTGAGGGGTGCCGATCCTGACGCACCCTACGACGGCGATCGCCCGGGCGTCGTCACAGCCCCAGCTCACGCCCGATGATCTCCTTCATGATCTCGGTGGTGCCGCCGTAGATGGTCTGCACCCGGCTGTCCAGCCAGGCCCGGGCCACCGGGTACTCCAGCATGAAGCCGTAGCCGCCGTGCAGTTGCACGCACCGGTCGGCGACCCTGTTCTGCAACTCGGTGGTCCACCACTTGGCCTTCGCCGCGTCGGCCACCGTCAGTCGGCCGGCACCGAACTCGGCGACGCAGTGGTTGACGAAGGTCCGCGCGATGGTGACCTCGGTGTCCAGCTCCGCCAGGACGAACCGGTTGTGCTGGAACCGCCCGATCGGACGGCCGAACGCCTCCCGGGTGCGGGCGTGGTCGAGCGTGATCGCGAGCAACCGTTCGGCGGCGGCGACCGCGGCGACCGCGATGCTCAGCCGCTCCCGGGGCAGGTTGGCCATCAGGTGGTAGAAGCCCTGGTTCTCACTGCCGATCAGGTTCGCCACCGGCACCCGACAGGCGTCGAAGAACAGCTCGGCGGTGTCGTTGGCCCTGAGACCGACCTTGGCCAGTCGTCGGCCCCGGGTGAAGCCGGGGGTACCGGCCTGGACCGCGAGCAGGCTCAGCCCGTGCGCGCCCTCGTCGGCCGTCCGGGCCACCACGATCACCAGGTCGGCCAGTTCGCCGTTGGTGACGAACGTCTTCTGCCCGTCGAGCACGTACGAGTCGCCGTCGCGTACCGCCGTGGTGCGGACGCCGGCCAGGTCGGAGCCGGCGCCCGGCTCGCTCATGGCGATGGCGGTGACCAGGTCGCCGGAGCAGAACCGGGGCAGCCAGCGCTGCCGCTGCTCGTCGCTGGTCAGGTCGGTGAGGTACGGCGCCACCACGTCGTTGTGCAGGCCGAAGCCGAGCCCGGAACACCCGGCGGCGACGATCTCCTCGACCAGGACCGCGTTGTACCGGAAGTCGCGCTGACCGCCACCGCCGTACGCCTCGTCCACGTCGGTGCCCAGCAGCCCGGCCGCTCCGGCCTTGCGCCAGACCTCCCGGTCGACGATCCCGTCCGCCTCCCACCGGTCGTGGTGCGGCACCGCCTCCCGGGCCAGGAAGGCCCGGCACAGCTCACGGAACTCGTCGTGGTCGCGTTCGTAGAGATGCTGCCGCATGGCGGCAAGTGTGGCACCGCCGGACGGTCAACGGGTGAGTGCGCGAGCGGCCACGGTGAGGTCGGCGACGAGCCCGTCGTAGGCGACGTCCTGGTTGTCGGCGCGCAGCACCGCCGACGGGTGGATGGTGGCCAGCAGCCGGGCGGCGGGAGCGTCGGCGGTGTGCCCGACGCTGTCCACCGGGACCCGCCGGAAGTCCTCGGGGTGCTGGGCGGCGGCCGGCCAGGGCAGCAGTTCGCCACGCTGGCGGGTGACCCGGAACGTCGGGCCGAGCAGCGCCTTCGCGGCGGTCGCCCCGAGCACCACCACGATCTCCGGGTGCAGCCGGGCGAACTCGGCGACCAGCCAGGGCCGACAGGCGGTGATGTGCACCCGGTCCGGCGTCTGGTGGATGCGCCGCTTGCCGCGCATCTCGAAGCGGAAGTGTTTGACCGCGTTCGTGAGATAGATCTGTCGAGGGTCCAGCTTCGCGTCGTCGACCGCCTTGCGGAGCAGTCGGCCCGCCGGACCGACGAACGGCAGTCCCTTCTGGTCCTCCAGGTCGCCGGGCTGCTCCCCGACGAAGACCACCCGGGCGTGGGCGTCGCCCCGACCGAAGACGGTCTGCGAGGCGTCCCGGTACAGCTCGCAGCCCCGGCAGCCGGCTGCGGCGGCGCGCAGGTCGTCGAGCGTGTCGGCCTGCGGCGGGATGAACCGTTGGGCGCCGGGCGCGGTGTCGGTGTCGGACATGTCGACTGTTCTACCCGGTGTGGCGCGGGCCACGCGAACGAGGCCGGCAGTTCGACCGTAGGGCAGGTCCCGGACGTCTCGATCAGGCGCTGAATCCGGCGGGTGGGGCGGGGCGGGCGGCGCGGGCCAGCGCGTCGGCCAGTGCCGGCAGGTCCGCCTCGTCCAGCGGGCTGACGGTGATCCGCAGCGCGGGCGGGCCGGCGATGCGGTAGAGCGCGCCCGGGGCGGCCAGCCAGCCGGCGTCGCGCAGCAGGGTCGCGGCGAGGGTCTCGTCGGCCACCGGCAGCCACACGTTGATGCCGCTACGTCCGTGGGCGGGCAGGCCCCGGGCGGCGAGTGCGGTGATCAGCCCGTCGCGCCGCCGTTCGTAGCTGTCGGCGGCCCGCGCGACGGAGGCGGCCACCGCCGGGTCCTGCCAGAGCGAGAGCACCAGTCGTTGCAGCACGGTGGAGACCCAGCCGGCACCAACCCGGGCCCGCCCGGCCACCCGGGCCACCGTGGTCTCGTCCCCGGCCAGCACGGCCAGCCGCAGGTCGGGACCGAACGGTTTGCTCACCGAGCGGAGGAAGGCCCAACTGGCGGTCGCGCCGGCCAGCGGGTGCAGCGGCACCCGGGCCAGTTCGGCGGCGTGGTCGTCCTCGATCAGCAGCAGGTCGGCGTACTCGGCGAGCAGGGCGCGCAGCGCGGCGGCCCGGTCGGCGGAGACGGCCGCGCCGGTGGGGTTCTGCGCCCGGCTGGTCACCACCAGCGCCCGCGCTCCGGCGGCGAGCGCGGCGGCCACCCCGGCGACCATCGGCCCGTCGTCGTCGACCGGTACGCCGATCGGCCGCATCCCGAGCGCGGCGATCAGATCCAGCAGGCTGGCCCAGCCCGGGTCCTCCACCGCGACCGCGTCTCCGGGGCGCAGGTGCGCGCCGAGCAGGCGCTCGATGCCGTCCAGCGCGCCGCCGGTGAGGGTCACCTCGGCCGGGGGTACCCCGTCGGCGACCAGTCGCGCCCGGGCCGCCTCGGCGACCTCCGGCAGCACGCCGACGTCGGGGTAGCCGACCGGCGTGCCGGTGGATTCGGCCAGCCGGGCCAGGTGCGGGCCGAGCGGGGGCAGCAGCCGGGTGTCGGGCTGCCCGGCGGACAGGTCGCGCAGCCCGGGGGCGGGAGGTGGACGCAGCGCGGCGCGGCGGGCGGCCACCGGCGGGCGGGGGCGTACCCGGGTGCCGTGTCGGCCGGCGGTGGCGACCAGGCCGCGTCGGCGCAGGTCGGCGTAGGCGCGGGAGACGGTGGCCGGGCTGACCGCCAGGTCTGCGGCGAGCGTGCGGACCGGCGGCAACGGGTCGCCGGGGACGAGGGCGGCATGGCGGATGCCCGATTCGATGCTGGCCGAGATCTCGGCGGCCGTCGCACCGGTCACCTGATAGCGTGCTGACACAAACAAGAGATTGTACTAGAACAAAGGTGGGAGCATGTACTCGCCGACCCCCCGCACCACCGCCAGTCGCTCCCGGGAGCGGATGAGCTACGACCGCGACGCCGCGCACGCGGTGCTCGACGAGGCGTACCACTGCGCGCTCGCCTTCACCGCTGACGGTGAGCCCCGCGTCCTGCCCACCCTGCACGTCCGCGTCGGCGACACCCTCTATCTGCACGGCTCCACCGGCAGCCGGCCGCTGCTCGCCGCCCGTGGCGACGGCCTGCCGGTGTGCGTGGCGGTCACCCTGCTGGACGGCCTGGTCTATGCCCGGTCGCAGTTCCACCACAGCGCCAACTACCGCTCGGTGATCGCGCACGGCACCGCCCACCTGGTCACCGACACCGACCTGCGGGCCGAGGTCTTCACCGCCCTGATGGAGAAGATCGGCACCGGCCGCGCCGCGCAGAGCCGCCCGCCGAGCCGGCGGGAGCTGGCCGAGACCGCCCTGCTGGCCCTGCCGCTACGCGAGGTCTCCGTCCGCACGCGCACCGGCGGCGTCCGCGACGAACCCGAGGACCTGACGCTGCCCTACTGGGCCGGGGTGGTGCCGCTGCGGTTGACCGCCGGGCCGCCGCAACCCGACGCCGGAGTCACCGCGCCGGTGCCGGCGTACCTGCGACCGGCCGGCACGCCCTGGCACGAACCGGCCGAGCTGCGCGGCGCGCACGTCCGGCTGGAACCGCTGGACCTGTCGCACACCGACGAGCTGTACGCGGCCACCGTCGACCCGGAGGTCTGGCGGCACCTGGGCGTCCCCCAGCCGGCCGACCCGGAGGCGCTGCGCGACGAGATCGCCACGGCGCTGGCCGCCCAGCACCGTGGCGAGCGGGTCGCCTGGGCGCAACGGTGCGCGGTGACCGGGGCCGTCGTCGGCTCCACCTCGTACTACGAGATCGACGACGACCGGCGGTCGCTGGCCATCGGCTACACGTACCTCGGGCGGCCCTGGTGGCGTACCGGGATCAACACCGAGGCGAAGCTGCTGCTGCTCGGCCGCGCCTTCGACGACCTCGGCGCGATCCGGGTGGTCTGGCACACCGACATCCGCAACGAGCGCTCGCAGCGGGCCATCGAACGGCTCGGCGCCGCCCGGGAAGGCGTGCTGCGCAAGCACCGGCAGCGGCCGGACGGCTCGTGGCGGGACACCGTGCAGTACTCGATGACCGCCGACGAGTGGCCGAACGCACAGGTCAGCCTGCGGGAAAGGCTTCTCTCGGGGGCCGGCGCGGCCGGATGATGTCGAGCGTGCTGGGGATCACCGACATCTGGACGTACGTGCTGGGCACGGTCGCCATCATCCTGCTGCCCGGACCGAACTCGCTCTTCGTCCTCTCCATCGCCGCCCGGCGCGGGGTGGGCACCGGGTACCGGGCCGCGGGCGGGGTGCTCGTCGGCGACGCGGTGCTCATGGTCCTCTCCGCCGCCGGGGTGGCGTCGCTGCTCAAGGCGTACCCGCCGGTCTTCCTCGTGATCAAGTACGCGGGTGCCGCGTACCTGGCCTATGTCGGGGTGACCATGCTGCGCGGCGCCTGGCGGCGCTGGCGCGACCGCAACGACCCGGACACGCCGCGGCTGATCGACGCCGCGAAGCCGGCGGAGATGCGCAGTCCGTTCCGCAAGGCCATGATGATCAGCCTGCTCAACCCGAAGGCGATCCTGTTCTTCGTCTCGTTCTTCATCCAGTTCGTCGACCCCACGTATGCCTGGCCGGCGCTGTCCTTCCTGCTGCTCGGCCTGATCGCGCAGGTGACCAGCCTGCTGTACCTGACCGCGCTGATCTTCGCGGGCACGTTCCTGGCCACCCAGTTCCGCAGGCGTCGCCGCCTGTCGGCCGGTGCGACCACCGCCGTGGGCGCGCTGTTCCTCGGCTTCGGCTTCAAGCTCGCGCAGGGCTGAGTGACGCGGGTGCGGGGTGCGGCTTGTGCGGGGTGCGGCTTGTGCGGGGTGCGGCTTGTGCGGGGTGCGGGTTTTTGTGAAAGGAGGGGTCCCCTGCTAACGCCTGAGGTATAGCAGGGGACCCCTCCTAACACCGATGGGCGCAGGGCGCCGCAACCCAGGAGCGTATGCGAGCGTCAGGTGCCGTCGCCGCCGCCTCCACCGCCACCGACACCCGCGCCGCCGGCCGTGCCGCCCAGGCCGAAACCGGGGGCGATCGGCCGGTCGGGCCGGCGACTGACGTGGGCGGACTCGGTGATGGTGGCCGACCAGTCGGCCTGTGCGGCCGCTGCCGCGTGCCGATTGATCGTCTGACGCAGCCAACCGTCCACGACGGAGATCCAGTCGCGCTGATCGGCGTCGGCATGCCAGATACGGAACCGGCTGATGCTGGTGTGGGTGATCCCGGCCAGCGCCAGCCGACGGTCGCACCAGAGGATCACCTCGAGGCCGGCGGAGTTGGCCACGAAGATCACCTCCAACTCGGTGATCGGCCCGGCGTAGAGCGGCCCGACCCAGAAACCCCACCGCTGGTGCAACGGCAGGGTCTGCTCCACCCCGGGCAGCCGCCCGTCGACCAGCCCCGACTGGCGCACGCTGAACCCCAGCGTGTCCAGCGCGGCCAGGACGTGCTGCTGGGTGGGCAGCGGGTGGACGAAGACCGGCACCATCGCGCCCTGGTCCAGCGCCGGGTCGAGCGCCACCTCGGTACGCAGACCCATCCGCAGGCTGAGCAGCGGCACCCCGCCGTAGGTGGTCACCGGCGTCTCCCACGGCAGCGGGAACTCGAACGGGATCGACCGCGCCCGCCCCGCCCGCAGCACCAGCGCGTCGGCCACCTGTGCCTGGTGGAACTGCACCAGCCGCCGAGGGGCCTCCGGATCGTCCGGCTCGACCGAGCTGACCAGGCCGAGCCGGACGTGCAGGACCGGTACGTCGACCGCACCGGCGATCAGGTTCACCCGCCCCGGCAGGCGTAGGCCGGGGCGGGTGCTCGGATTGGCCAGCGCGGTCTGCACCGTCAGGCCCGTACCGCCCGACTCCGGTGACACCCCCGTCAGCCGCATCCGTGTCGCTCCTACCTCAGGCGGCGTACCGCACGTGGGATCGGATCGGTCTCGTCGTCGAACTCCCCGATGACCTCCTCCAGCAGGTCCTCCAGGGCGACGAAGCCGACCGGCCGGGCCGGACCACCGCCGTTGCGGACCAGCGCGAGCTGCGAGCGGCGGGCCCGCATCACGGCCACCGCCTCGGTCACGGTGGCCGTGCCGGGCAGGGTGATCGCCTCGTTCATCAGGTCCACCGCCCGGGCGTCCGGCCGGACGGCGGTGGCACGCACCGCCTCCCGTACGTGCACCAGGCCGCAGACGTCACCGGCCGCGTCCAGGACCGCCAGCCGGGACCGACCGCTGTCCCGGCTGACCTGCTCGATCCGGTCCACCGGGTCCTCCCGACGAACCGTCACCATCCGGTCGAAGGGCTCCATCACCTGCGCCACCGTGGTCGCCTGCAACTGGAGCATGCTGGTCAGCAGCTCGTGCTGCGCGGCGCCGAGCAGCCCGTGCTCGTGCGACTGCTCCAGCAGCATGCGCAACTCGTCCGGGCCGTGCACCTGGGCCAACTGGTCCTGCGGGTTGACCTTGAACAGCCGCAGCATCGCGTTGGCCACCGCGTTGAGCACCGACAGCACCGGCCGGGCCACCCGGGCGAAGGCCCGGAACGGCAGGGCCAGCAGCAGCGCGGACCGCTCCGGGTGGGTGATCGCCCAGGACTTCGGCGCCATCTCGCCGACCACCAGGTGCAGGAAGGTGACCAGGCTGAGCGCGAAGATCAGCGCGATCACGTGGCTGGCGCCGGAGGGCAGGCCGACGGCGTGCAGCAGCGGCGCCAACAGCCGCTCGATCGCCGGCTCGGCCAGCGCACCGAGGCCCAGCGTGCACAGGGTGATGCCGAGTTGTGCGCCGGCCAGCATGAGCGACAGTTCGCGTACGCCGTCGAGGGCGGCCTTCGCCGCCCGGCCGCCGCCTGCCGCCGCCTGCTCCAGTCGGTACCGCTTGCTCGCCACCAGGGCGAACTCGGCCGCGACGAAGAACCCGTTGAGTGCCAGCAGGACCACCGAGGTGATCAGCGCGAATCCGGTGCTCACACGCCCACCTCCTCGGGGCCGTCGGCGACTTGGAGCCGGACCGAGTCGGCCACGTGCCGGTCCACCGCGAGCACCTCGACCAGGGCACGCGGCCCCGGCCCGTGCTCACCGTCGGCCGGCAGGCTGATCTCCAGGCGGTCACCGACCTCGGGTACCCGGCCCAGCTCCCGCATCACCAGCCCGGAGAGGGTGTCGTACTCGGGACCCTCGGGCAGGGCGATGCCGGTGCTGTCGGCGACCTCGTCGATGCGCCAGCGTGCCGGCACCACCCACGAGCCGTCCTCCTGCCGCGCCGGGGCCCGCTCCGGCGGATCGTCCTCGTCACGGATCGGGCCGACCAGTTCCTCGGCGATGTCCTCCAACGTGATGACGCCCGCGAAGCCGCCGTACTCGTCGACCACGCAGGCGAGCTGCCGGTGCCCGGACCGGAGCCGGTCCAGCACGATGGGCAGCGGCAACGTCTCGGGTACGAGCAGCGGCGGACCGGCGACCGTACTGACCGGGGTGGTGGCGCGTCGCGCCGGCGGCACCCCGAGCACGTCGGCGATGCCGATCACGCCGACCAGGTCGTCGACGCCCTCGGTGCCGCGTACCGGGAAACGGGACCGGCCGGTGTCGAGCAGCTCGACCACCCGGCTGATCGGCTCGTGAGCCAGGACGGTGTGTACGTCGACCCGGGGCACCATGGCCTCGCCGGCGGTCAGTTGCCGGAAGTCGAGCCCCCGGTCCAACAGCTCGGACATCTCGGCGTCGAGGTGACCGCCCTGCCGGGACTCGGCGATGATCTGCTCCAGGTCCTCCGGCGTGGCGCCGCTGGGCAGCTCCTCGATCGGCTCGATGCCGACCCGGCGCAGCAGGCGTACCGCGGCCCGGTCGAACAGCTTGATGACCGGCCCGGCGACGGCCAGGTAGACCAGGGTGGAACGGGACAGCGCCCGGGCCACCGGCTCGGGCCGGGCGATGGCCAGGTTCTTGGGGGCCAACTCCCCGACCACCATCTGCACCACGGTCGCGATGACCAGGGCCAGCGCCACCGACAGCGGCAGGCTGACCGCGGTCGAGACGCCGGAGACGCCGAGCAGCTCGGCCAGGCCCGCGCCGAGGTACGGCTCGGCGAGATAGCCGACCAGCAGGGTGGTGACGGTGATGCCGAGCTGCGCGCCGGAGAGCATGAACGACAGCCGCCCGGTGACCTCCAGGGCGCGGACGGATGCCGGGTCGCCCTCGTCGGCACTCTGCTTGAGCTTGCCCCGGTCGACCGCGACGTAGCCGAACTCCTGCGCGACGAAGTAGCCCGTCGCGATGGTCAGAACGATGATCAGTACGAGACCGACGGTGATCAACACGGGAGGCTCAGGGCTCCCGGGGTCGTCGGGTCGTGTGGGTGCCGGGGCTTACCCGGCTGGCTACTGCTGCCCTCCTGGGCAGAAGAGTCGATCATCCCGTCATTCTACCGGCGGGGACGCCCCGCTCGCGGGCTGTGGAGGCACTGTCCCGACCGCGTGGCACGCCGCCGTCGGGCCGCCCCGCCCGACGCAGCGCTCGTGTGCGGCGTGCGGCGCTGGGCGTGCGGCGCTCGGCGTGCGGCGCCCGGCGTGCGGCGCCCGGCGTGCGGCGCCCGGCGTGCGGCGCTCGGCGCTCGGCGTGCGGCGCTCGGCGCTCGGCGTGCGGCGCTCGGCGTGCGGCGCTTGGCGTGCGGCGCTTGGTGTGTGTGGCAGTGCAGCTGCTGTGCGCACGGCGTGTCGAACAGCTGCACTGCCACACTCTTTCCGATCGGTGAGGCGGCGATGGGCGCGGTGAGCCGGGGTGACGATGTGGCGGGCCAGGGCACCCGGGGCGTCAGCCGGATCGAGCTTCCGCTGTGCGGATGTTAGGAGGGGACCCCTGCTATACCGGAGGCGTTAACAGGGGGCCCTTCCTTACACCCGGGCGGTCAGCTCTGCACGATGCGGACGTCGTCGACGGCGGCCTCGACCAGGCTGGCGGTGCTGGCGTCGGCGGCGTCGATCACGATTCGGACGGTCTGTCCGCGCAGGGCCGAGATGTCCGCGCTGCCGCTCTGCCAGGACGCCGCCCGGTTGGTGGCCGCGCCGGTGGCGCTGAGCGCGGTGACCGTGCTGCTGCCGACGACGCGTACCCGTAGGTAGTCGGCGCTGCTGGAGTTGTTCAGGTGGGCCAGGTACCAGGAGAACGACAGCGTCAGCGTGCCGGTGGACGGCAGGGTGA
Organism: Micromonospora sp. NPDC003241; assembly: GCF_053589795.1. Taxonomy (NCBI): domain Bacteria; kingdom Bacillati; phylum Actinomycetota; class Actinomycetes; order Micromonosporales; family Micromonosporaceae; genus Micromonospora; species Micromonospora sp. NPDC003241. Next base: position 93,606 of record NZ_JBSFSO010000003.1, on the reverse strand, counting down.
TCGTCGGGGACTGGACGGTGCTGACGCCCCCGTCGAGGTCGTGGTCCCCGGCGCTGCTGCCCGCGAGCGGGCCGGTGACCAGGTCGAAGCTGCCGCTGACCGTGGTGCCGAGCTGGGTGGCGACACCGGAGCTACTGGTGGCGGCGGGATCCGCGCGCTCCCACCGGCCGGCGGTGGCGGTGTCCGTACCGGCCGGGTTGACGGTCCAGCCGGTGGCGGTCTCGAAGGTGTCGCTGTAGACCGTGGTGCCGGGCGGTGGGGTCGCCACCTGGGCCAGCGTCCAGACGGTGTACGCGATGGCGTCGGCGTTGCGGTCCAGCGCGGTGTCGTTGATGTTGGTGAGCGTGTCGCAGGCCCGGTGGTAGCAGGGGTCGAAGGCCTGCCCGGCGGTGCCGCCCCAGAGTGACGCCTGGGCGCTGGACTTGGTGCCCTCGGCGCCGGTGAAGGTGCCGCCGGCCGGGATGCCCACGCTGATGAACGGGCCGTAGTCGCTGCGTCCGTCGAAGTCGGTGCCCCGGGTCGGTACGCCGATCGAGGTGAAGTAGGCCTGGATGGTCTGCTCGATCTGGGCCGAGCCGGCCGGGCCGGGGCCGGAGCCCACCCCGTCGGAGTTGTCCCCGTCATAGACGAAGTAGCCGGCGTTGGGCGAGCCGACCATGTCGAAGTTCAGGTACTGCTTGATCCGGCTCCGCTCGGCGGTGGGCAGGTTGTTGACGTAGTACTGCGAGCCGCGCAGCCCCAACTCCTCCGCGCCCCACCAGGCGAACCGCAGGTGCCGGTCGGGCGTGAACCCGGTCCGGGCGACGGCGAGCGCCACCTCCAGGATCGCCGCCGAGCCCGAGCCGTTGTCGTTGATGCCGGGCCCTGCGGTGGTGCTGTCCAGGTGCGCCCCGGTCATCACGACCGCGTTGGGGTCACCGCCGGGCCAGTCGGCGATCAGGTTGTAGCCGGTGGCGCCGTTGTAGGTGAACGACTGGACCGCGGTGGTGTAACCGACCGCGTCGAGCTGGGCCCGGACGTAGTTGACCGAGGCGAGGTAGCCGGGTCGGCCGTGTGCCCGGTTGCCGCCGTTGGCGGTCGCGATCGACTGGAACTGGTTGAGGTGTCCCTTGACGTTCGTCAGGGAGATGTCGGGTGCGGCGACGGCGGCGGTGATCGGCGCGGCGCCGGCCACGGGCGCGCCCGCGAGGGCCGACGCGGCGACCGTCGCGGTGGCGACGACCGCGGCGAGCCCGACGGTACGGAGGGTGCGGGGTCTCATGGATCCTCCCGGTTCGGGGGCGAGCACCGGCCGACCGTGGGTGCACGGGTGGCCGGAGGACGGTCACTTGATCGATGCCCGTCATTGCGAGAGGTTGCTGGGCGCCGCCCCGGCGGGCAAGACGCAAGGTGCCGGATTGATCGCTCCGTCCGAAATCCGGCGTGTCACCGGTCGGCGAGATCGTCGGCCTCCAGCAGTTGCCGGTCCAGCCGTCCGCTGCGGTACGCCGCCCGGCCGATCATCTGCGCGGCGACCGGCGCGGTGGCCAACTGGAAGACCCCGACCAACGCGATCATCCCCAGGTCGGAGACGGTCCGCAGCCGCAGTCCCACCCCCAGCAGCAGGAGCAGGACGCCGAGCACCTGCGGTTTGGTGGCCGCGTGCATCCGGGTCGGCGCGTCCGGGAAGCGCACCACCCCGATCGCGGCGGCCAGGCTCAGCAACGCCCCGGCGATCAGGCTGGTCGCGCCCAGCCAGTCGGCGACGGCCCCGGGCGTCACCCCGTCCAGCCAGTCGGCGACCGCTCCCGGCGTCACCCCGTCCAGCCAGCTCGCCGCCGACACCCCAGCCGACCAGGCGGTCGTCACGGCTTCTCCCGGACGGCGAAGCGGACCATCGACACCGAGCCGACGAAGCCGAGCAGGCCGAGCGCCACCAGCACCGGCAGCGTGGTGGCATGCCGGTTGATCGCGGCCTCCGCGCCGACCGCACCGATCATGGTGGCCAGCAGCATGTCGGCGGCGATCACCCGGTCCAGCAGCGACGGTCCCCGATAGAGCCGGGCGAGGGCGAGCAGCGCGGTCACCGACAGCAGACCGGCGAGTACGACGATGAGGACGGTGTTCACGGGGACTCCTTGTCGGCCGGGTCGGCGCGCAGGCGGCGGACCTCGGCCGTCGACCCCACCGCCTCGATGATCCGCTGTTCCACGGCGCGTACCTGCTCGCGCGCGTCGGCGAGGTCGCTGCGTCGGCGTACGTCCAGCACGTGCACGTAGAGCGTCGCGCTGGCCCGTTCCACGTCCACGATCAACGTGCCCGGCACCAGCGAGAGCGCCTCGGCGGTGAGGGCAAGGTTGAGGTCGGTGCGGACCCGCAGGCGCACCGCCACGATGGCCGAGCGGGGCACGTACCCGGGCTGCACCGCGATCCGGGCGACGTGCAGGCTGGCCCGGACCAGTTCGACGACGAAACGGCCGGCGAACACCAGCAGGCCCCGGGGCCGGAGCCGCCCGGCGAAGGTCACCGGCGGGAGCGGGAAGAACACCAGCACCGCCACGCCGACCAGGATCCCGCCCAGCAGGTTGCCCCAGGTGAACTCGCCCCAGAGCAGGTTCCAGACCAACACCAGCCAGCCGACCGCGATGGCCTGGTCCCGCCACCGGCCCGCCCGGCCGCGTCCGTCCCGACCCGGTCCGTCGGCCGGTCCGCCGTCGAGGTCGGTCCCGGTCACGGCGGGCCGTCCGGGAGTACGGCGTGGATGTACGGGGTCCGGTCGCGCAGGTCAACGGCGGCGCCGGTGGTGACGTCGAACAGCGGGCCCGCCACCACGGTCAGGGACACCCCGAGGGCCACCAGGGCGATGGTGGCGCCGACGGTCAGCGCGGGTAGCGGAGCGGTCGACTCGACGGTCTGGCAGGGCGAACGCCAGAAGGCCAGGTTCCACACCCGACTGGCCACGTACAGGGTGAGCAGGCTGGTCAGCGTGCCCACCGCCACCAGCGTCCAGGGCAGGGCGCCGCCGACGGCCACGCCGGCCTGGAGCAGCCCGAGCTTGCCGAGGAACCCGGAGAACGGCGGGATACCGGCGAGGTTCATCGCCGAGACGAAGAAGAGCACCGCGAGCAGGGGCGTCAGCCGGGCGAGTCCGCCGAGCCGACGCAGGTCGGTGCTGCCGGTGCGTTGTTCGATCAGGCCGGCGACCAGGAACAGCGTGGTCTGGATGGTGATGTGGTGGACCACGTAGAAGATGGCCCCGACCAGCCCGGCGACGGTGCTGAGCCCCACTCCGAAGATCATGTAGCCGATGTGGCTGACCAGCGTGAACGAGAACAGTCGTTTCAGGTCCGACTGGGCCACCGCGCCGAGGATGCCGACCAGCATGGTCAGCCCGGCCACCACCATCAGCACCCGGTCGGCCTGCTCGCCGGGGAAGAGCAGGGTCTGGGTCCGGATGATCGCGTACACGCCGACCTTGGTGAGCAGGCCCGCGAAGACGGCGGTGACCGGGGCCGGGGCGGTCGGGTAGCTGTCCGGCAGCCAGGCGGACAGCGGGAAGACCGCCGCCTTGATGCCGAAGGCCAGCAGCAGCATCAGTTGCAGGCTGAGCCGTACTCCCTCGGGCAGCCCGTCGAAGCGGGACGCCAGGTGGGCCAGGTTGAGCGTGCCGGTGGCCGCGTACACCAGGCCGACCGAGATCAGGAAGATCATCGAGGCCAGGACGTTGACCACCACGTACGTCGAGCCGGTGCGGATACGCAGCCGGGTGCCGTTCAGCGTGATCAGGACGAAGCTGGCGGCGAGCAGCATCTCGAAGCCGACGAAGAGGTTGAACAGGTCCCCGGCGAGGAAGGCGTTCGTCACGCCGGCGGTCAACACCAGGTAGGTGGGGTGGAAGATGGCCAGCGGCGCGGACTCGCCGGTCTCCGCCTGGCCCTGGCCGATCGAGTAGAGCAGCACGCACAGGGTCACCGCCGAGGAGACCACCAGCATCAACGCGGCCAACTGGTCGGCGACCAGCACGATGCCCACCGGTGCCGGCCAGGCCCCGATCTGCACCACCAGCGGTCCGTGCCGGTAGGCGTGCACCAGCAGCAGCACCGCCACCACCAGCGTGGCGGCCAGGCAGAACACGCTGACGATGCGCTGCGGCACCGGCCACTTCGCCAGCAGCAGGGTCAGTGCCGCGCCCAGCAACGGCAGCAGCACCGGCAACGGCACGAGGGCGGTCATCGGTGCCCCCGACGCGGGCGGGTCGACGCGTACCGGCTCATCCCGGGCCCCCCTCGCCGCGTCGCTGCCACGGCGCGGGCGCGTCGACCTGCTCGGGGTCGGCCTCCGGCGGCTCCCCGCCGAGGTCCGCGGTGGAGACCTCCCGGCGCGCCGCCCGGCGCACGATCTGCTGGTCCTCCAGGTCGTCGGGCACCTCGTCGTCGCCGGTCAGATACCAGCTCCGGTAGCTGATGGCGAGCAGGAAGGTGGTGAACCCGAAGGTGATGACGATGGCGGTGAGCACCATGGCCTGGGGCAGCGCGTCGCTCATCCGATCCGGCTCGGTGACCCCGGCGACCGGTGCCCGCCCGGACCGGCCACCGAAGATGATCAGCAGGTTGACGCCGTTGCCGATCAGGATGATGCCGAGCAGGATCCGGCTCAGGCTGCGCTCCAGCAGCAGGGTCACCCCGCAGCCGACCAGCACCCCGATCGCCACGAACGAGACCAGGTTCGCCCCGGCGCTCATCGGGTGCCGCCCCGACGCTCGACGGCGAGCCCGCCCTCGGGCCCACCGGCCGCCTCGATGTGCCGGTCCACCTCGGCGCCGAGACTGCGCAGCACGTCCAGCGCCAACCCGATCACCACCAGATAGACGCCGACGTCGAAGAAGATCGAGGTGATCAGATAGAAGTCGCCGATCACCGGCAGCCAGAGGTCGATCCGCGCGCTCTGCAGCACGGCACCGCCGGCCAGCAGGGAGACCACCGCGCCGCCGACCGCCAGGCCCAGCCCGGCGCCGAGCACGGTGCCGGCGGAGACCGGCGCGGCCTCGGCCAACTCGTACCGGCCGCCCGCGAGGTAGCGCATGGTCAGCGCCAGGCTGGCCACCAGGCCACCGGCGAAGCCGCCGCCGGGGGCGTTGTGGCCGGAGAAGAGCAGATAGAAGGAGAAGAGTACGGCGGTGTGGAAGATCAGCCGGGTGACCACCTCCAGCACGATCGAGCGGTTGCGTTCGATCAGCGTGGCGCCGCCGCGCAGCCACACCGGCCGCCCGGCCAGGCTCTCCCCCCGGTCGGCGTCCAGGCGGCGGGGCCGGGGGCCGGTGCGGGACTGCTGGAAGACCAGGCTGGCCACCCCGGTCGCCGCGGCCACCAGCACGGCCAGCTCGCCCAACGTGTCCCAGGCCCGGATGTCGACGAGCGTCACGTTGACCACGTTGCGGCCGTACCCCTGCTCGACGGCGAGCCGGGGGAAGTCCTCGGAGATGGTGCGGGTGTGCCGGGCCGCCGTGGCGGTCAGCGCGAGCCCGGCCACGGTGAGGCCCACCAGGAGTCCGATGGACCGGCGGATCCAGCGGCTGCGGCGCAACGGGCGCACCGAGAAGCGCTCCGGCAGGCGACGCAGCACCAGTACGAAGACCGCGATGGTCACGGTCTCCACCAGGAACTGGGTGAGCGCCAGGTCGGGCGCGCCGTGCAGCACGAAGAACATCGCGGTGCCGTAGCCGGTCACCCCGACCAGCAGCATCGCGGTGAGCCGACGGCGGGCCCCGACGGCGAGCAGCGCCGCCATCGCGATCACCAGCAGCACCACCGGTTGCGCGGGTGAGCCCCACAGCTTCAGGGACTGTTCCCACGGCCGGATCACCAGCAGCACTCCGCCCGGCACGGCGGACAGCACGATCAGGATCAGCCCGAGGTACTGCGGCAGCGAACCGCGCTGGGTGACGCTGGTGACGTCCACGGCGGTCCGGTCGAAGCGGTGGACGAGCCACTCGTAGCCCTGCTGGCCGGTGGCCGGGGACCGCAGCCGCGCCAGTACCGGGGATAGTGGACCGCGCAGCAGGAACAGCATCGCGCCGCCGGTCAGGGTGAGCGCGGAGAGGCCGAGCGCGAGGTTGGGGCCGGGCCAGAGCGTCAGGTGCCCGTGGACCGGTCCGAGCAGTCGCGCGTACGGGCGGATCAGGTGGTCGAGCGCGCCGGCCGCCGGCCCGGCGACGAGCCCCGCCCCGGCGAGCACGGCCGGTGGCCACAGCATGGCCGCCGGGATCCGGTCCACCTCGGTCGGGGCCAGCCCGGGACGAGTGCCGAACGCGCCCCAGAGGAACCGGATGCTGTAGGCGACCGTGAGGACGGTGCCGACCACCAGGACGGCCAGCGCCACCGGCCGGTCGGTGAAGGCGGCGAAGATCGCCTCCTTGGCGACGAAGCCGAACAGCGGCGGCACCCCGGCCATGGAGGCGGCGGCGAGTCCGGCCACCACCGCCAGGAAGGGGGTACGCCGACCCAGGCCGGACAGCTTGCGCAGGTCACGGGTGTGCGCGCCGTGGTCGATGATGCCGACGACGAGGAACAACGCCGCCTTGAACAGGGCGTGGGCCACCAGCATCGCCACGCCGGCCAACGCGGCGTCCGGGGTGCCCAGCCCGACCGCCACCGCCACCAGGCCGAGTTGGCTGAGCGTGCCGTAGGCCAGCAGCAGTTTCAGGTCGTTCTGCCGCAGCGCGGCCCAGCCGCCCATCACCATCGTGGCCAGCCCGGCGACCAGCACCACCGGACGCCACGGACCCACCTGCGCGAGCAGTGGGGCGAGCAGGCCGAGCAGGTAGACGCCGGCCTTCACCATCGCCGCCGCGTGCAGGTACGCGCTGACCGGCGTCGGCGCCGCCATCGCCACCGGCAGCCACGAGGTGAACGGCAGCAGGGCCGACTTGGACAGCGCCCCGAGCAGGATCAGCACCACCGCGACGACCAGGTACGCCCCGTCGGGCAGCGGGTGTTGCGACAGTTCCGACAGGCGGTAGGTGCCGGCGTGGTGGCCGAGCATGATGAACCCGACCAGCATGGCCAGGCCGCCGAACGTGGTCACGGTCAACGCCTGGGCGGCGGCCCAGCGGGCGGACCGCCGCTCGGCGCTGTGCCCGATCAGCAGGTACGAGAAGACCGTGGTGAGTTCCCAGCAGACGTAGAGCAGCAGCAGGTCGTCGGCGAAGACCAGGCCGAGCATGGCCCCGGCGAAGCCGACCATCACCCCGGCGAACTGGGCCGTGCCGACGGCCGGCGGCGGGAAGTACCGCGCGCTGTAGACCAGCACCAACGCGCCGACGCCGCCGATCAGCAGCGTCATCACCCAGGACAGGGTGGTCGTGCGGAAGGCCAGGTCGAGACCGAGCTTCGGGATCCACGGGTACGTCTCGACCACCGCACCGCCGTCGACCACGTCGGGGGTGCGGTACACCGCCCAGCCGAACGCGGCGGCCGGTGCCAGCGCCAGCGGATAGCAGGCGCGCGCCCCCCACCGACGGACCAGCAGCGGTGCCGCCAGCGCCGCCACGAGGTGCAGGATCAGCAGTACGAGCACGCGCGCTCCCGGTCGAGGTGGCAGCGGCGCCCGTTCCGCGTGCACGGCGCCTACCTGCGATCAGACGACATCTCCGGGGCGCAATAGACGGTTTTGCCGAAAAAAGCCCATATTCACCTTTGTCCGGTGCGATGTGGTGCGACAGGCCCGACGGCCAGGCGTCCACCTCGCTCCGGCGCGCCGGCTCGTGGGCGGCGGTGTCGACACCGGTGACCGGACGGGGCTGCGCCGGCACCGCAGGCGGGCCGGGGCTACCCGCCCTACCCGGCGCGGGTCTCGACCGTCAGGTCCGGGCGGCCGAGTTGCCGCGCCGCCTTGTTGACCAGCCGCTGCGCGGCGGCGAGGGAGCGCACGGAGAGTAGTCGACCTCGGCTCTCCCGGCGGAGCACGAAATAGTGCACGGCGACCCGCACCCGCGCCCGGTCGGCGGCGCTGGCCTGGGCCGTCGACGCGATCAGCTCTCGCAGGCAGCCGGCGAGACGCTCGGCGAGCTCCAGATCGGGGCCGTGCAGGCCGGTGCGGAGAGTGGCGACATGACTGTCGACCTTGCGAACCAGGACGTCGGTGCCGGACCCTGGACTCCGCTCCTCGACGTCCATCCGACCTCCTCACCGCGCGCTACACCGCGAGTGAAGTTACTTTATGTTGCAGGATGCAAGCAAGCAGTTAAGTAAGACTTAACGGATTCTACGGGCAAGACGACTGCAACGCCTTAAACAGACATACTTCTCCGCCGCCGTACCCGAGGATGTCGGTCCCCGGAGGCAGGATGGGATCGTGGCGGATTCCAGCGGCAGGTCGACCGGGGTGCTCTCCCGCTTCGGTCCGGCGACCCGGGAGTGGTTCGGGGCGGCCTTCGCCGCACCCACGGCGGCGCAGTCCGGTGCCTGGACGGCGGTCGCGGCCGGGCGGCACGCCCTGGTGGTGGCACCGACCGGGTCCGGCAAGACCCTCGCCGCCTTCCTCTGGTCGCTCGACCGGCTGGCCCGCGAGCCGGCCCCGGACGACCCCCGACACCGGTGCCGGGTGCTCTACGTCAGCCCGCTCAAGGCGCTCGCGGTCGACGTCGAGCGGAACCTGCGCGCCCCCCTGGCCGGCATCCGGCAGGCCGCCACCCGACTCGCGCTCCCCCCGCCGGAGATCACCGTCGGCATGCGGACCGGCGACACCCCGGCCGACGAGCGGCGGGCCTTCGCCCGGACTCCCCCGGACATCCTGATCACCACCCCGGAGTCGCTGTTCCTGCTGCTCACCTCCGCCGCGCGGGACGCACTGCGGGGCGTCGAGACGGTGATCGTCGACGAGGTGCACGCGGTCGCCGGCACCAAACGCGGCGCCCACCTCGCGCTCTCCCTGGAGCGTCTCGACGAACTGCTGCCCACCCCGGCGCAGCGGATCGGGCTCTCCGCCACGGTCCGACCGGTCGACGAGTGCGCCCGCTTCCTCGGCGGCGCCCGCCCGGTCGACGTGGTGGCCCCGGCCAGCGCCAAGACGATCGAGGTCAGCGTCCAGGTCCCGGTGGAGGACATGACCCGCCTCGACGAGCAGGAGCAGCCGGAGGACGACCTCGGCCGCCCTCGGTCGGCGTCGATCTGGCCCGCCGTCGAGGAACGCGTCTACTCGCTGATCCGGGCCCACCGCTCGACCATCGTCTTCACCAACTCCCGGCGCAGCGCCGAGCGGCTCTGCGCCCGCCTCAACGAACTCGCCGTCGAGGAGAGCAGCGAGGAGACCACCGACGGGGCGATCCCGCCGACCGGGCGTCCGGTGCGGACACCGGCGGAGATGATGGCCCAGGCCGGGGCGGTGGCCGGTGTCCCACCGGTGATCGCCCGCGCGCACCACGGCAGCGTCTCCCGCGAGGAGCGACGCCACATCGAGGAGTCGCTCAAGGCCGGTCAGCTCCCGGCCGTGGTCGCCACCTCCAGTCTCGAACTCGGCATCGACATGGGCGCGGTCGACCTGGTGGTGCAGATCGAGGCGCCGCCCAGCGTGGCCGCCGGCCTGCAACGTGTCGGCCGGGCCGGGCACCAGGTCGGCGCGGTGTCCCGTGGGGTGGTGCTGCCCAAGCACCGGGGCGACCTGCTCTCCTGCGCCGTGGTCGCCGAGCGGATGGGCGACGCCGCGATCGAGGAACTGCACCATCCGCGTAACCCGCTCGACGTGCTCGCCCAGCAGATCGTGGCGATGGTCGCGCTGGACGAGTGGCCGGTGGCCGACCTGGCGACGGTGGTCCGCCGGGCGGCGCCCTTCGCCGAGCTGCCCGACTCCGCGCTGCACGCCGTGCTCGACATGCTCTCCGGCCGCTACCCGTCGACCGCCTTCGCCGAGCTGCGTCCCCGCCTGGTCTGGGACCGCGCCACCGACCTGCTGACCGGCCGGCCGGGCGCCCAGCGGCTCGCGGTGACCAGCGGCGGCACCATCCCCGACCGGGGTCTGTTCGGCGTCTTCCTGGCCGGCGCCGAACGCGCCGCCCGGGTCGGCGAGCTGGACGAGGAGATGGTCTACGAGTCCCGGGTGGGCGACGTCTTCCTGCTGGGTTCGTCGTCCTGGCGGATCGAGGAGATCACGCCGGACCGGGTGCTGGTCTCCCCCGCGCCCGGCCAGGCGGCGAAGATGCCGTTCTGGAAGGGCGACCAACCGGGCCGTCCGGTCGAGCTGGGCCGGGCCATCGGCGCCCGGGTACGCGGCCTGCTGCGCCAGGGCGACGAGGAGGCGACCGCCGCGCTGCGCGCCACCGGCCTGGACGACTGGGCCGCCGGCAACCTGATGGCGTACCTGCGCGAGCAGCAGGCCGCCACCCGGGCCCTGCCCGACGACCGGACGGTGGTGGTCGAACGGTTCCGCGACGAGTTGGGCGACTGGCGACTGGCGGTGCACAGCGTGCTCGGCGCGCGGGTCAACGCGCCCTGGGCGCTGGCCGTCGGCCGTCGACTTGCCGAGCGGTACGGCGTGGACGCCCAGGTGCTGCCCGCCGATGACGGCATCGTGGTCCGCCTGCCGGACACCGCCGACACGCCGCCCGGTGCCGACGTGGTGGCCTTCGACCCCGAGGAGATCGTCCAGCTCGTGGAGGAGTCGGTCGGCACCTCGGCGCTGTTCGCGGCCCGGTTCCGCGAGTGCGCCGCGCGGTCGCTGCTGCTGCCCCGCCGCGACCCGCGTCGCCGCCAGCCACTCTGGCAGCAGCGGCAACGCGCCGCCCAACTGCTCGACGTCGCCCGCGAGTACGCCGACTTCCCGGTCACCCTGGAGGCCGCCCGGGAATGCCTCCAGGACGTCTTCGACCTGCCCGCGCTGACCCAGGTGATGCGGGACCTGGCCGGTCGCCGGGTGCGGCTCGTCGAGGTGGAGACCCCGCGCCCGTCGCCGTTCGCCCGCTCGCTGCTCTTCGGGTACGTGGGCGCCTTCCTCTACGAGGGCGACTCGCCACTGGCGGAGCGCCGGGCGGCGGCGCTGGCGCTCGACTCGGCCCTGCTGGGCGAGTTGCTCGGTCGGGTCGACCTGCGCGAGTTGCTCGACGCGGAGGTGCTCGCCGAGACCGAGCGGCAGTTGCGCTGGCTCACCCCGCAACGTCGTCCCCGCGACGCCGAGGACGTGGTCGAGCTGCTGCGCCAGATCGGCGACCTGAGCGACGACGAGCTGGCCGAACGCGGGGTGCCGGTGGACTGGCTGACCGAGCTGGCCGCCGCCCGGCGGGTGCTGCGGGTCCGGATCGCCGGGCAGGACCGCTGGGTCGGGGTGGAGGACGCCGGCCGGCTCCGGGACGCGTTGGGCGTGGCCTTGCCGGTGGGCGTCGCCGAGGCGTACCTCGAACCGGTCGCCGATCCGCTCGGTGACCTGGTCGCCCGCTACGCCCGTACGCACGCGCCGTTCGCGGCGAGCACCTGCGCGGCCCGGTTCGGGCTGGGCGTCTTCGTGGTGGAGCAGGCGTTGCGTCGGTTGGGGGCCACCAGCCGGGTGGTCTCCGGCGAGTTCACCCCGGAGTCGGTCGGCACCCAGTGGTGCGACGCCGAGGTGCTGCGCATGTTGCGCCGCCGTTCGCTCGCCGCGCTCCGCCGCGAGATCGAGCCGGTGCCGCCCCGGGCGCTGGCCACCTTTCTGCCCCGCTGGCAGCAGGTCGGCTCGTCGGCGCGGGGCGTCGAGGCGGTGGCCGCCGCCGTGGAGCAGTTGCAGGGCGTCTCGGTGCCCGCCTCGGCCCTGGAACGGCTGGTGCTACCGGCCCGGGTGGCCGACTACTCCCCCGCCCACCTCGACGAGCTGTGCGCCAGTGGCGAGGTGCTGTGGGCCGGCGCGGGTGCGATCTCCGGCGGCGACGGCTGGGTCGGCCTGGCGTACGCGGACGCCGCCGCGCTGCTGCTGCCGCCGACGGACGACACGCTGGCGCGTACGCCCCTGCACGACGCGGTGTTGGACGCGCTCGGTGACGGACAGGCGATGTTCTTCCGTCCGCTGGCCGACCGGGTCGGGTCCACCGACGACGCCGCGCTGACAGCGGTGATCTGGGAACTGGTCTGGTCCGGTCATCTCACCAACGACACGCTGGCACCGCTGCGGGCGCTGCTCGGCGGCGGTGGCGCGCACCGGTCCCGGCCGACCGCCGCGCGGGGCCGCTACCGGCGGCCGGGGCGGGTGGCCCTGCCGGCCCGGGGTGGCCCGCCGACGGGGGCGGGCCGCTGGTCCCGGCTGCCGGAGCGGGACACCGACCCGACCCGTCGGGCCGCCGCCCTGGCCGACGTGCTGCTGGAGCGGCACGGTGTGGTGACCCGGGGCGCGGTCGTCGCCGAGCAGGTGCCGGGCGGGTTCGCGGCGGTGTATCCGGTGCTGGCGGCGATGGAGGAACGCGGCGCGGCCCGACGGGGGTACTTCGTCGACGGGCTGGGCGCCGCACAGTTCGCGGTGCCCGGCGCGGTGGACCGGATCCGGGCCCTGGCGGAGCCGCTCGACGGCGGGCGGGCGAGCCGGGGTGCCCCGGCGATGGTGCTGGCCGCGACCGACCCGGCCAACCCGTACGGCGCGGCGCTGCCCTGGCCGGATCGGGTGGTGGACTCCGGTGACGCGTCGACACCGGCGCCCACCGGGCACCGCGCCGGGCGCAAGGCCGGTGCCCTGGTCGTGGTGGTCGCCGGTGACCTGGTGCTCTATGTCGAGCGCGGCGGCCGGACTCTCCTCAGCTTCACCGACGACGCCGACGCGTTGACCGCCGCAGGCAAGGCGCTGGCCGACGCGGTCCACTCCGGTGCGCTCGGCCCGATGTCGGTGGAACGCGCCGACGGTGAGGCCGTCCGCTCGTCGCCGCTGCGGGACGCCCTCACCGCCGCGGGATTCCGCACCACCCCACGCGGCCTGCGGCTCCGCGCCTGATCCCGGGTCGCCCGAGACCGGCCCGCGCGGTGGGCGTCCGGCTCAGTCGAGCGCGGTCAGCGCCTTCTCGTAGGCGGGGCGGTCGGCGCGGGGCGTCTTGGCCTCCAGGTAGTTGAGCACGACGGTGCCGGAGCGGAACGAGGCACCGGCCCACACCTCGGCCATGTCGGTGGCGCTGACCTCGTCGGGGAAGACGTAGACGGCCACCCCGTCGGTGACCACGATCTCCGAGCAGCCCAGGCCGAGCCCGTCCGGCCCACAGTCGACGGAGCGGTCCTTGGACTTGCCCGCCTTGAGCCCGGCGCTCCGGAAGGCGGCGACGACCTCCCGCGCGCTGGGCTCGCCGGCCTTGCGAGGCGGCAGTTCCACCGGGGGCGGGCTGGGCGGACGGCGTTCGGTGCTGCCGGTGACGGTCGGCTCGGCGGTGGACGGCGCGCTCGACGGCGCGTCCGACGGGGCCGGCGCGGTGGCCGGCGCGCCGGCCGTGGGCGGCGCGCTCGTCGGGTCGGCGGCGGAGGGCTGTTCCTTCTCCCCACCACCGCAGGCGGTGAGGGCGGCGGTGACCGCGACGAGGACGAGGGCTGGCAAGATCCGGTGGCTCACTCCGAGCAGTCTGCCGGGCGGGCGGCGCGCTGTGCAGTGGCCGGTCGGTCAGGCGGCCTGTCACCTATCCGGCACCCGCACCGGACCGTACGATGCGGTGCCGTGACCAGCAGCGTGGACCGCGTCGTCTCGTTCACCACCGACTACGGCCTGACCGACGGATTCGTGGCCGCCTGCCACGGGGTGATCGCACGGCTCGCCCCGACGGTGCGGGTGATCGACGTGACGCATCTGGTGCCGCCGGGTGACGTCCGGCGGGGCGCGACGGTGCTCGCCCAGACGGTGCCGTACCTGCCTGGCGGCGGGGTGCACCTGGCGGTGGTCGACCCCGGGGTGGGGACGGCCCGGCGGGGCGTCGCGCTGGCCACGCCCGGGGGCCTGCTGGTGGGACCGGACAACGGCCTGTTGTGCGACGCCGCCGACGCGCTGGGCGGGGTGCGTGCCGCCGTCGAGCTGACCGACCCGGCGTGGCTGGCCGCGCGGGTCTCCGCCACGTTCCACGGCCGGGACGTGTTCGCGCCGGTGGCGGCCCGGCTGGCCACGGGAGCGCCGATGGCGCAGGCCGGTCCGGCGGTCGATCCGGAAACGCTGGTACGCCTGCCGGAACCGGTGGTCGAGTCGACGTCGGACGGTTTCGTCGCCGAGGTGCTGAGCGTCGACCATTTCGGCAACGTGCAGGTGGCCGCGTCGGCCGACCTGCTCGCTCCGCTGCCGGGACGGTTGCACGTACGCCCGCAGGACAGCGAGTCGGCGCGGGTGGCGGTGCACGGGCGGACGTTCGGTGACGCGCCCGTCGGTCAGCTGGTGGCGCACGCCGACTCGGCCGGACTGGTGGCCCTGTCGGTCAACGGTGGACGCGCGGTGGACCTGCTCGGGGTGGTACCGGGTACGCTGCTGCGGGTGTGGGCGGCCCCCGCCGACGAGGTGCCCCGCGCCACACGCCCGTAACGTCTACTGTGGAAAGCTGTTCCGGTGAACGATCGCTGGGTTCCCGCCGCCTGCCCCTGCTGCGCGTACCGGACCGGCGGCGGCACCTGTCCGGTCTGTTTCTGGACCGACGACGGTCAGGCCGACGCCGACGCGGACGTGGTCCGTGGCGGCCCGAACGGGGACCTGAGCCTGTCGCACGCCCGGCTGAACTTCGCCGTCTACGGCGCCTGCCACCCTCGCTACCAGGACGCGGTCCGGGCTCCTCGGCCGGACGAGCTGCCCTGAGCCCAGGCCGGGCCGGCGTGGGAGGACACCGGCCCGGCTCCGCGCGCGGAGTTCAGCAGCGCGGCACCGTGGGGCCCCAGACCGCCGAGACGTACGCGTGGCTGACGAACTGCCCGCTGGCGAGACGGTTCCATCGGTTGGTGGTGCGGTACGGCCCGGCCACCGTCTGCCCGGTCACGTAGCACTCGACCGGTACGTGGGCGTAGCGGGCGGCCAGTCCCCGGCTGGCGTAGTTGGTGCCGGCTCCGGCCCGCACGTTCAGCGGCCCGTCGCCGATCACGGCGCGGCTGCCGGTGCCGGTCCACAGGTAGGCCACGTCGACCCAGGCGTTGGTGGTCAGTTGCAACCCGTCCCAGAAGGTGCCGTCGGCGAGGTCGATCCCGGCGGGGTTCAGCACCGTACGGCCGAACTGGTCCCGCCCGCCGTTGTAGCCGTTCTGGTAGGCGGCCTGTGCCTGCGGACGCCCCTGCGGCAGGTCCTTCCAGTTCTCCCGGACGGCGCTGGGGTTCCAGTAGTCGTCCCGGGTGTTCCACGGTCCGACGTCCCAGACCGGCGCGTACGTGCACCGGCTGCCGCTGGTGGTGCAGACCCGGACGGTGTAGTCGCCGCTGTTGCGCGGGGAGAGACTCCGCCGCGACGGCAGCGCCACGAAGTGGTCGCGGGGCGCGACCGTGTGCCCGTTGGCGGTCACCTCGCCGACGAGGCCGATCCGGGTGGTGAAGACGCGGTAGATCCGGCCGGGCGTGGCGGCGGTGACGGCCACCCCGCCGGTGTCGGCGGTGATCCGGACGGCGCGGACCTCGGCGGTGGCGCCGGCCGGACCACCGGTGATCACCACCCGGGTCTGCACCCGGGCGACGGGCCGGTCGAAGACCGCCGCCGGGACGGCGTCGCGCCATTCGGTCCAGCCGGTGTCGTGCCAGCCGCGTACCTGGGCGCTCGCGGTGGCACCGGACCGGGCGGTGCCGGTGACCTCGGCCCGGAACCGGGTGGCCGGGCGGGTCAGGGTACGCGGCGCGGTCACCAGCATTCCCTCGGCGACGGCGCTGCGGCGGGCCGGTACGCCGGGTGGCCGCGCGTCGGCCAGTCGCAGTCCGGACCGGGTGTGCCGGACGTTGACGTCGTCGGCGTCGACGGTGGACAGGCTGGCGTGCCACGTGTCGGTGCGGGCGGCCGAGGCGGGCGCGGGGGGAGCCAGGGTGACGGCCAGGACGGCGGCCAGGACGGCGGCCAGGACGGCGGCCGGCGCGGTCGCCGGCCGTGATAGACGAATGCGATTCATTCGTTTTCCTCCTCAGATCTCCCCGATAATGCTCATATAAGGAGATCGAACCGAAGTGGCATACAAATAGCGATACATGCGAATTCGGTTCGGGTGAGGGAGGATGGTGGGGTGCCCGAAGGTGACACCGTCTGGAACACCGCCCGCGTCCTGGACCGCGCCCTGGCCGGCGCTCGGCTGACCGGCAGCGACTTCCGGGTGCCCCGACTGGCCACCACCGACCTGACCGACTGGGCGGTACGCGAGTGCGCCAGCCGGGGCAAGCACCTGCTGCTCCGCCTGACCGCGCCGACCAACGCCGTCCCCGCCTCCACCGGCACCACCCCGACCGGCGGCACCCGCACCGGCGTCGGCCAGGAACACTGGACGCTGCACTCGCACCTGCGGATGGACGGCACCTGGCGGACGTACGCCCCCGGGGAACGCTGGACGGCCCGGCCGGCGCACCTGATCCGGGTGGTGCTGCGGGCCGCCGCCGCGACGGCCGTCGGCTACCACCTGCACGACGTGACACTGGTGCCCACCGCCGACGAGGACCGGCTGGTCGGGCACCTCGGCCCCGACCTGCTCGGCGCCGACTGGGATCCGGTCGAGGCGGTACGCCGGCTCGGCGCGCACCCGGACACCGCGATCGGTGTCGCGCTGCTCGACCAGCGCAACCTGGCCGGGGTCGGCAACCTCTACAAGTGCGAGGTGCTGTTCCTGCGCGGCGTGCATCCGCGTACCCCGGTCCGCGAGGTGCCCGACCTCGACGGCCTGGTCCGGCTGGCGCAGGAGTTGCTGGCCGCGAACCGGGGACGGTGGACGCAGAGCAGCACCGGCTCGCTGCGGCGGGGCCAGACCAGTTACGTGTACGGCCGCCGGGCGCAGCCGTGCCGCCGCTGCGGTACGGCGATCCGCAAGGAGGAGTTGGGCGAACGGGTCACCTACTGGTGCCCGGTCTGCCAGCCCGCCGCCTGACTTCCGACGGCGTGGAAGTTCCGCCGCTCCGGACGCAAGTTCCACCGGTGTCTGCGCAGGTGACGGGCCGGGTCGGAGTGGCGCAGTCGACACGCCGGGCGGTCGGCAGATAGGGACGATTGGGTACTTCCTAACCGGCCCCCGGTCGTCGCATGCTGCGATTGAGCGCTCACGGAACGTCAAAGTCGCGCGCCGAGCCTGCCACATCGCGGTGGTGGCCGCCGCGCCCCGACCCCGGGGAGAGCCATGGCCGTGTTCCGCAGATTCCGGTCGACCTGGCGGGATCGCGCCACCCGCAACGGCGAGTCGGGCCCGGGGGCCGTCCCCGAAGCCCGCACCGACCCGGACCACGCGGACCCCGGCTCCGTCCCGGCACCGCAGGGCGCATCGGCTTCCCCGGCACCGCCCACCCCGCCGCCCAGTGCGCTACCCGCCACGGCCCGGAGCGCACCCCCGGCGGAGGCGTCACCGCCCGGCCGGACGGCACCGCACGCGCCGCCCCGGAGCGCGCCGGGCGAGCGACCGTCGGCACCGGCCAGTCTGGACCCGGCGGCGGCGCCCCGGCTCTTCGGCGCGGTGCCGAACCACGCGTACAGTCCGCTGCCGGTGGTCGACGCCGACGGCGCGGTGGTGGGCGGCACCGGCATCCGCAAGTTCGTCGACCCGCTGCCCGGTCTCGGCCCGCTGGGGCGTACGCCGCTCGGCGCCCACCTGCCGGTCGCGGTGCCCGACACCATCAGCTACCCCGGCTGCGACTACTACGAGATCGGCCTCGCCGAGTACACCCAACGCCTGCACAGCGACCTGCCGGCGACCCGGATGCGTGGTTACCGGCAACTGAACCTCGGCACCGACGTCGACGGGCACAACACGGTGGCCCCGCCCCGCCAGCCCTGGCACCTCGGGCCGGTGGTGCTGGCCCGACGCGGCCGACCGGTACGGATCAAGTTCATCAACCAGCTTCCCGCCGGGCCGGCCGGCGACCTCTTCCTACCGGTCGACCCGACCGTGCCGGGGGCCGGGACCGGGCCGCTCGGCGGACCGGCACCGTACCCGCAGAACCGGGCGGTGCTGCACCTGAGCGGCGCGTCGACCGGTTGGGCCAGCGCCGGCAACCCGTGGCAGTGGATCACTCCGGCCGGGGAGATCACCCCGTACCCGACCGGGATCGGGCTGACGCACGTCCCCGACATGCCGCACCCGGGGCAGGGCGCCACCACCCTCTACATCCCGAACGAGCAGAGCGGGCGGCTGCTCTGGTTCCACGACAACACCGCCGGGCTGTCCCGACTGACCGTCTACTCCGGACAGGTCGCGCTCTATCTGCTCACCGACGAGACGCAGGAGCGGCTCGCCGACGACGGGGTGCTGCCCTGCGAACAGCTCCCACTGGTCTTCGAGGACAAGACCTTCGTGCCCGACGACGCGCAGCTCGCCACCCAGGACCCCACCTGGGACCGCAGCCGCTGGGGGACACGCGGCAGCCTCTGGCACCCGCACGTCTATCAGCCCCGGCAGGACCCGCACCGCCCCGAGGGCGTCAACCCGACCGGCCGCTGGGACTACGGCCCGTGGTCGCGTACCGCCGTGTCGGCCGGACCGGAGGTCACCGCCGCCACCGTGGCCAACCCGCACCACGACCCGGTCACCGACCCGGACGAGCCACCGGAGGCGCCGGGCGTGCCGCACCCGAGCGCGGTGCCCGCCGCGTACGGGGACACGGTGCTGGTCAACGGCGCCGCGTACCCGTACCTGGAGGTAGAGCCGAAGGTCCACCGGTGGCGGATCCTGAACGCCTGCACCGACCGGTGGCTGAACCTCCAGCTCTACCGGGCCGCCTCGGACGAGCCGATGTGGACACCGGAGGGCCGGCTGGCCGACGCCGACGCGGGCGAGGTGCCGATGGTCGACGCGGTCCGGGCACCCGGCCGGCCGACGGGCTGGCCGACGGACGGCCGCCCCGGTGGCGTACCGGACCCGTCCGCCGCCGGACCGGAACTGATCCGGATCGGCAACGAGTGCGGTCTGCTGCCCGAGCCGGTGGTGATCCCGAACCGTCCGATCGGATTCCGATACGACCGGCGCGAGGCGACCGTGCTCAACGTCGACGGGCACGCCCTGCTGCTGGCACCCGGCGAACGCGCCGACGTGCTGGTGGACTTCGCCGCCGTCGCGCCGGGCAGCACGTTGATCCTCTACAACGACGCCCCGGCCCCGCTGCCCGCGTTCGACCCCCGACACGACCACCACACCGACGGACCCGACCGCACCGCCGAGGGCGGCGCGCCACCGACCCGTCCCGGGTACGGCCCGAACACCCGCACCCTGGTGCAGTTCCGGGTGACCGGCTCCCCCGCGTCCCCGTACGACCTGGACCGGCTGCGCGAGCGGCTGCCCGGCGCGTACGCGGCCAGCCAACGTCCCCCGGTCGTGCCGCAACCCGCCTACGACGCCGGCTTCGGCACGGTCTCCGCGCCGACCCGGATCCCGGTGCACGCCGCCGCCGTCACGTTCACCCCGACCGGCGGCACCACACCGGTGACGCTGCCGCTGGCGGTCAAGGCCGTCCGGCAGCTCTTCGAACCCGAGCACGGACGCGCCACCGGCCGCCTCGGCGTCGGCCACCCGCACGCCGGCCCGCTCGACGAGCCCACCCTGCCGCTCGGCCCCGCCGACCCGGCCACCGAGACCCTGCACGTCAGCGACCCGGCCGTCCCGATCGGCGCACCCGGTGACGGCACGCAGCTCTGGCGGGTACGCGGCAGCGGCCGACACACCCACCCGGTCCGCTTCGACGGCCTCGACGTGCAGGTGGTCAGCCGGGTCGGCCGCGACGGTCGGATCCGGCCGCCGCACCCCGGCGAACTCGGCTGGAAGCAGGTCGTCCGGGTCGACCCGGGCGAGGACGTGCTGGTCGCGCTCCGCCCCGAGGCCCCGCCGTTGCCGTTCAAGCTCGGCGACAGCATCCGGCTGCTCGACCCGACCCGACCGGCCGGCGTACCCACCGGCTCCACCGAGATCAGCCCGCTCGACGGGCGTCCCGCCTCGGTGGTCAACCGCCTGGTCAACCTGGGTTGGGAGTATCGCTGGGGCAGTGCCGCGGCGGGCCTGCGCGACCAGGGCATGAGCCGTCCGCTGGTGGTCCGCGTCGCGCCCCGCTCCCCCACCGGCCTGAACGCGACCCCGGCCCCCGGCTCGGCCACCGCCCTGCCGGCGATCAACCTGACCTGGACCGGCAACGGCAGCCTGCCCGCCGCCACCAGCCACCTGCTGCACCGGGCCACCGACTCCACCTTCGCCGGCGGCCTCACCGAGATCACCGTGGCCGGCACCGCCACCCGCTACACCGACGCCACCATCACGCCCGGCGTCACGTATCACTACCGCCTGCGCGCGGAGAACACCGTGAGCTGCTCCGCCTGGTCGAACAGCGTCCCGGCCGCGGTGCAGCTCACCGCCCCCACCGGCCTGACCGCCACCATCCCACCGGCCGCCCCGCTCCGGGCCGCGCTGCGCTGGGCCAACCGCTCCTTCGCCACCGGCATCGACGTGCAGCGGGCCACCAACCCCACCTTCACCAGCGGCCCCGGCACCACCGCCATCGGCGTCGGCGACCACCACCTGGACACCGCGCTCGCCCCCGACACCACTTACTACTACCGGGTACGCACCACCTACCTGGGCGTCGCCTCGCCCTGGTCCACCGTGGCCACCGTGATCACCCCGCCGGTGCCCGGCGTACCCACCGCGGTCAGCGTCGCCACCAGCACCCCCGACCCGGACACCGCGACCGTCGTACTCGGTTGGGCGGCGAGCACCCCCACCGGCGCGGGAGCCGGCTTCACCGTGGAACGCGCCCTGGACGCCGCGTTCACCCGCGAACTGGCGACCTTCACCGTCACCGGACGCGGCTTCACCAACACCGGCCTGGCCCGAGGCGTCACCTACCACTACCGGATCCGCTCGTTCAACGTGGTGGCCGCGTCCGCGTACACCGGCCCCATCCCGGTCACCACCCCCGTATGACCTCTGGGCGCCCCACCCCGTTGCCGCCCCCGCCTGCCCCGCCTCCCCGCCTGCCCACCCACACCGCCTGTCCCGCCTATCCCGCCTGTCCCGCCGACGCCGCCGACCCCACCCACACCGCCTGTCCGCCCACTCCGTCTGCCCGCCCACGCCGCCGATCATGGAGTTGTGGTAGCGACAGAAGGTGCACTTCGCCACGTAATGACGACCTCAACTCCATGATCGACGGCGTCGGGGAAGACGGCGGCCAGGTGGGGACGAGGCGCTCGGCAGGCCTCGGGTGTGCAGGGCGGTGGGTAGATCTGTTGTCGCTGCAGCGACAACAGATCTACCCACCCACGTCCTCACGCCCGACGGCATGGTGGCCGACCGACGATTTGCCGCACGCCACGAACCCCACTCCATGATCGGCAGGCCGAGGTGCCTGACCGCGCACGGGCGCAGCGGCATCAGCGTGGCGCGGGCGACGACGAGAGGTGTGACCAGCCCGGACAGACGGGCTCGACCGGCGACATGCCCGCTCGGGCGACAACCAGCCCGGACCAGCAGGCCCAGCCAGCGACGACGGGTCCGACCGGCACGAACTGACAGATCCAGCCAGCGCACACCGCCTAGTCCAACCGGCACGGACCGCCAAGTCCAACCGGCACGCACCGACAGATCCAGCCAGCACGGACAGCCAAGTCCAACCGGCACGCACCGACAGATCCAGCCAGCACGGACCGCCTAGTCCGACTGGCGCGGACCGACGGATCCAGCCGGCGCACACCGACGTGCCCGACCGGCGGCAGACCGCCGACGACGGGGTCCGGCGGTCAGGAGGTGGTGGCGGGGCGGCCTACGGCCCGCAGTTCCGACAGCGCCGACGCGAACCCGTGCAGCATGTCCGTCGCTTCGGTCAGCCGTGCCGCAGACGGGTGCTCGCTGGTCGGCCGGTACTCCTCGGCCAGGTAACCGGCCGCCGCCACGACCAGCCGCTCGTACGCCCCCACACCGGCGTCCAACTGTCCGGTCAGCGCCTCGTGCGCCTCGGTGAGCGCGGGACGCGCGTCCGGGGGCGCGAGGCGGACCGCGCGTTCCACGCTCGCCACCCGGTTCGCCAGTTCGCGCAGCGACTGCTCGGCCACGGCGGCCTCGGCGACGGCGGGCTCGGCGAAGCCGGTCAGCCGGCCACCCATCGACGCCAGGGTCGACGCCGCCCGGTCCAGCCGTTCCCACGGCTGGGCCGCGCTGGTGCCGCGCAGGGCGCCACGGGATCGTGCCCGGCGCACCTCGGCCACCACCCCGGCCCCGACCGGTAGCCGTTCCACGGCGGCGACCAGACGGGCGCGGCTGCGGGCGGCGGCCTGGGCGGGGTCGAGGGCGGGTGGGGCGGGCTGGGCGGACAGCGCCCGCAGGTCCACCCAGCGCCAGGCGGCCAGGGCCGTGGAGGCGCCTGCAGCGGCGGCCCAGAAGGCGTCGGCGAGGCCAATGCCGGCGTACGGGGTCAGGATGACGGTGGCGCCGCCGAGCCCGCCGGCCAGTACGCTCCACCGGCGGGCGGAGCGGCGGAGCTTGCCCAGCCGACGGAAGTAGCGGGTGCGCTCGTCTGCTGCCACCGTCGCCTCCTTGACGCCTCGGTTCAGCCGGCGGCGCTGGCGTCGCCGGTGTTGCGATCCCGGTTCATGCTGGCCCGCAGCTCGTCGAGGCGGGCCACACCCGGGTCGTTGGTCTGTGCCGCCGGCTGCTGGCCGCCACCGACGGCGTTCTGGTCGGCCGTGCCACCGAGCTGCTCGCCGGCCATGCTGGCCCGGATCTGGTCGAGGCGGGACGCCCCGGCCACGTCCAGCGTAGCCTTCTGGATCTCCAGCATCCGGCCCTCGGCCGAGTTGCCGGCCAGCTCGGCGCGGCCCATCGCGGTGGAGTAGCGGCGCTCGATGCGGTCGCGGACCTCGTCCAGGCTGGGCGTGCTGCCGGGGGCGGTGAGCGCCGACATGGACTCCAGCGAGGAGGCCACGGTCTCCTGCATCTTGGCCTGTTCGAGCTGGCTGAGCAGCTTGGCCCGCTCGGCGAGCTTCTGTTGGAGGATCATCGAGTTGTTCTCGACCGCCCGGCGGGCCTGACCGGCGGCGGCGAGCGCCTGGTCGTGCAGGGTCTTGAGGTCCTCGGCGGCCTGCTCGGAGGAGACGAGCTGGCTGGCGAGAGTCTGTGCGGACTGCTCGTAGCGGCCGGCCTCGGTCTCGTCGCCCTTGGCGCGGGCCTGGTCGGCGAGGACCAGTGCCTGCCGGGCGTTGCTCTGCAACCGCTCGACGTCGGACATCTGCCGGGAGAGCTTCATCTCCAGCTGCCGCTGGTTGCCGATCACCGCGGCGGCCTGCTGCACGAGCGCCTGGTGTTGCCGGTGCGCCTCGTCGATCGCCTGCTGGAGCTGCACCTTGGGATCGGCGTGCTCGTCGATTCGGGCGCCGAAGAGCGCCATCAGGTACTTCCAACCCTTGACGAACGGGTTCGCCATCTCCGCCGTATCCCCTCAGTCACGTCGCTGCGCCAACCGCCATGTCCGGCCGGCCCAGCTCGGCCACCGGCGATGGTGGGTCCATCGTCCCAGCCGAGCGCCAGCACGACATCCGTACCGGCGCGAGGGGGACGCTGCGATCAACCCTACGCGGCGGTCGCCACCTCGACCATCGGCCGGCGGCTCACGCGGTGTGGAACACGCTCAGGCGGCGCAGACCACGTCCCGCTCGGTGCGCTCGGCGGAGCGGACCCGGGTGCTGCGCAGGGTCGCCTTGAGCGGGGACTCCTGGCGCACCGCGACCGCGACGGAGCCGTCCGAGCTGACCTGGCGTACGGGTCGACCGGTGGACTTGTGCACCGCCGTCGCGCCGACCGGAGTCGCCTCGGCCGGCTCGTCCTGCACCGGCACCAGCACGCCCGGTAGCTGCTCGGCGAGGGCGACGGTGTCGCTGACCTCGCGCAACAGCTCGGACAGGCGAGCGCCGAGCGCGTCGCAGATCGCGGCGAGCAGTTCGCTGGAGGGTTCCTTGTGGCCGCGTTCGATCTCGGACAGGTAGCCCAGGCTGACGTTGGCGGCGGAAGAGACCTCGCGCAGCGTGCGGTGCTGCCCCTGCCGGCGCGCCCGTAGTGCGTCACCGATCACCCGGCGTAGCAGGACCATCGCACCTCCCCTGAGGGACACAGTTCGCCCGGCCGCCGGCCCGGTGGTGCGCACCGGCTCCGACTGTCGGAGCTTTCCCGCAACCGTACCCGTTGCGGGCCGCCGCGACATCCCGCCCCGCCCTCCTAGCTTGCGGCAGCGACGTCCTTCTGCACGTGGGCGGCAACCATCCGAAGCGCCTCGGTGACCGTTTCGCCCCGAATGTGGTCCCGGCTACCGTCCAGGTGGAGTTCGCGTACCTCGCTGCCGTAGGGGCCGGCGACCGCGACGTAGACCAACCCGACCGGCTTGCCGTCCTGCGGCTCCGGCCCGGCGACCCCGGTGGTGGCCAGGCCCCAGTCGGCACCGCAGCGCTTCCGCCCGCCCTCGGCCATGGCGGCGGCGACGTCGCCGTCCACCGGGCCGCGCGCCGCCAGCAGATCCGCCGGTACGTCGGCGAGCTGTTCCTTCAGCTCGGTCGCGTACACCACCAGCCCGCCCCGGTAGACCGCGCTCGCCCCGGCCACCTCCACGATCGTGGCGGCCAGCAGTCCACCGGTCAGCGACTCGACGGTGGCGAGAGTCTCCCGCCGCTCGGTGAGGCGGTGCACCACACCGGCCGCCGCGCTGCCCATCTGTCCTTCGCCTTCTCTGACACCCACGCCCTGCATCCTTCCCGACAAGCGGGCGGTCTACTCGCCGCACCGCCGGGGCGAACGGTCAGCGGGTCCGCCGCAGCCGCAGGGCCTGCGCGATGTAGTCGAACCCGGTGACCACCGTCACCGCGACCGCCGCTGCCATGATCCACGGACCGACGGCGGCCAGGCCGTCGGGCATCGGCCAGAGGTACCAGGTGATGGCGAGGATCTGGAGCGCCGTCTTGACCTTGCCGCCCCGGCTCGCCGCGATCACCCCGCGCCGGATCACCCAGAAGCGCAGCGCGGTGATGCCCAGCTCGCGGGCGAGGATGACCACCGTCACCCACCAGGGCAGTTGGGCGTACCAGGAGAGCAGCAGCAGGGCGGCGCCGGTGAGCGCCTTGTCCGCGATCGGGTCGGCCACCTTGCCGAACGAGGTGACCAACGAGAACCGGCGGGCGATCCAGCCGTCGACCAGGTCGGTCGCCGAGGCCACCACGAAGATCACGCAGGCGACGCTGCGCCACCCGGCGTGCGTCATGCCGGAGACCACCACACAGGCGGCGAAGACCGGTACGAGCAGCAGCCGCAGCGCGGTCAGCGCGTTGGCGGCGTTGACCACCGGGACCACCCGGGCCACCACGGGCAGCGGGGTGGACTCCGTCGCCTCCGTCATCGGCGCGTTCTCCGGCAGCACACCTGGTCGCTCTCCCGCTTCGTCCTGGTCGGCGGTCACCGTGTCGCGCCGGGCGCCGCCGAGATCATCTCATCGGGTACGGCGACCAGGTCGACGCCCTCGGTGTCGGTGACGGTGGCCCGGACCAGGTCACCGGGGCGCAGCGCGGCCAGGTCGACCCCGCCGCCGTCCGGGGCGACAAGGGTGGTCGAGCCGTCCACCTCGGGAGCCTGGTGCGCGGCCCGGCCCTCGACCACGCCGCCGTCGACCGAGTCGACCAGCACCTCGACCGTGGCGCCGAGACGGTCCTCGGCCCGCTGCGAGCACAGCTCGTCGGCGAGGGCGCTGAGCTTGTCGTACCGCCGCTTGATGGTGGCGGCGGAGACCTTGCCGGGCAGTCCGGCGGCCTCGGTGCCGTCCTCGTCGCTGTAGTCGAAGACCCCGATCGCGTCGAGCCGGGCCTCGGTGAGGAAGCGGACCAGCTCGTCGTAGTCGGCGCGGGTCTCACCGGGGAAGCCGACGATGAAGTTGCTCCGCGCGCCGGCCTCCGGGGCCAGGGCCCGTGCCGAGGCCAGCAGTTCCAGGAAGCGGTCGGTGGAGCCGAAACGCCGCATCCGGCGCAGCACCGGCTCGCTGGAGTGCTGGAACGACAGGTCGAAGTAGGGCGCCACGCCGGGCGTGGTGGCGATCGCCTCGACCAGACCGGGCCGGGTCTCGGCCGGCTGGAGGTAGCTGACGCGGACCCGGACGATGCCGTCGATCACCGCGAGCTGCGGCAGCAGCTTCTCCAGCGCGCGGGGGTCGCCCAGGTCCTTGCCGTACGACGTGGAGTTCTCGCTGACCAGCACCAGCTCACGGACACCGCTCTTGGCCAGCCACTCCGCCTCGGCGAGCAGCTCGTCCGGCGTACGCGAGACGAACGCGCCCCGGAACGCCGGGATCGCGCAGAACGTGCAGCGCCGGTCGCAGCCGCTGGCCAGCTTGAGCGAGGCCACCGGGCCGCTGTCCAGACGGCGACGCAGCACCGGACGCAGGTGCGCCGGGGTGTGCTCGTCCACCTCGGCCACCGTGCCGTGGCCGGGCAGCGACACCGCGCTGTCCCGCCGGGCGACCGGGGTCAGCGGCAGCAGTTCCCGCCGGTCGCGGGGGGTGTGCGCGGCGAACTCCCGCCCGGCGACGACCGCGTCCAGCCGGGCCGCGATGTCCGGGTAGTCGTCGAAGCTGAGCACCGCCTGCGCCTCGGGGAGGCTGTCGGCCAGCTCCCGGCCGTACCGCTCGGCCATGCAGCCGGCCGCGACCACCTTGGCCCCGGTGTCGGCGGCGGCCAGCAGCGTCTGGATCGAGTCCTGCTTGGCCTTCTCCACGAAGCCGCAGGTGTTGACCACCACCACGTCGGCGCCCTCGCCGTCGGTGGTCACCTGCCAGCCGTCGGCGTGCAGGCGGGCGGCCAGCTCTTCCGAGTCGACCTCGTTACGGGCACAGCCCAGGGTCAGCAGGGCGACCCGGCGGCCGTCGGCGGGCTGCTCCGGGTCGCGGGGCGACGCCGGACGCACCGCCTGGGAGTCGTCGACAGGAGAGGTGGCAGACACCATCCGAGGGTACCGGGCCACCGACCCCCGACCGACAGCCCGGCCGGCTCCCGCCCCACCGGACACGGACGGGCGGGGCGGGCTCGGGCCGACCGGGCAGGGCGCGCGCCGACCGACCGGGCACGGCAGGGCCGGACGTCAGGCGGCCGGGGCGAGGACCGAGACCAGGCGGTCGAGCAGGAACACCTCGCCGCCGGCCAGGCCGACCGAGCAGAAGACCGAGATCTGGTCCGCGTCGGTGCGGCCGGGTGCCGCGCCGGCCAGCACCGCGCCCAGGTCGCGCAGGCGGCCGGCGTACGGCGGTTGGGCGGCGAGCATCGGCGGAACGTACGCGCCGGCCTGCTCCGGGGAGTCGCTGGCCAGCACGGCGGCGGCGTCCAGCAGGTCGGTGCCGAACTCGGCCCGGTCGCACTGCTTGAAGCCGACCGCGTTGACGTGCGTACCCGGGGAGACGTCGGCGGCGGTCAGCACCGGCGTGGTGGACGTGGTGGCCAGCACCACCACGTCCCGACCCCGGGTGGCCCCGCGCACGGTGTCCACCGCGCGGGCCGGGACGCCGAGTTCGGCGCGGACCCGGGCGGCGAACGCCTCCCGGCGGGCCGCCGAGCGGCTGTGCACGGTCACCTCGCGCAGCGGTCGTACCGCGGCGGCGGCCCACACCTGGGTCCAGGCCATCCGGCCGGCACCGATCACGCCCAGCGTGGCGGCGTCCGGGCGGGCCAGCGCGTCCACCGCGACCCCACCTGTCGCACCGGTCCGCCGGGAGCCCAACTCCTCCCCCACCGCCACCGCCCGCACCACCCCGGTACGCCCGTCGTGCAGCACCACCACCTGCTCGGCGCCCGGGTGCCCGAAGGTGTCGTACGACCGGTAGCCGTACCACTCGTCGCGCAGGTGCCCGGCGGTCAGCACCATCCGGCCCCCGCCCAGCGGCGCGGCGGCCCGGGGCGGGGCCACCAGCCGCCCCTCGTACGCGGCGAGCAGGGCGTGGCGCATCGCGTCCACGGTGGTCGCGGCGTCCAGCGCGGCGGCGACCTCCGGGTCGCAGATGAGGACCGTCATGCCTGCCATCGTGCAAGTTGAAGTCACCTTGAGGTCCACTCCCGGTGAGTGTTCTCACCCGAGCCGTCCACCGCGTCCGGTGCTACGGTCGGTCCCGACGGCCCGCGTGGCCGTCCCGGACGAGTCGTGGGCGTACCCGGTGAGCCAAGACGCCCCGCGTGATGGACCCGACTCGTCCCGGCGCCCCGGTGGCCCGGGCGGCCCTGAAGAGGTGACCCGATGGCCTGGATCGCACTGGTGATCTCCGGACTTCTCGAAACGGCGTGGGCGATCGCCCTGGACCGCAGCGCCGGTTTCACCCGACCCGTCCCCTCCGCGGTCTTCGCGGTCACGCTGGTGCTCAGCATGGCCGGACTGGCGTACGCGCTGCGCGAGATCCCGGTCGGCACCGGCTACGCGATCTGGGTCGGCATCGGCGCGACCGGTACCGCCCTGGTCGGCATGCTCGCGTTGGGCGAGTCGGCCAGCGTGCCCCGGCTGCTCTGCCTGCTGCTCGTCGTCGCCGGTGTGGTCGGGCTCAAGGTCTATCACTGATCCGTGGCCGGGGTGCTGTTTGGACGGCACCCCGGCATGGGTACTGGCCGATCAACGACGAGTTGACCACCGGAGGAGATCATGGCCAACATGCACGCCGGCACCCGCCCGCGCACCAACGCCGCCCGCATCTGCACGATCGCTGGCTTCGTCTTCGCCGGTCTCGCGCTGTTCCTGTTCCCGCTGCTGTTCGGCCTGGTCGCCGTCGGGCTCGGGGTCGCCGGCGCGGTGCAGGGCGACAAGCCGCTCGGCTGGTACGCCGCCGGGGCGGGCGTGGCCGCGATCCTGCTCAACCTGGTCCTCGCGGCAGCGCTGGCGAGCTGACCCGCGACACCGCAGACGAGGAAGGGCCCGCCGGACGTCCGGCGGGCCCTTCCTCGTGTGTCGGTCGGCCCGCAGTGGCGGTGCCGACGGGTCAGCCCGGTGCCGGGGTCAGCCTTCCGCGCCCCGCAGACCGTCCAGGACCTCTTCCAGCTCGTCCGGCTTGATCAGCACGTCGCGGGCCTTGGAACCCTCGGAGGGGCCGACCACGCCCCGGGTCTCCATCAGGTCCATCAGGCGGCCCGCCTTGGCGAACCCGACGCGCAGCTTGCGCTGGAGCATCGAGGTCGAGCCGAACTGCGAGGTGACCACCAGCTCGACCGCCTGTACGAGCAGGTCCAGGTCGTCGCCGATGTCCTCGTCGATCTTCTTCTTGTTCTCCTGGGCGGGGGCCAGTACGTCGGAACGGAACTCCGGCTCGCGCTGGTCCTTGCAGAACTTGACCACGTCGCCGATCTCGCGCTCGGTGACCCAGGCGCCCTGGATCCGCACCGGCTTCGACGCGCCCATCGGCAGGAACAGGCCGTCACCGCGCCCGAGCAGCTTCTCCGCGCCCGGCTGGTCCAGGATGACCCGGGAGTCGGCCAGCGACGAGGTCGCGAACGCCAGCCGGGACGGCACGTTGGCCTTGATCAGACCGGTCACCACGTCGACCGAGGGCCGTTGGGTGGCGAGCACGAGGTGGATGCCGGCGGCCCGGGCGAGCTGCGTGATCCGGACGACCGAGTCCTCCACGTCCCGCGGCGCGACCATCATCAGGTCGGCCAACTCGTCCACGATCACCAGCAGGTACGGGTACGGGCGCATCTCCCGCTCGCTGCCCGGTGGCGCCTTGATCTCGCCGTTGCGGACCTTGCGGTTGAAGTCGTCGATGTGCCGGACCCCGTTGGCCGCCAGGTCGTCGTAGCGCATGTCCATCTCGCGGACCACCCACTCCAGCGAGTCGGCGGCCTTCTTCGCGTTGGTCACGATCGGGGTGACCAGGTGCGGGATGCCCTCGTAGCCGGTCAGCTCGACCCGCTTCGGGTCGATCAGCAGCAGCCGCACCTCGTCCGGCGTGGCCCGGGTCAGGATCGACACGAGCAGCGAGTTGAGGATGCTCGAATTATGGGTCGGCACGAGTGCCCGGCTGGCCAGGTACAAATGGCTCGGGCTGTCCACCTGAATACAACGGACGGGTACCGACGGGATCGGCCGCACGTCGACGATGTACCGGCGGGAGGTCGTCGAGCGGTTCTCCACCACCTGACGACTGAGCTTCCGACCCAGCCGGAAGACTTTGTCTGCCGGAGTGAAGCGAATTCGATAGGCGGTCGAAGTCGTCGGCTTTCTTCCTCTGACGGCCTTCGTCGTCATCGTCGCCTGATACCCGAGGCCACGGATGAGCTCAAGGGCGTCGCGGGCGAGCCGCTCGTTGGTGAGCGTCAACTCCACACCACCCCGCTTCGAGACGGTGCCATCGGTGTCTAGAAGACCAGCCAAAAGGGCACGCCGTTGAGGCTCAGACGCTCTCAGGTACACCGGCGGGATGTGTTTGTCCCCGATCTCCCGAAAGAGCGCCCGCATCGTCCGATACGGCTGCCGACCGGCTTCGGGCAACGTCACCGGCGCATGGACCACTGCTCCCTGACATTGCTTGCGAGCGCGATAGACGGCTGCCGCTGACACCCCGACAAACTTGGCGGCGGCTCGCCCCCCCACTCCCTGCTCCGCCAGCAACAGCGCTTCCGCTACACGTCGGTCACGGTCGGGGCGGTTCGAGATGGTGTAGTGGAGTTTGCTGGCCGCATGCTTGGTCAACAGGTAGCCGTCGATTCGGATCTGATCGAGAATCTCGTCGTCAGCGGAGGTGAGCATGGCAGAGCCGGTTGTCCCATCGCCCAACCAGCATCCCAGGGTGTACGGAGCAACAGGCAGTTCCTGCTCGGGACAACTCAGCGGGGCCGCGACATCCACGGCATGGTTCGTCCACTGTCCATTCGGTCCCACCCGCAGGGACGCAGCGATCTCAGCCGTCGTTACGGTGCCCTGGGCGAGGTACTTCCTACCACTCGACCGTCCGGGACCGAGTACGCGATGGGACAGCATGTCATACACGCATCGACGAGAATAGGTGGGCACCCAACGAGTCACCGTTCGACCACCACGCTCGTACGGCACCCTGGCAAGCTCTGACCGCTTCGGGACATCTCGGAGGATCTGGTACAGAACATTCCGGAACTGCGTGCCCAGGTCCGTCAAGACCTCCCGGCTCGACACTGGACGATCAGGATCCCTCATCACCTGGGCCCAGCGGTCGGCGATCAGATCGCGATCCGCTGATGACCAGTAGGACCCGTCCTTCCACCGGTGCAGACGGTGGGTGCGCTCGGCCCGGGTCGTCGTCCGCCACTCGTGGTTCTCATCAGCGACGATCGTGGTGCCGTCGGAGAACTCCACCTCGTAACAGGGCCGATCGTGCATGACCGGCGTGACGGCAACGACCGTGCACGGCTGGCCGTGCTCGTCGAACACCTGATCACCGACCCCGAGCTCCCCCATAGTGGACCAGCCGGCAGGTGTGGCTATCGGTGTGTCCAGAGCCAGAGCCTTGCCCGCGCCGGTGGCACCGGCGATCAGGATGTGCGGCATCTTGGCCAGGTTGGCCACCACGAATCCACCCTCGATGTCCTTGCCGAGGGCCACCACCATCGGGTGGTGGTCGCTGGTGGCCGCCCGCGACCGCAGCACGTCGCCGAGCGCCACGTTCTCCGGGTCGGTGTTCGGGATCTCCACGCCGACCGCGCTCTTGCCCGGGATCGGGCTGAGGATGCGGACGTCCGGCGACTTCACCGCGTACGCGATGTTGCGGGAGAGCTGGGTGATCCGCTCGACCTTGACGCCGTGGCCCAGCTCGACCTCGTACCGGGTCACCGTCGGGCCCCGGGTGAATCCGGTCACCGCCGCGTCCACGTCGAACTGGTCGAAGACGCCGGTCAGCGCCGCGATCACCTCGTCGTTGGCCTTGCTGCGGCTCTTCGGCGCGGCACCGGTACTCAGCATGTTCGCCGGAGGCAGCGTGTAGTCCCCGGCCATCCCGGTCAACGCGAGCTGCTCGGCCCGGGTCGGTGCGGGCGAGTGCTCCGGCGGCTCGGCCGGCTTGCGGCTGGCCGGCACCCGGGACGGCGCCTTGCGCGGCAGGACCACGGTCTCCTGGAGGTCCACCCCGTCCAGGTCCTCGAAGTCGTCCGGGTCGATCGGCGGAGGCGTCCGCTTCGCCGGCCGTCGTTTCGGCGGCGTGGCGGGCGTCTCGGCCTCGTCCTCCTCGTCGGTGCGGCCGATCACGGTCCCGGCCAGCAGGCCGAGCCGCTCGGGCACCTTGTTGATCGGCGTCGCGGTCACCACCAGCAACCCGAACACCAGCAGCAGGAGCAGCAGCGGCACGGCCACCCACGCGGTCACCGCGCGCTCCAGCAGGCTGCCCACGCCGGCGCCGATCAGGCCACCGGCGAAGTCCCGCTCGGTCGGGTCGGCCGGCTGCTGACCGATGTGCAGCATCGCGGCGGTGGCGACCAGCATGGAGCCCCAGCCGATCAGGCCGCGGCCCCGGTGCTCGGGGTCGCCGGGTTGCCGCATCAGCCGCCACGCGCCGATGCCGAGCAGCACCGGCACCACGATGGAGATGGCACCGAGGAACAGCCGGATCGTGTCGGCGAGCTGGGCGCCCAGCGGACCGGCCCCGGAGAACCACAGTGCACCTGCGGTGAGCAGGGCGAAACCGATCACCAGCAGCCCGGCGCCGTCGCGGCGGTGCTCCGGATCGATGTCGGCGGCGGAGGCGGCCTGCCGGCCGGTGGCGCGTACCGCCCACCCGACGCTGTGCGCCAGACCCATCCACACCGCACGGACCGCCCGGCCGACGTACGCCGCCGGGCCCGGTCCCCGGGCCGTGGTGCGACGCCGGACCGGCGCCCGGGTCTTCTTCGCCGGTTGGCGGGCACGACTGTTGTTCGTGCCACCGCGCGGCGACGCGCCGCGTCGGCGGCTCGCCTGAGAGGTACGGCCCGCCATAGCATCACCGTAACGGCGGGCCCCGGGATCTGCCGGTCTTACTGGTCGCGTCCGCGTGTCGCAGCGCGGCCACCGCCGTATGCCGTGATATTCGCCCCAGGGAAGGGTGTCCGATGGCGTCGCCGGAGTTCGAGGACGGACCGTTGGCCGGCCATCCGTCGGCGCTGCGGCCGTTGACGCACGACCTCGTCTCAGCCGTGCTGGCGCGCCGAGGGCACCCCGTCGACGCCGACGGGGCCGCGCTGGTCGGCCGGTGGGCCGAGGGCCACATCTGGTTCCTGCGCGCCGGGGACGACGGCGAGATCCTCCAGGTACGCACCGTCGCCACGCCCGCGTTCGGCGTCGATGAGGTGCCCCGGCTGCACGAGTTCTGCAACACCTGGAACCACGACCTGTTCTGGCCCAAGGCGTTCGTGCACGTCGACGACACCGGCCGGGCCCGGGTCTGCGGCGAGGTGATCACCGACCTGGAACGCGGCGTCACCCCGCACCAGCTCGACCGGCTGCTCGACCGGGGCATCTCCACCGGTCGCCGGCTGGCCGCCGAGGTGGGCCGGCTCGTCGGGTCGGAGCGGTCGTGACCGGCTGGCCGACCGGTCCCGGACGTGGCCGCCAGCGCAGCCGGACCACCACCGGGCCGGTCCCCGGTGAACGGCCCGCCGACGCGTTGCACGACGCCCGGGACCGGCCGGACGGCGAGGCGCGGATCGCCGAACTGGAACGCGTCGCCGCCCTCGCCGAGGCCGCCGGTGACACCGCCACCGCCCGGGCCGCCTGGTCCGAACTGGTCGAGACGCACCTGCGCGGCGGCGAGCGGTGGCGGCTGTTCGAGCCCGTCCGGCGCTGCCTCGACGCCGCCGCCCGCGCCCGGCCGCTGCCCGGCGGCCCCGACGACGAGACGCTGCGCCGCTACCGCCGGTACGCCGCCGAAGCCCTGCTCGGCACCCCCCGCATCGGCCTGGACCAGGCCGCCCACCTGCTCGACACCGGCACGGGCCCCGGAATGCTGGCGGCGGGCGGGGACGACGTGGACGCGGTGGTGGCGCAGGTGCGCTGCCGGATCGCCGACCACCTCGGCGACGAGCCCGCCGCCCGGCACTGGCTGCGCCGGTGGCAGGCCGCGCGCGCCGACCCGGCCGCCGGATGTCCCGACTGCCTGCCGGTACGCCAGGCCGACCTGCTCGCCGGCTGGGGCGACTGGACCGAGGCGCTCGCCGCCGTCGCGTCCGTCCTGGACGGTCCGGGCGGCTGCACCGCCCAGCCGGAAGCGGCCCTGACCGGGGCACTGCTGCCCTGGCTGCGGGCCGGTGAGACGCACCGGGCCGCCCGCGCCCACGTGCGCGCGTACCGGCGGCACCGGGTCGAGCCCGACGGGTTCGGCCACCTCGCCACCCACCTGCGTTTCTGTGCCCTCGGCGGGCACCTCGGGCGAGGGCTGGCGATCCTGGTCGAGCAGTTGCCCCGGCTGGACCAGCCGCACGACGACCGGTCGGTGATGGAGTTCACCGCCGCCGGTGCGCTGGTCTGCGTCCGCGCCGCCGCCGACGGCGACCACCCGGTACGCCGACCGGCCTACCGGGGACGGCCGGCGGCGCAGGTCACGGTGAGCGCGCTCGGCACCGAACTGCTCGCCGTCGCCACCGCCCTGGCCGGTAGCTTCGACGCCCGCAACGGCACCGGCCACCAGTCCGGCCGGATCGCCGCCTGGCTGTCCGAACGCCCGCTGGCCGCGCCGGTGCCGCTGCCCGGCGAGGACGGGATCGAGCCGGACGACGAGCCGTGGCCCGGCGACGCCGCGCCGACCGGGTCCGCCGACGACGCGACCGGGGCCGAGGGCGGAACGGTCGACGGGACCGGGGCCGAGGTCCTGACGGGCGGCGGAGCCGGTCTGGCGGTGGACGAGATCGGCGCGCTGACCGTACGGATGATCACCGAGGCGCTGGACCGGAGGGGTGACGGGTACGCCCTGGACCCGACCGGCACCGTGCTCGGGCGCTGGGGCGACGCGGTGATCCAGTTCCGGCGGGCCGGGGAACGCGGGGAGATCCTGCACGCCCGGGTGGTCGCCGGTCGGCGGTTGCCGACCGCCCGGCGCGCCGAGGCGTACGCGTTCTGCAACGGGTGGAACCGCGACCGGCTGCTGCCCAGCGCGTACGTGCACGATCCGGGCGAGGGTGAACTGGTGCTGGCCGGCGAGGTGACCACCGACCTGGCGTACGGGGTCGCCCCGGCACAGGTCACGGTGCTGGTCGACGCGGCGGTCCGCACCGGGGTCGCGTACGCGGAGGCGGTCGCCGCCCTGCCCTGAGCGGACGTACGACGGCCCGGCCGGACGTGACGCGTCCGACCGGGCCGACGGAGGAGATCAGCGTCGACTGCCCAACGTGGCGAAGTTCTGCGTGGTGAGCAGCGTCAGGTTGTTGCGTTGCAGGATCTCGTTGACCGGCTGGTAGAACGTCGTGCCACCGCGTACGCAGTCGCCCGAGCCGCCGGAGGTGACGCCCTGCGCCTGGTTGCCCGAGATCCACGAACCGCCCGAGTCACCGGGCTCGGCGCAGACGTTCGTCCGGACCAGTCCGCTGACCAGACCCTCCGGGTAGCGGACGGTGGCGTTGCGGGCCTGCACGGTGCCGCAGCGCACGCCGGTGGTGGAGCCGGACCGGCAGATCGACGATCCGGCCGGCACCTCCTGCGAACCGGCGACCCGGGCGATGCCGCCCCGGAAGTCGGTCACCTCGGGCAGCACCCGGGTGTTCTGGTTGACCTGCACGAAGGCCCAGTCGTCGCCGGGGAAGGACGAGGCCCGGAACACGCCCTGCAACTCGCCGTCGGCACCGGAGGTCCGGGCACCGACCCGGCCGCAGTGTCCGGCGGTCACGTAGCCACCGACCACGGCGAAACCGACCGAACAGCGGCCGGCGCCGACGAAGAAGGGTTCGCCACCACGGACGTCGGCGAAGAGGCGCGGCTGCTCCTCGGTGGCCATCCGGACCGCCTGGCGGGGTACGCCGGCACGCGCCACGAACCGCCAGCCGGCCGCTTCG
This sequence comes from Micromonospora sp. NPDC003241, assembly GCF_053589795.1. Lineage (NCBI taxonomy): Bacteria > Bacillati > Actinomycetota > Actinomycetes > Micromonosporales > Micromonosporaceae > Micromonospora > Micromonospora sp. NPDC003241. Next base: position 57,555 of record NZ_JBSFSO010000003.1, on the reverse strand, counting down.
GCGCCCGGGGCGGCGAGCACCACCACGCTGTTGGTGGCGACGTCGACGTACCAGCCGGAGACGTTCTCGGCCCGCCCGGCGGTCCGGTCCATCCGGGTCTTGATCGCGTCGAGTTGCCCGACGCCGCGCTCCACGACCTTCGGCACCGCGCCGGTGGCGCGTACCCGCTGCGCCTGTGCCTCGTCGGCGACCGCGACGTTGAGCTGGCCGCCGTCGGCGCTCAGCCAGCTACCGGCGTAGTCCCCGCCGAGGTCCGACCGGAGCTGGTCGACGACCCCGCTCGCCCAGCGTTCGGTCTTCAGCCGCGCCGCGACCTGAGCCTGGTCCAGCCCCAGGTCGCGACGCATGGCCTCGACCACCTCCGCGTCGGCGCCCGCCACGGCCTGACCGGTCGGCGCGGCGTTCGGCGCGTTGCCGTCACCGGCGAAGGACGGCAGGGCCACCGCCGCCGCCGCGCCCAGCGCCGCCACCACGACACCGATGGCTGTCAATCGTCTGCGGTCCATCCGCCATGCTCCTCCCGGCCGGCGCGGGGCACGCCTGCCGGATCGGAGTACGGGCGGATGGACCGAACGGTTCAGACTTCGACGACAGTGGGCACGATCATCGGCCGACGACGGTAGGCGTCGTTGACCCACCGGCCCACGGTGCGACGGACGATCTGCTGGAGCTGGTGCGGGTCGGTGATGCCGTCCGCGGCGGCCCTGTTCAGGGCCTCGGTCACCAACGGGATCACCGCGTTGAACGCCTGCTGGTCCTCGGAGAAACCCTTGGCGGACACGGTCGGCCCGGCGACCACCTTGCCGGTCACCGAGTCCACCACCACCGTCGCGGCGATGAACCCGCCGTCACCGAGGATGCGACGCTCGGTGAGCAGCGACTCGCTGACGTCACCGACGGCCAGGCCGTCGACGTAGACGTACCGGCTCTTGACCCGACCGACCAGACTGGCCCGACCCTCCACCAGGTCGACCACGTCGCCGTCCTCGCAGAGCACCACCCGGTCGGCCGCCACGCCGGACTCGATGCCGAGCCGGGCGTGCGCCCGCAGGTGCCGCCACTCCCCGTGCACCGGCATCAGGTTGCTGGGCCGCACCACGTTGAGCAGATAGAGCAGCTCACCGGCGGGCGCGTGACCGGAGACGTGCACCTTGGCCACGTCCTTGTGCACCACCACCGCACCCGCCCGGGCCAGCCGGTTGATCACCCGGTAGACCGAGGTCTCGTTGCCCGGCACCAGCGACGAGGCCAGCACCACGGTGTCACCTGGGGCGATGGTGATGTGCCGGTGGTCGCCGCTGGCCATCCGGCCCAGGGCGCTCATCGGCTCGCCCTGCGACCCGGTGGACATCAGCACGATCTGCTCGGGCGGCATCGACGTGGCCTCGTCCAGACCGACCACCAGGCCGGCCGGGATGTTGAGCAGCCCCAGGTCGCGGGCGATGCCCATGTTGCGGACCATGGACCGGCCGATCAACGCGACCTTGCGGCCGTGCTCCAGCGCCGAGTCGAAGACCTGCTGCACCCGGTGCACGTGCGAGGCGAACGAGGCGACGATGATCCGGCCGCGCGCCTTCGCGAAGATCGAGTCGAGGACCGGGCCGATCTCCCGCTCCGGGGTGACGAAGCCGGGGATCTCCGCGTTCGTGGAGTCCGACAGCAGCAGGTCCACGCCCTCGGCGCCGAGCCGGGCGAACCCGGCCAGGTCGGTGATCCGGCCGTCCAGCGGAAGCTGGTCCATCTTGAAGTCGCCGGTGTGCAGCACCAGGCCCGCCGGCGTACGGATGGCCACCGCCAGCGCGTCCGGGATCGAGTGGTTGACCGCGAAGAACTCGCACTCGAACGGACCGAGCCGCTCCCGGCCGCCCTCGCGCACCGTCAACGTGTACGGCTGGATCCGCCGCTCCGCCAGCTTCGCCTCGACCAGCGCGAGGGTGAACTGGGAGCCCACCAGCGGGATGTCCGGCTTGTGGGCGAGCAGGTACGGCACCGCGCCGATGTGGTCCTCGTGCCCGTGGGTCAGCACGATCGCCTGGATGTCGTCGAGCCGGTCGAGGATGGGACCGAAGTCCGGCAGGATCAGGTCGACACCGGGCTGCTCCACGTCGGGGAAGAGCACGCCGCAGTCGACGACCAGCAGCTTGCCGTCGTACTCGAAGACGGTCATGTTCCGGCCGATGGCGCCGAGCCCGCCGAGCGGGGTTATCCGCAGTCCGCCCTCCGGCAGCGGCGGCGGAAGTTGGGCCTCCTCGTTGTGCGCCTCGGTCACGCGTTCACCTCATTCTGCGACGCCGTCACCCGGCGTCCGTCGTGTCGTTTGATCATTCGGGCAGCGGTAGCCCGGCCGCCGCGCAGTCGGCGCGGAGCTGGGCGAACTGGTCTTCGGTGGCGTCCACGAGCGGCGACCGGACCGGCCCCGCGGGCAGCTTCGACGCGTTCAGACCCGCCTTGACCAGGATCGTGCCCTGGGTACGGAAGATCCCGGTGAACAGCGGCAGCAGCCGACGGTGCAGGGCGAGCGCGGTCGCGGTGTCCCCCGCGTCGTACGCCTCGATCATGCGCTTGGTGTCGGCCCCGGTGAAGTGCGTCGAGGTGCCGACCACGCCGACGCACCCGACCGCGAGGGCGGGCAGCGTGCTGGCGTCGTCGCCGCTGTAGAACGCCAGGTCCGTACGGCTGGTCACCCAGCTCGTCGCGGTGATGTCGTTCTTGGCGTCCTTGACCGCGACGATGCGGCCGTGCTCGGCGAGCCGGACCAGGGTCTCGGTCTCGATCGGCACCCCGGCGCGGTGCGGGATGTCGTAGACCATCACCGGCAGGCCGGTGGAGTCGGCCACCTCGGTGAAGTGACGCAGCAACCCGACCTGCGGCGGCTTGTTGTAGTACGGGGTCACCACCAGCAGCCCGTGTGCACCGGCCTTCTCCGCGGTGGCGGCCAGCTCGATGGTGTGCCGGGTGTCGTTGGTGCCGACTCCCGCCACCACCCGGGCCCGCTCACCGACGGTCTCCACCACGGTCCGGATCAGGCGTTCCTTCTCCGCGTCCGTGGTGGTCGGCGACTCGCCGGTGGTGCCGTTGACCACCAGTGCGTCGTTGCCCTGCTCGGTGACGAGGTGCTCCGCGAGCCGCGCGGCGCCGTCGAGATCGAGCGCACCGTCGGCGGTGAACGGGGTCACCATCGCGGTGAGCACTCGTCCGAAGGGGCGGGAGGCCGCCCGGACCGGTGTGTCAAGGTGGTCGTGCGTCATGGTGACAACCTAGCGGACGGCCGGCGGTCGGCCGCCGGGGAAGGCCTCAGGACCCCTCGGTGTGCGGAGGGCTCTCCCGCTCAGGATGCCGCGATGTGCGGGCTCGCCGCCACCTCGGTGCCATCGGCGAGAGTCGAGACGACGAAATCGGCGAAGACGTTCGGCGCCACCCGCTGCAACTGCCGCAGGCACTCCACCGCCAACTCACGGATCTCCACGTCGGCGTGCTCGGTGGCCCGCATCCCGATGAAGTGCCGCCAGGCGCGGTAGTTGCCGGTCACCACGATCCGCGTCTCGGTGGCGTTCGGCAGCACCGCCCGCGCCGCCTGCCGGGCCTGTTTGCGCCGCAACGTCGGGTTGGGCTCGTCGGCGAAGTGCCGCTCCAAGCCCTCCAACAACTCGGTGTACGCCCGTACGCTCGCCTCGGCCGCCTCGACGAACCGCTTGTGCAGCTCCGGGTCCTCGGCGATCACCCTCGGCTCCACCATCGCCGCGTCCCGCTCCGGCACGTACCGCTGGGACAACTGCGAGTACGAGAAGTGCCGGTGCCGGATCAGCTCGTGCGTGAACGACCGGGAGACCCCGCTGAAGTAGAAGCTCACCGACCCGTGCTCCAGCACCGAGAGGTGCCCGACCTCCAGGATGTGCGCGAGGTAGCCGGCGTTGGTGGCGGTCGCCGGATTCGGCTTCTTCCAGCTCTGGTAGCAGGCCCGCCCGGCGAACTCCGCGAGCGCCTGTCCCCCGTCCGCGTCAGTCGACCACGGCACGTCCTCCGGCGGGTCGAAGTGGGTCCACGCGATCAGCTTGACCTGGGGCTGCACCATCTCCGGCATTCCTGCGACTGTAGTTGGCCCCACCCGACCACCCCCACCCCACCCCCACCACCCCACCGCGCCCCCACCGCCAGCGCCACCGCCCCCACCACCACCCCCACCGCCGCGTTGATCAAGAGGTTTTGGTCACGAACGAGGTGGCCGGAGGGCGCAAAGCTCTTGATCAACTACTTCAGGGGTGGGTGGGGGTTGGGGGGTTAGACGTAGAGGGCGGTGAAGGGGGGCCAGGGGAGGTTGCGGATCACCGTGAAGGCCAGCCAGGCGGCGAGGAAGCCGCCGACCAGCTTCGGGCCGACGCGCAACTCGGGCAGTCGCCAGCCGAACGCCTGCTTGCCGGCCCAGGCGACGAAGAAGTACGCCAGGAACGGCAGCGCGAAGACGAAGAGGAAGTGGTGCCGCGCGGCGGCCGGCAGGTCGGCGTGCAGGACGTACCAGAGTGCGCGGGTGCCGCCACAGCCGGGACAGTCCAACCCGGTGGTGAGTTTGAGCAGGCAACTGGGGATCGCGTCCGGCGCGGAGCGGGTGGGATCGCTGAGCAGCGCGTAGCCCATGCCGGCGGCGACGCACCCGACGGCGGCCAGCGGCACCACCCAGCGTGGGGTGCGCGCGTGCAGGCGCGTCACGAAGCGGGTGAGGCGGTCGGGCTCGGCGATCGGCGGGTAGTAGCCCGCCGGATAGCCGCCGGGATAGCCCTCCGGGTAACCGGCCGCCGGATGACCAGCCCCGTGGGCGCCGGGGTGGCCGGCGGGCGCGGGCGAGGTGGCGACCGATCCCGGCTCGTCCGCGACGGCGGCCGGATCGGGGTGGGCCGAGGTGGCGGGCGCGTGGGGATCGGGGGCGGGCAGAGGTGGCTGGGCGCCCGGTCGGTCAACGCTCGTCACGTTGCTCACCGTACACCCGCCACGCTCAGCAACGCGGCGGCCAGCGGTGCGGCCAGGTCACCGGCGGACGGCGGGACGACCGCGTCCAGGCCGAGCCAGCCGGCGAGCCGGTACAGCTCGGCGGCGAGGGCGACGGCGGTCTCCCCCGGGTCGGCGCCCGGCTCGACCCAGGCCGCCGGCACCAGCAGCACCCCGGCCTTACGGTCGGCCTTGAGGTCGACGCGGGCGGTGAACCGCTCCCCCTGGCGGAACGGCAACACGTAGTAGCCGTACACCCGCTGGGGTGCCGGCACATAGATCTCGATGCGGTAGGTGAAGCCGAACAGCCGCTCGGTGCGGGCGCGTTCCCAGATCAGCGGGTCGAAGGGGCTGACCAGGGTGTTGCCGCGCACCCAGCGGGGCAGCCGGGCCTGCGCGTGCAGCCAGGCCGGCTGCCGCCAGCCCGGCACCGTCACCGGACGCAACTCCCCCGCCTCGACCAGCTCGGCGACGGCCTGCCGGGCGCCGGCCACCGGCAGCCGGAAGTAGTCGCGCAGCTCGACCTCCGCGGCCACGCCGAGCGCGCGGGCGGCGATGCCGACGAGCGTGCGGTACGCCTCGGCGTCGGTCGGCGTGGGCACGTTGAGCACCTCGGCGGGGAGCACCCGTTCGGGCAGGTCGTAGCGGCGGGCGAAGGAGGTGGTGCGGTCCGCCGCGCACACCTCGCCGGCCCAGAAGAGGTATTCCAACGCCTGCTTGACCGCCGACCAGTTCCACCCCCAGTTGCCGGTCTCCCGGGGCGCGTCGTGCTCGATCTCGGCCACGGTCAGCGGGCCGCGTGCGGCCACCTCGTCGCGTACCCAGGCCACCAGGGCGGGCTGCTCCTGGGCGATGCGGCGCATCCCGCCCCAGGCGTCGGTGTGTGCCCGCGCCATCCGCCAGCGCAGCGCCGGGTGCAGGCCGACCGGCACCAGGGACGCCTCGTGCCCCCAGTACTCGAAGAGGTCACGTGGCCGGCGGTAGGCGGCGGTGTCCAGCAACGTGGTCGGGTACGGCCCGAGCCGGCTGTAGAGCGGCAGGTAGTGCGCGCGTTGCAGCACGTTGACCGAGTCCATCTGGATCAGCCCGACCCGGTCGAGCACCCGACGCAGGTGGCGGCGGGTGGGCGCCCCGGTGGGCGACGGGTCGGCGAAGCCCTGTGCGGCCAGCGCCACGCGGCGGGCCTGGGCGAGCGAGAGCGATTCCGGTGCGACCATCGCAGCGCAGGCTACGTCACCCGTACGACACCGGTGCGGAGACTGGACCTGACGCCCCGCGCCGCCTAGAACTGGAGCCATGCCCACCATCCGTCGGGAGGAACCCGAGGACGCCGAGGCGATCGCCCGGGTGCACGTGAGCGGCTGGCAGGCCGGGTACGCCGGGATCATGCCGGACGAGGTGCTGGGGCGGCTCAACCCGGTGGCCTGGGCGCAGCGCCGCCGGGCTGTCGGCACGGCCGACCCGGAGCACCCGTTCACCACGCTGCTCGCCGAGGTCGACGGGGCGTTGGCCGGGTTCACCACGTTCGGGCCGTACCGCAACAACCAGGACCGGGGCGACCTCGACCCGACGTACGGCGAGGTGCTGGCGCTCTACGTGGCACCCGCCCACTGGGGCGACGGCACGGCTCCGGCGCTGTTCGCCGCCGCGCACGACGGGCTGCGGGCACACGGCTGGTCGGAGTACCGGGTGTGGGTGCTGGCGGACAACCACCGGGCCCGCCGGTTCTATCAGCGGGCCGGGTTGTCACCGGATGGTGAGGAGTCGACCTATCCGGTGCCGCTGTCCGGCGGGCGTCCGCCGATCGGGCTGGTCGAGTTGCGGTACACCGGCCGCCTCGACGGCTGACCGCGCGGCCGGCGGTTCGTCCCGGCCCAGCGGTTCGCCCGGGCGGCCCAGCGGCAGGAAGGCCAGCAGCGCCAGGCTGATCCAGACGTACGTGTTGCCGAACAGGAAGCCGTCGACCCCGCTGAAGTCCTGCTCCCACGCCCAGACGATCCGGCTGGTCAGGAAGCCGTACCCGACGGTGGCGGCGGCCAGCAGCAGCCGACGGCGACGGCTGCGCGGTGGCGCGGCCATGCCGTGGTCCACCAGCAGCAACAGCCCCGGCAGCAGCCAGACCAGGTGGTGCACCCAGGTGACCGGGCTGACCAGGCACATCACCGCGCCGGTCAGCGCCAGACCGGCCGCGGAGTCGCCCTTCGCCGCGGCCGTCCGGGACCGTCGGATCCACAGCGCCACCGTCGCGGCCACCAGCGCCAGCCAGGCCAGCGTGCTGGGGCTCTGCGGGTCGAGCCGGGCCACCACCCCGCGCAGCGACTGGTTGGAGATGAAGGCCAACTCGCCGACCCGGCCGGTGTTCCACAGCGCGGAGGTCCAGAACTCGCGGGCCGCGTCCGGGAACAGCGCGGCGGCGAGCACGGTCGCCCCGGCGGCGGTGCCGGTGGCGGTGAGCGCCGCCCGCCAGCGACCGGTGACCAGCAGATAGATCAGGAAGATGCCGGGCGTGAGCTTGATCGCGGTGGCCAGGCCGATGCCGACACCGGCCCACGTGCTGTCGCGTGGCAGCAACCGCAGCAGGTCCACCGCGACCAGGAACAGAAGCAGCGTGTTGACCTGGCCGAAGTTGATGGTCTCGCGCATCGGTTCGAACGCGGCGGCCAGGCAGAGCGCCACCGCGAACGCGAACCAGCGGGTCCAACCGGCGCGCCGGGACACCGGGTCCAGCAGCCACCAGATCAGCACCGCCGCGGCGGCCACCCCGGCGGCCACGCTCACCACGATCGCCCCGTGCCAGGACAGGTACGCCATGGGCAGCATCACCAGCGCGGCGAACGGCGGGTAGGTGAAGCCGTACTGGGTGCCCGGCTTGAGGTAGTCGTAGATCTCGCCGCCGTCGTGCACCCACCAGACCAGCGCGCCGCGATAGACGTGCAGGTCGAAGAAGCCGTGCCGGACCGCCGCCACGGACAGGAACGCGGTCACCGCGACGGCGAGTACGACCACTGCGACGACCTGTCCGACCGTCCGCCTGGCACCCTGCGCCACCGTCGCCTCCCTCACCCTGCGTAGGCTGTCGTCCCATGGCTCTGGGGTTTGTCCGCCCGGCGCGTCCGGAGGACGTCGCCGAGATCGCCCGCATCCAGCTCGCGACCTGGCGGGTCGCCTACCGGCGGCTGCTGCCCCGGCACGTGCTGGAGAACCTCGACGAGGCGTGGCTCGCGCGGCGGTGGGACGCCGCGGTACGCCAGCCGCCCGGCGACACTCACCGGGTGCTGGTCGCCGTCGAACAGGCCGAACAATCGTATCTGGTGGGCTTCGCCGCCTCCGGGCCGGCCGACGCGGAGGCGCTGGCCCCGAACGAGCCGGCCGACGCGCTCGGCGCCGACGTGGTGGCCGTGACCGACCTGCTGGTGGAGCCGCGCTGGGGCCGACGCGGGCACGGCAGCCGGCTGCTGGCCGCCAGTGTGGACCTGTGGCGGGAGTCCGGATTCACCCGGGCGGTCTCCTGGGTCTTCGAGGGCGACGAGGCGTCCCGGAAGTTCCTCGGCGCGGCCGGCTGGGAGCCCGACGGCGCGGGCCGGGCGCTGGACGTGGACGACATGCTGGTGCCGCAGCTCCGGCTGCACGTGGCGGTACCCACCGAGGCGGGCGAAGCGGCTGACCCGTCCGCCGCCCCGCCCGCCGAGGCGGACTGAGCCGTTGCTTCGACCTGCCGTCGCCGGCTCTGTGCCGACCGGCCACCATGCGCCGGTGCTGCGGCAACACCGGAGTACTACTGCCACCCCGGCGCCTGTCGAGCTGAGAGCAGAGACGGATCACCGACGGCCCACTCGGCAGCGAGCAGCCAGCGACGGCTCGTCCGGCAGCGACGGGTCACACGTAGCCGACCGACGGTGCCGGGCGGCCGACCGGCCGCGATAGCGCAGACGGTTCAGCTCGACAGTGCCCAAAGCAGGGGTAGGACACCGCCCCGGCCCGTCGCGGCAGCCCCGGCCCGTCGCGGCAGCCCCGGCCCGGGAGGAGTCCGCGTCGGGCGTGGCGGCCGCCCGGGCCGCGCTCAGTCGAGCAGCGGGTCCAGGCCGAGGGTCAGACCGGGTCGGCCGGGCACCGCGCGGACGGCCAGCAGCACGCCGGGCATGAACGACACCCGGTCGTACGAGTCGTGCCGGATGGTCAGCGTCTCGCCGGTGGTGCCGAAGAGCACCTCCTGGTGGGCGAGCAGGCCGGTGGCCCGGACCGCGTGCACGCGTACCCCGTCGACGTCGGCGCCCCGGGCACCGGCGACCTCGTCGGCGGTGGCGTCCGGCATCGGGCCCAGCCCGGCCTCGGCGCGGGCCGCCGCGACCAGCCGGGCGGTGTGCGTGGCGGTGCCGCTGGGCGCGTCGAGCTTGCGCGGGTGGTGCTGTTCGATGATCTCGACGGACTCGAAGTGCCGGGCCGCGCGGGTGGCGAACTGCATCATCAGCACCGCGCCGATGCCGAAGTTCGGGGCGATCACCACGCCCAGCTCCGGCGTGCCGCCCAGCCATTCCCGCACCTGGTCCAGCCGCTGCCTGGTGAAGCCGGTGGTGCCGACGACCGCGTGCACCCCCTGGTCGACGCACCAGCGCAGGTTGTCCATCACCACGTCCGGGGTGGTGAAGTCGACGACCACCTGCGCCCCGGCGTCCGCGACGGCGGACAGCGGGTCGCCCTGGTCGACGCCGGCGACCAGCTCCATGTCGGCGGCGCCGTCGACGGCCTTGCACACCTCAAGGCCCATCCGGCCCCGGGCACCCAGCACGCCGACCCGGATCGGCCCGGTCGCGCCCTTTTCCTGCTCGTCAGTCACGCGGCACAACCTATCCCAATCGGGACGCCGGCACCCCGGGGGTACGACGACCCACCCGGGCGGCCGGATCAGGCGATGAAGTCCGACTCGCCGAACGGGCCGACCACGGCCAACGACATGGGCCGGCTGAGCAGGTCGGCGGCGAGGGCGTTGACGTCGTCCAGGGTGACCGCGTCGACCCGGTGCAGCAGTTCGTCGACCGGGACCAGGTCACCGTAGAGCAGCTCGCCCTTGGCCAGCCGGCTCATCCTCGAGCCGGTGTCCTCCAGGCCGAGCACGAACGAGCCCTTGCTCATCCCCTTGCCCCGGGCCAGCTCGGCCTCGGTGACGCCCTGCGCGGCGGTACGCGCCAACTCGGCCCGGGTCAGCTCCAGCACCTCCTGCACCCGGCCCGGTGCGCAGCCGGCGTACACGCCGAACAGGCCGGTGTCCGCGTACTGGCTGGCGTAGGAGTAGACCGAGTACGCGAGGCCGCGCCGCTCGCGGATCTCCTGGAACAGGCGGCTGGACATGCCGCCGCCGAGCACGTTGTTGAGCACGCCGAGGGCGAAGCGCCGCTCGTCGAGCCGGTCGATGCCGGGGCAGCCGAGCACCACGTGCGCCTGCTCGGTCTCCTTCGCGTGGACGACCACGGTGGGGGCCTGGGTGCGTACCTCCGGGGTGGTCTGCCGGTGCGACGCGGGCGTCGCCGGGTCGGTGTCCAGCGGGCTGCCCTTGAGCGCCGACCGGACCAGCCGGACCACGGTCGCGTGGTCGAGGTTCCCGGCGGCGGCGATGACGATCTGCGGCGCGACGTAGCGGCGGCGGTAGAAGCTCTGGATCTGCCGGCGGGTCATCGGGGTGACCGTCTCCGCGGTGCCGGAGATCAGCCGGCCCAGCGGGTGGTCGCCGTAGACGGCCCGGGTGAGCAGGTCGTGCACCTCGTCGCCGGGCTCGTCGTCGTGCATGGCGATCTCTTCGAGGATGACGCCCCGCTCGGTCTCCACGTCGGCCGGTTCCAGCACCGAGTCGGCGACCAGGTCGCACATCACGTCGATGGCCAGGGGCAGGTCCTCGTCCAGCACCCGGGCGTAGTAGCAGGTGTACTCCTTCGTGGTGAAGGCGTTGGTCTCGCCGCCGACCGCCTCGATCGACGAGGAGATCTCCAGAGCGTCCCGCTTGTGGGTGCCCTTGAAGAGCAGGTGCTCCAGGAAGTGGGCGGCGCCGGCCTGCGGCCCGGTCTCGTCCCGGGAGCCGACCGCCACCCAGATGCCGAACGAGACGCTGCGCATCGCCGGGATCGCCTCGGTGAGTACCCGCAGCCCGCTGGGGAGCACCGTGCGGCGCACCGTACCGCCCAGCGGGTCGTCACTCAGCGTCCTGGTCACCGCCCGGGTGGCCGCTCCGGCGGACCGGGTCGTCGCGGCGGCGTGCCGGCCGCCGGACGGTGTCCCTCCCGGTCGCGCCGTGGGCAAGGACGAACGGCGGGTCCGACTCACGGCAACCTGCTTCCCAGTACGACGAGGGGTGGTGGATCACGAACCGGCCGGGCGACGGTGTCGCCCGGCCGGTCAGCGGTGCGGTACTACCAAACGACGATCAGCTGTGCCGGGTGCGGCGCCGCGGACGGGAGTCCCCGCCGTCGCCGCCCTCGCCACCCTCCGGGCCACGCCCGCCCCGGTCGCCACCGCGCTCGCGGTCGCCCCGGTCACGCGGGCCCCGGTCGCCCCGGTCGCGGCTGGCCGGCCGCTCGCCACCGGCCTCGGCGGCCGGCGCCTCGGCGCCCTCCGGCCGGACCTTGTCCAGGTAGATCTTGCCGCGCTGGTCGATGTCGGCGATCTCGACCTCGACCTTGTCGCCGACGTTGAGGAAGTCCTCGACCTTCTCGACCCGCTTGCCGTCGCCCACCTTGGAGATGTGCAGCAGGCCGTCGCGGCCCGGCAGCAGCGAGACGAACGCGCCGAACGGCGCGGTCTTGACCACCGTGCCCAGGAAGCGGTCGCCCATCTTGGGCAGGGTCGGGTTGGCGATCGCGTTGATCCGCTCGACCGCGGCCTGCGCCGACGGGCCGTTGGTGGCGCCGACGTAGATGGTGCCGTCGTCCTCGATGGAGATCTCGGCGCCGGTCTCGTCCTGGATGGCGTTGATGGTCTGGCCCTTCGGGCCGATCACCATGCCGATCTTGTCGACCGGGATCTTCACCGTGGTGACCCGCGGGGCGTAGTCGGACATCTCGGCCGGGGCCTCGATCGCCCGCTGCATCACGTCGAGGATGGTCTGCCGGGCCTCGTACGCCTGCTGGAGCGCGGCGGCCAGCACGTCCGACGGGATGCCGTCGAGCTTGGTGTCGAGCTGCAGGGCGGTGACGAAGTCCCGGGTGCCGGCGACCTTGAAGTCCATGTCACCGAAGGCGTCCTCGGCACCGAGGATGTCGGTCAGCGTCACGTACTGGGTCTTGCCGTCGACCTCGTCGGAGATGAGGCCCATGGCGATGCCGGCCACCGGCGCCTTCAGCGGCACACCGGCGGAGAGCAGGCCCAGCGACGAGGCGCAGACCGAACCCATCGAGGTGGAGCCGTTGGAGCCGAGCGCCTCGGAGACCTGCCGGATCGCGTACGGGAACTCCTCGCGCGACGGCAGCACCGGGATCAGCGCCCGCTCGGCCAGCGCGCCGTGCCCGATCTCGCGGCGCTTCGGCGAGCCGACCCGGCCGGTCTCACCGGTCGAGTACGGCGGGAAGTTGTAGTTGTGCATGTAGCGCTTGGACTTCTCCGGGGAGAGGGTGTCCAGCGCCTGCTCCATGCGGAGCATGTTCAGCGTGGTGACGCCCAGGATCTGGGTCTCGCCGCGCTCGAACAGCGCCGAGCCGTGCACCCGGGGCAGCACGCCGACCTCGGCGCTCAGCGGACGGATCTCACGCGGGCCACGGCCGTCGATCCGGACCTGCTCCCGCAGCACGCGACCGCGCACCTCGGACTTGGTCAGCGAGCGGAAGGAGGCCGACAGCTCCTTCTCCCGACCCTCGAAGCGCGGGCCGAGCTCCTCCAGCAGGCGGGCCTTGACCGCGTCCAGGGCCTCCTCGCGGTCCGCCTTGCCGGCGATCTGCAGGGCCTCGGCGACGTCGGCGCGAGCGAACTCGGCGACCGCGTCGTACGCGTCGTCCTGGTACTCCAGGAAGACCGGGAACTCGGCGACCGGCTTGGCGGACACCTCGGCCAGCTCGCTCTGCGCGCGGCACAGCTCACGGATGGCCGGCTTGGCGGCCTCCAGACCGCTGGCCACGACCTCCTCGGTGGGTGCCGGGGCACCGTCGGCGACCAGCTTGACGGTGTGCTCGGTGGCCTCGGCCTCGACCATCATGATCGCGACGTCGCCGTCGGCCAGGGCGCGACCGGCCACCACCATGTCGAAGGTGGCGCGGCTCAGCTCCTCGTGGGTCGGGAAGGCGACCCACTGGCCGTCGACGTGGGCCATCCGGGTGGCCCCGATCGGGCCGGAGAACGGCAGGCCGGAGAGCTTCGTCGACATCGAGGCGGCGTTGATCGCCACCACGTCGTACGGGTGCTGCGGGTCGAGCGCGAGGATGGTCTCGACGACCTGCACCTCGTTGCGCAGGCCCTTGACGAACGAGGGGCGCAGCGGCCGGTCGATCAGGCGGCAGGTGAGGATGGCGTCCTCGCTGGGGCGACCCTCACGGCGGAAGAACGAGCCGGGGATCCGGCCCGCGGCGTACATCCGCTCCTCGACGTCGACGGTCAGCGGGAAGAAGTCGAACTGCTCCTTCGGGTGCTTACCGGCGGTGGTGGCGGAGAGGACGACCGTCTCGCCGAGCTGGGCGATGACGGAGCCGGCGGCCTGACGGGCCAGCCGACCGGTAGAGAAGGTGATCTCGCGGGTGCCGAACGACCCGTTGTCGATCACGGCGGTGCGGGTTTCGGTGCCGAGTTTGGTCTCGGTCATGGTGCTGTAGTGCTCCTTCGCATCGGGGGCCACGACGCGGGAGCTGTGCGGACGGCCGGTCTTCGATCGAAGCGCCCGGTACCACCGGCGAACTGCCGGGGCCTCCGGAGGCCACTACCGGAGACCGGTACGCCGACGGCTCCCCTTGTCTCAGGTGCGCGCGGCCCGTGTCTCGGGTGGGACGCGGACGGGGGGAGCGGCCCGCTGGGCCGCTCCCCCCGTCACGTCACCGACGCAGACCGAGTCGCTCGATGAGCGACCGGTAGCGGTTGATGTCCTTCTTCTGCACGTAGTTGAGCAGCCGACGGCGACGGCCGACCAGCAGCAGCAGCCCACGGCGGCTGTGGTGGTCGTGCTTGTGCACCTTCAGGTGCTCGGTGAGCTCGGCGATCCGCTTGGTGAGGACCGCGACCTGCACCTCGGGCGACCCGGTGTCACCCTCGGCGGTCGCGTACTCTTCGCGGATCTTGGCCTTGGCCTGCTGGTCGAGCGCCATGTTCTCCCTGTTCTGGTGGGTTGTCGATACGGTTCGTCGGGCCGGGCTAGGGCACCGGCGACGAACGGCCTTCGCGCCCGCGGCGTCGAGCAGGCAGCGAGGCCCCACGTCGGTCAGCCGACGTCCACGCCAGCCTACCAGCACCTGGTCGGGATCGCCCTGACGAGCCCTCAGCCCAGTGCCCGGCGCGTCTGCGCGACGTCCTCGGCGATCTGGGCGACCAACGGTTCGATCGCGTCGTACCGGACCTGCCCGCGCAGGCGGGACACGAAGTCCAGGGCGAGCCGCTCGCCGTACAGGTCGCCGTCGAAGTCCAGCGCGTACGCCTCGACGCGCCGCTCCCGGCCGGAGAAGGTCGGGTTGGTGCCGATCGAGACGGCGGCGGCCAGCGGGTGCGGCTGCCCCCGACGGATCATCCGGGCCGCGTAGATGCCGTCCGCTGGGACCGCCGCGTACCGGTGGCAGAGCAGGTTCGCGGTGGGGAAGCCCAGTTCCCGGCCGCGCTGGTCACCCCGGACCACGACCCCCTCCAGCCGGTGCGGTCGTCCGAGCGCGACGGCAGCGGCGGCCACGTCCCCCGCGTCGACGCAGGAGCGGATGTACGTGGACGAGAAGACCGTGCCCGCCTCGGAGACCAGCGGGGCGTCCTCCACGGCGAAGCCGAACGTCCGGCCGAGCCGGTCGAGCAGGGCGACGTCCCCGGCGGCCCGGTGCCCGAACCGGAAGTTGTCCCCCACCACCACCAGCGCGGCATGCAGGTGCGCGACCAGGATGTCGTGCACGAACGCCTCGGCGGGCAGCCGGGAGAACTCGGCGGTGAACGGCACCACGCAGAGCACGTCCACGCCGAGCGACTCGATCAGCTCGGCCTTGCGGGCCGGTTCGGTGAGCACCGCCGGATGGGAGCCGGGCCGGACCACCTCGGCCGGGTGTGGGTCGAAGGTGACCACCACCGACTGCACGCCCAGTTCGCGGGCCCGGGCGACGGTGTGGCCGATGGTCGCCTGGTGCCCCTTGTGCACGCCGTCGAAGACGCCGATGGTGACGACGGACCGCCCCCACCCGCCGGGCACCGCGTCGAAGCCCCGCCACCGCTGCATGCTGTTCCTCCGCTAGTCCGCCCGCCCGCACCGACCGGGCCGGCATCCGCCGTCAGGCCGGGGCGAGCACGATCTCCGCGCGGGCCCGGCCACCCCGCTCGCTGACGATAGCGATCAAGCCGCCGGCCGGATCGAAGACCGCGTACGGTCCGGCCAGCCCGACCGGCTCCAGCGGCCCCCCGTGGGAGAGCACCTTCGCCTCGTCGGGTCCGGCGTCCCGGCGGGGGAAGAACCGGTCGGCGGCGGCCGCCAGCGGCACCCCGACCACGTCGGGCGCGCGCTGCTCCAGCTCGTCGAGGGTGGCGGCCTCGGCCAGGGTGAAGCCGCCCACCGCAGTCCGCCGCAGCGCGGTCAGGTGCCCACCGACCCCGAGCGCCAGGCCCGCGTCGCGCGCGATCGCCCGGATGTACGTACCGGTGGTGCAGGACACGTCGATGTCGACGTCGACGATGTCCGGTTGGTCGCGCCGGATCGCCAGCACGTCGAGGCGGGACACGGTGACCCGCCGGGCCGGCAGGTCGACGCTCTCCCCCGAGCGCACCCGCTTGTACGCCCGCTGCCCGTCGATCTTGATGGCGCTCACCGCGCTCGGCACCTGGTCGATCTCGCCGGTCAGGTCCGCCAGCGCGGCGTGGATCGCCGCGTCGGTGACGGTGCCGGCGGGCGTGGTGGCGATCACGTCGCCCTCCGCGTCGTCGGTGACCGTGGACTGGCCGAGGCGGACGGTGGCGGTGTAGCTCTTGTCCGCCCCGATCACGTACGTCAGCAGCCGGGTGGCCCGGTTCACGCCGATCACCAGGACCCCGGTGGCCATCGGGTCGAGTGTGCCGCCGTGGCCGACCCGCCGGGTCCGCGCGAACCGGCGGATCCTCGCCACCACGTCGTGCGACGTCATGCCGCCGGGCTTGTCCACCACGATCAGACCGTCAGTGCTCACGACGTGCAAGCCTGCCAGACCGCCCGCGCCCGCCCGACACCGGACGACCAGCCGGAAATCGGATGTACGCGCCGGTGGCGGCCCTGCCAGCATGGTGCGCCGATGGCGGCGAGGTGCCACCGGCGGATCACGAGGAGACGAGATGGCCACGAACGACGGCACCGTCCGCAAGCGAGGTCCCGAGCGCCCGGTGGGCCTGCGGACTCCCGAACAGCCGAGCATGTTGCCCGACTGGATGCGCGACCCGCCCCCGCCTCGACGCACCCTGGCCACCCGGGTCGGCGACCGCCTCGCCGCGCTGCCCGGAGCGCGGTGGCTGCGGGGCCGATGGTGGGCCTGGCAGCGACGGCAACGGCTGTACCAGCGCTTTCCGGTCACCGCCAAGATCGTCATGATGGTCGTCGCCTGGACGCTCGCGCTGGTCCTGGTGCTGGCGGCCTACGGGATCTTCAACCTGATCTGAACCGCCGCCGCATCGCCGTCACGCGACGGCGTCGGCGGTCCGCGTCTCGTCCCGGACCGCGCCGGTCACCGCCCAGGCACCGCTGCGCAGCCGCAGCACCAGACCGACCAGCCGAACGACGACGAACAGCATCAGGCCCGCCCAGATCCCGCCGAGGCCGAGCTCGAAGGCGTAGGCGAGCCAGATCGCCGGCAGGAACCCGCCCAGCGCGCCGGCCACGGTCAGATTGCGCAGATAGCGGATGTCACCGGCACCGATCAGCACGCCGTCCAGGGCGAACACCACCCCGGCCAGCGGCAGCATCGCGACGAACCACGGCCAGGCCACCATCGCCTGCCTGTGCACGTCGGTGTCCGGGGTGAACAGGGCCGGCACCACACCGGCACCGGCCGCCACCAGCACTGCGAAAGCGGTGCCGCAGACCGCGCCCAGCCAGGCGACCCGGCGGGCCAGGGCCCGCGCCACCGCCGCGTCGCCGCCGCCGAGGGCCGCACCGACCAGCGCCTGCGCGGCGATGGCCAACGCGTCGAGCACCAGCGCGGCGAAGAACCAGAGCTGCACGGCGATCTGGTGGGCGCCGACCACGGCGGCACCGAACCGGGCCGCCACGGCGGTCGCCGACAGGAAGCTGACCTGGAACGCCACGCCCCGGATCAGCAGGTCCCGGCTGAGCACGAGTTGCTGGCGGATGACCCGCAGGTGCGGGCGCAGCGGGGCCCGCTCGGAGATCAGCGCGCCGACGAAGAGCACGCCGCCGAGGGTCTGTGCGACCGCGTTGGCCACCGCCGAGCCGATCATCCCCATCCCCACCGGATAGACCAGCACCGGACAGAGCACCGCGGAGAACAGGTTCGGGCCGACCACGAAGAACAGCGGCCGTCGGGTGTCCTGCACGCCCCGCATCCAGCCGTTGCCGGCGGCGGCGAGCAGCAGACCGGGCGCACCGAAGGCGGCGACCCGCAGCCACTGCCCGGCGGCCTCGCCCACCTCGCCGCCGCCCGCGAGGGCGCCGGCCAGCGCGCCGCCACCGAACTGCATGGCGACCACGACCAGCAGTCCCACCCCGAACGCCAGCCAGGAGGACTGCACGCCCTCGGCCACGGCGGCGGCCCGGTCACCGGCGCCGAAGCGGCGGGCGGCCCGGCCGGTGGTGCCGTAGGCGACCACGGTGCCCAGCCAGGCGGTCAGGGTCATCACGGTGCCGCCGACGGCCACCGCGGCCAGCGGCACGCGGCCCAGGTGCCCGACGACGGCAGTGTCGACGAGGACGTAGATCGGCTCGGCGGCCAGCACCACGAGGGCGGGCAGGGCGAGCGCGGCGAACCGGCGCGGCGAGGCGACACGGCTGGCAACGGTGGTCTGGCTCATCGCCGCCGATCCTGGCATGCGATGTGTAAGGAGAGCAAGCTCCTGCGCCACTTACCCGTCGTGGGCGTCCACCAGGAGGGCGGGAGGACGGGTGATGGTCGGTACGCGGCCGGTGGCGCGGGCCGCGCCGGGATCGTCAGGCGACCCGAGGCGGTGACGCCGTACGCGCGGTGCGGCTCGGCGTCACCGCCGGTCGCGTACGGTCACTGACGGGTGTCCATCGAGGTCTGCAGGGCACGGCGGGCCTGCTCGCGGGCCTCGTCGGTGGTCTCGGGCTTGGGCTTGGCGGGCATGGCGAACCCCTTCCAGGGCGCGCGCCGACTGGCGCGACGGCATCACGGGCGGTGTACGACAGACACCCGGAACCGGCCCCAGGATCACCGGAGCTATGGACGGGTGGTGTGTGGTTGGCCCGGGTCGGTCGACCCTGGAGGGGAAGCGACGCCGGGTAGGGCTCCGCTCCCGTGACCCGTGCCACAGCAGCACCGGTCAATTCCCAAGCTATCGTTCAGGTCCACATGGTGCGTGCTGTTCCCGCCATCTGGACTGGTGGAATCCCGGTCACCTGGCCAGGAAGTGCCAGCCCACCCACCACCAGAAGCCGAACATCCCGATCCGGCCCACCGGAACCGGACCGACCTCGTAGCGCATCACGTAGGCGCACATCTCGCCGAGCGTCGGGATTCGCGAGCCCTCCCGGCGCGCCATCCACTCGACCACCGCGAACAGCGCCAGACCGACCAGGAACCCACCGATCGCCAGATACCGCATCATCGGCGCACCAACCCCCAGAACGCCGACAGCCAGACCAGCCAGGCGGCGGAACGGACCAGCCGGTCCTCCAACAACGGGTCGGCCAGCAGCGAGAAGGTGGGGAAGTCGTCACCGGCCGCCGCGAAGAACGTGGCCCCCTCGAACACCCCGAACACCACCACCGGCAACGTCCACCAGACCGCGCCGGAACCCAGGCGCTGCGGGGCCGGACGGGCCTGCACCCGCTTGGTCAGGCCCAGCCAGATCAGCAGCCCGCCGGTGCCGAACACGTAGAGGTTGGCCTCCGTGGAGAACGACGGGAATCGCCCGCCGACCAGCGAGAGGGCCACCAGCACCGGTACGCAGACGACCGGTCTCTCCCACGTACGGGGGGCGTCGATCGTGAGGTCGTGGGGCTGCTCCATCACTCGATTCTCCCCGTCATCTCCCGGCGGCGGTATGGCAACACTCCCCCGAGCCGCCCCTGAAAATCACCCCTCGGGGTCGACACCGCTTCCCGACCCGGGCGCCACCAACTCGGCGCGTACCCGGTCGACCACGTCGTCCACACTGCCCCGGCCGGTGAACCCGGCGGCGAGTCGATGCCCACCACCGCCCAGCGCGACCGCGACCCGGCTCACGTCCACCGCACCCTTGCTGCGCAGCGACACCGCCCACTCCTGGGGCCCGGTCTGCTTCACCACGCAGCTCACGTCGGCCTCGGCGGTGCACCGCACCGGATCGATCAGCGCCTCCAGAACGTACGGTCGCTGGTCGTGCCGAGCCAGGTCGTCCAGGGTCGCGTACGTCCAGACCAGGCCGTGCCCGGACGCCGCCTCGGGCTCCAGCCGGGCGCGGCCGAGCACCTCGCCGAAGAGGCGCACCGCGCCGAACGGGCGGCTGTCGAACACCCGCCGGGAGATCTCCCCCGGCCGGATGCCGGTGGCCAGCAGACGGGCCGCCATCTCGTGCACGGCCGGAGTGGTCGCGTCGAACCGGAACGAGCCGGTGTCGGTGCTCAACGCCACGTACAGGCACTCGGCGATGCCGGCGTCCAGCGGGACGCCGAGCCGGGCCAGCAGCTCCTCCGCGACCACCGAGGTCGCCGCCGCAGCCGGGTCGACCAGGTTGACGTCACCGAAGCCGGAGTTGGAGGCGTGGTGGTCGAGCACCAGCGCGGTGCCCGGCCCGGCCAGCCGGTCGGCCAGGTCGCCGAGGCGCGAGTCGCTGGCCGCGTCGAAGCAGATCACCAGGTCCGGCTCCGGGTCGGCCTCGGTCGCCGGAACCAGCAGCTCCAGCCCG
Organism: Micromonospora sp. NPDC003241; assembly: GCF_053589795.1. Taxonomy (NCBI): domain Bacteria; kingdom Bacillati; phylum Actinomycetota; class Actinomycetes; order Micromonosporales; family Micromonosporaceae; genus Micromonospora; species Micromonospora sp. NPDC003241. The sequence continues at coordinate 37,383 of NZ_JBSFSO010000003.1, read as the reverse complement.
GGCAGGCCGCGGAACGGCTCGGGCACCTCCGGCGGCCCGGGAAAGGTCGCCTGCAAGCGGCGTACGCCGAGCTGCCGCAGCCCGAGCCCGAACCCGAGCATGCTGCCCAGCGCGTCGCCGTCCGGGTTGACGTGGCAGATCAGCAGCACCCGCCCGGCGGGCACCACCTGGCGTACCGCCGCCACCGCCGCGGCCCAGTCGGCCTCGCGCGGCGCGGACCCGCCCGGGGACGACGACGTCGCCGCGTCCGTCGAGACTCCGGTGGTCGCCGCGTCCGGGTCGGCGGAGACCGCCGGCCCCTCGGCCGCGCCGGGGCGGGCCGGACTCGGCAGCGCCGCGCCCGGGCCCGACTCGGTCAGCGCACCGCCGGAGGGGGCGGTCACCGCCGCTCCCCGCTCCGGGTGTCGTCCGTGTCACCGGTGCCGGGCTGGTTCTCGGCCTCGTCGGCCTCGTCTTCCTCGTCTTCGAGCCGGTAGGGCTGGGCCTCACCGGCGTACTCGGCCTTGGCAGCGAGGCGCTGCACCTCCGCGTCGGCGGTCCGGGCCGCCGCGAGCAGGTCGTCGATGTGCTTCACCTGGTCCTGCACGTCGTCCAGGACGAAGGTCAGGGTCGGCGAGTGGCGCAGCCCGAGCGCCTTGCCGACGGTGCTGCGCAGCATGCCCTTGGCGCTGTCCAGCGCGGCGGCGGTGCCCGCCTGCGCCGCCGCGTCACCGAGCACGGTGTAGAAGACCGTGGCGTCACGCAGGTCGGCGGTTATCCGGGCGTCGGTGATAGTGATCATGCCGAGCCGCGGGTCCTTGATCTGGCTCCGCACCACCGACGCGACCAGTTCACGCACCCGCTCCGCATGCCGACGTACCTTGGCCGGATCCGTCATCTCCGCCACCTCCACGGCGTCCCGCTGCCGGCCGGAACCGGCGACGCCGTCACCGGAACCCGCACCGACCCCAACACTGGAAACCCTACCCGCGCCACGTGCTCCGGCGCGCGGGGCGGCAGGTGGCCGCGACCACCACCGGTCAGTCCTCCGCGCCGTGCAGTCGGCGGCGCACCGACAGCAACTCGACCTCCGGTCGACCGGCCACCAGGCGCTCGCACGAGTCGAGCACCTCACGGGCGTGTGCCGCCTCCGCGGCCACGACCGCCACTCCTATCTCGGCTCGACCGTGCAGGTCGAGCGCACCCACCTCGGCGGCCGACACCTCGAAGCGGCGCAGCGCCGCCACGATCGGCCGTACGTACGATCTCTTCGCCTTCAGCGACCGGGAGTCGCCCGGCAGCAGCAGGTCGAACACTGCGGTTGCGGTGAACATCGCTGCGGACACTACCCGCACCCCACCCCACATGATCAAGGGGTTTACGCCATTCGACGTAAACCCCTCGATCAGTGCGTCACTACCGGATCAGGCGCGAACCTTCTCCCGCATCTCGAAGGTCTCGATGATGTCGCCCGGCTGCACGTTGTTGTAACCGGACAGCGTCAGACCACACTCGAAGCCCTCGCGGACCTCGGTCGCGTCGTCCTTGAACCGCTTGAGCGAGCTGATCGTGATGTTGTCCGCCACGACCGTGCCGTCGCGCAGCAGGCGCGCCTTCGCGTTGCGCCGGATGATGCCCGACCGGACGATGCAACCGGAGATGTTGCCGATCTTGGACGAGCGGAAGACCTCGCGGATCTCCGCGCTGCCCAGCTCGACCTCCTCGTACTCCGGCTTGAGCAGGCCCTTGAGCGCCGCCTCGATCTCCTCGATGGCCTGGTAGATGACGGTGTAGTACCGGATCTCCACGCCCTCGCGGTCGGCCATCTCGCGGACCTTGTTGGAGGCCCGCACGTTGAAGCCGATGATCGTGACCGGCTCGGACGAGGCGCTCGCGAGCATGACGTTGCTCTCGGTGATCGCGCCGACGCCCCGGTCGAGGACCTTGAGCTGGACCTCCTCGGGGATGTCGAGGTTGAACAGCGCGTCCTCCAGGGCCTCCACCGAACCGGAGACATCGCCCTTGAGGATGAGGTTGAGCGACGTCTTCTCGCCCTCCTTGAGCTGCTCCATGAGCGTCTCGAGGGTGGCCCGGCCACGGGAGTTGGCGAAGGCCGCCGCCCGCCGCCGCGCCTGGCGCTGCTCGGCGATCTGCCGCACCGTGCGGTCGTCCGCCGCGGCGAGGAAGGTGTCACCGGCGCCGGGCACCGCGGTCAGGCCGAGGACCATGACCGGACGCGCCGGGCCGGCCTCGGTGACCTGGTTGCCGTTCTCGTCGAGCATCGCCCGGACCCGGCCGTGCGCCCCACCGGCGACGATCGAGTCGCCCGCCCGCAGGGTGCCCTTCTGCACCAGCACCGTCGCCACCGCACCACGGCCCTTGTCCAGGTGCGCCTCGATGGCCACACCCTGCGCCGGCCCGTCGGTCGGAGCGGTCAGCTCCAGCGACGCGTCGGCGGTGAGCAGCACGGCCTCGAGGAGTTCCTCGATGCCGATGCCGGGCTTCGCGGCCACGTTGACGAACATGGTCTCGCCGCCGTACTCCTCGGCGACCAGGCCGTACTCGGTCAGCTGCTGGCGGACCTTGTCCGGGTTGGCCTCCGGCTTGTCGACCTTGTTGACCGCGACCACGATCGGCACGTCCGCCGCCTTGGCGTGGTTGAGCGCCTCGATGGTCTGCGGCATGACGCCGTCGTCGGCCGCCACCACCAGGATCACGATGTCGGTGACCTGGGCACCACGGGCACGCATGGCGGTGAACGCCTCGTGACCCGGGGTGTCGATGAAGGTGACCGCCCGGTCCTCGCCCTCGTGCGGGACGTGGACCTGGTAGGCGCCGATGTGCTGGGTGATGCCACCGGCCTCGCCGGCCACCACGTTCGCCTTGCGGATCGCGTCGAGCAGCTTGGTCTTACCGTGGTCGACGTGACCCATGACGGTCACCACCGGCGCACGGCTGACCAGGCGGTCCTCCGCGACCTCGGCGTCGAGGTCGATGTTGAACTGCGCGAGCAGCTCGCGGTCCTCGTCCTCCGGGCTGACGATCTGCACGTTGAAGCCGAGGTGCTCACCCAGCAGCAGCAGGGTGTCGTCGGAGCACGACTGGGTCGCGGTGACCATCTCGCCCAGGTTGAACATCTCCTGGACCAGCGAACCCGGGTTGGCGTTGATCTTGTCGGCGAAGTCCGACAGCGAGGCGCCACGGGAGAGCCGGACCACCTGCCCCTGACCCCGGGGAGCACCCGAGCTCATGGTCGGGGCCGACAGGTTGTCGAACTCCTGTCTGCGCTGCTTCTTGGACTTGCGACCACGGGTCGGCTTGCCACCCGGACGCCCGAAGGCACCGGCGGCACCGCCGCCACGGCCACGACCGCCGCCACCCGGACGACCGCCGCCACCGGCGGGACCACCCGGACGGAAGCCGCCACCAGCACCGGCGCCACCGCCGCCGCCGGGACCGCCACGGTAGCCACCGCCACCGCCGCCACCACCGGGACCGCCACGGTAGCCACCGCCACCGCCGCCACCACCGGGACCGCCACGGTAGCCACCGCCACCGCCGCCACCACCCGGACGACCGGCACCGCCGCCGCCACCGGGGCGACCGGCACCCGGGCCACCCGGACGGCCGGGACGCTGGCTCGGCATGGAGGCCGGGCTGGGCCGCGGCGGCATCGAGGCGGGACTCGGCCGCGGCGGCATCGAGGCCGGGCTGGGCCGGGGACCACCGGCACCGGCGGCCGGCGGCCGCTGCTGCTGGCTGCCCTGGATACCGAAGGGGTTGTTACCGGCGCCACGCGCCGGCGGGCGACCCTGCCGGCCACCCGGGCCGGGGTTCGGGCCACCGGGACGACCCGCGGCCGGGGAACCCGGGCGGGGCGGCATGGTGCCGGGACCGGGCCGCGGACCCGGACCCGGACGGGCGCCACCGTCTGCCGGAGGCTCCCGGCGGACGTTGTCGCGCTGCTGCTGGCGGGCGGCCTGCGCGGCCTTGACCGCGGCCTCCTGCTCGGCCTTCAGCGCGGCGGCGCGCGCCTCGGCGGCGGCCACCTCGATGTCGTGGGCACTCGCCGGCTTGGCGACCGGGGCCGCCGCCGGCGGAGGGCCGGGAACCGGGGCCTTCGGCTTCGGTCCGGGCGTCGCCGGACGCCTCGGCGGCATCGGCTTGGCGGTGACGCGGGGCTCGCCGGGGGTCGCCGGCGGGGTGGGCGCTGCCGCCGGAGCCGGTGCGGCCGACGGCGCAGCCGCCGGGGCACCAGAGCCGCCGGAGGCGACGAACGCGTTACGCAGCCGTCGGGCGACGGGCGCCTCGACCGTGCTCGACGCGGACTTGACGAACTCGCCCATTTCCTTCAGCTTGGCGAGAACGGTCTTGCTTTCGACCCCGAGCTCTTTCGCAAGCTCGTGTACGCGGGCCTTGCCTGCCACTGCACTCCTCACTCCGAGGTCGTGCGGGCAGCACCCGCAGCGACCTCACTCGTGCACTTGAAGCCTGGTCATTTCTGGGACTTCATCGTGTGCTCATGTCGGTCGTCCTACCTTGCTAGCGGCCACACCCGGTCGGATGACCGGACGTGGTGGTTGAACGCGTCAGGTACTCCGCGAGGGTGCCGTCATCTGGAACCCCGGCGAGGCGCAGCGCGCGCCCGAAGGCGCGACGCCGCACTGCCTGCGCGAAGCAGGCCGGATCTGGGTGCATGTTCGCTCCCCGACCCGGCAGTCTGCGGGCCGGATCGGGTCGAAGGCTGAATCCAGCCTCGTCACCGACCGCGACGATCCGCAGTAGTTCACTGGCCGGTGCCCGCCGTCGGCAACCCACACAGGTGCGCTCCGGCAGCGCGCGTCGTGCCACTGGAAAGAGTCTACCCCTAGCTACCCGAGACCGCTCCGCCTGGCTCCCGGACGTGGTCGGCCCCGGGCCGACCACTGGAGCCAGTTTGTTCCGCGTCGGACCGGATGTCGATCCGCCAACCGGTCAACCGGGCAGCAAGCCGGGCGTTCTGCCCTTCCCGCCCGATCGCCAGGGAGAGCTGGAAGTCCGGCACGGTCACCCGGGCCGCCCGGGCACCCAGGTCCACCACCTCGACCCGCAGCGCCTTGGCCGGCGACAACGCGTTGCCGACGAAGGTCGCCGGGTCGTCGGACCAGTCGATGATGTCGATCTTCTCACCGTGCAGCTCGCTCATCACCGCCCGGACCCGCTGCCCCATCGGGCCGATGCAGGCGCCCTTGGCGTTGACCCCAGGAGCGGTGGACCGGACCGCGATCTTCGTACGGTGACCGGCCTCACGCGCGATCGCGCTGATCTCGACCGTACCGTCGGCGATCTCCGGCACCTCCAGGGCGAAGAGCTTCTTCACCAGGTTCGGGTGGGTACGCGACAGCGTGATCTGCGGGCCGCGCATCCCCTTGGCCACGTGCACCACCACGCAGCGGATCCGCTCGCCGTGGGTGTACCGCTCCCCGGGCACCTGCTCTGACTGGGGCAGCACCCCCTCCAGCTTGCCCAGGTCGACCGTGACGATGCCCTTCTCGGCCCGGGCCTCGTGCGCCTGCACCACGCCGGTCACCAGGTCACCGTCGCGGCCGGCGTACTCGCCGAAGTGCACCTCGTCGGTGGCTTCCCGCAACCGCTGGAGGATGACCTGTTTGGCGGTCATGGCGGCGATCCGCCCGAAGTCGTGCGGAGTGTCGTCCCACTCCCGATCCACGGTGCCCTCGTCGCCCAGTTCCTGGGCGTAGACCAGGGCCACGCCGGTCTTGCGGTCGATCTCCACCCGGGCGTGCGACTGCGCACCCTCGGTGTGCCGGTACGCGGTCAGCAGCGCGGTCTCGATCGCCGCCAGGATCGTGTCGAACGGGATCTCCCGCTCGCGCTCGAGTGCGCGCAGCGCCGCGAGGTCTATGTTCACCTCTCCTCGTCCTCCACATCATCGTCATCGTCATCGTCGTCGAGGTCTTCTGATTCGGCCAGTTCGTCGAGGCGGCTGAACTCGACCTGCACCCGGCCCGGCCCCAGCTCGGCGTACGCCCACTCGGCGCGCTCGGTGTCGGTCTCCAGCACCACGCGCTCGTCGTCGGCCTCCACCACCCGCCCGGTGACCTGCCGGTCGCCGGCCGTGCCGCCACCACGCACGGTCACCCGGACCAGCCGGCCCACGTTGCGCCGCCAGTGCCGGGGCAGGGTCAGCGGCCGGTCCACACCCGGCGAGCTGACCTCCAGTTGGTACTCCCCGGCGACGATGTCGCCGCCGGCTTCCTCGGCCGCGTCCAGCGCCGCCGAGACCGCCCGCGACACGTCGGCGACCGCGTCCAGGTTGATGCCGCCGTCGGCATCGACGATCACGCGTACCACGTGCCGCCGGCCGGCCCGGGAGACGGCCAGGTCCTCCAGGTCGTAGCCGGCCTCGGCGACGACCGGCGCGATCACCGCGCGCAGCCGCTCGCGGCGGGCGGACAGGTCGCCCCGGCCACCCTGCGCGCTGCGCGGCGCGGGACCACCTCGCGGAGCCTGGCCGCCACGGGGTCGCCCCGTCGTTCTGGTGGCACGGCCACGCTGCGTCATCTGTTGGACCTTCCACTACTCGTCGGCCGCCACGCCGGTACGCCACCGGTGCGGGCGCGCCGGTGGTTGCGCAGAGCGTAACGCGCCCGGCGGAGGAGAGCCCGGGCGGCGCACCGGCGCCACCGCGCCACACGGCCCACGCCGATGGTGTTGACTTGTCCGGTGGTGATGGGCATGACGAGTCAATCGGACGGGTCCGCCGAGCTGTCCCGGCGCACGGTCCTGCGGGCCGGTGCGCTGCTGGCGCTGGGTGGGGCCGCCGTGCCGCTGAGCGGTTGCGGTCTCTTCGGCGGGGACGAGCGGCCGCCGGAGCCGGATCCGCTGGCCCCGCTGGTGGACGAGTCGCTGAGTCTCGCCGCGGGGCTGCGCGCCGCCGCCACCGCCCACCCCGACCTGGCCGCCCGGCTCGTCCCGCTCGCCGAGTCGCACGAGGCACACGCGGCCGAACTGGCCCGGTTGACCGGTGCCGCGACGCCGTCCGGCTCGGCCGTACCGACCGGGGCGTCCTGGTCCGCACCCGCCGTCGGGTCGGGCGAGCCGACCGCCGCGCTGGCCGCGCTGCGCCAGGCCGAGCGGTCCGGCCGGGAGTCGGCCAAGGCCGCCTGCGCCGCCGCGCCCGCCGAGCGGGCCGCGGTGCTGGGTTCCGTCGCCGCCGCCCGTGCCAGCCACCTGGAGGCGCTGCGATGAGCGGATGGAGCACCGGGCGCGGTGCGCCCGCCGGGCCCGGTGAGGCGCTCGCCGGGGCGTTGACCGCCGAGTACGCGGCCATCTGGGCCTACGGCCCGATCGGAGTGCGCCTGCCCCGTGACGAACGGGCGGCCGCCGCCGAGGCGGAGGCGGCCCACCGGGGCCGGCGGGACGCACTGGTGATGCAGCTCAGCACCGGTGGCGGGACCGTGCCGCCGGACCGGGCCGGCTACGCCCTGCCCTTCCCGGTGACCGACCGGGCCAGCGCGCTGCGGCTCGCGATCGTGGTGGAGGAGCGTACGGCGGCGTTCTGGCGGGCGGCGCTGCCGGTCAGCACCGGCGCCGAGCGGGAACGCGCCCTGGCCGCTCTGGTCGAGTACGCGGTCCGGGCGACGCGATGGCGGCGCAGCGCCGGCACCACCCCGCTGACCGTGCCGTTCCCGGGTCGCCCCGCCTGAGGGACACGCCCGTCGATGGGTAGGCAGCATCACGGTCCGCACCGGTTGCGGATGGCATACCAGGTATGCATACTCCGGTTCCATGTCCATCCGTCACGGCCTGCTCGCCCTGCTCGAACGCGGCCAGATGTACGGCTACCAGCTCCGGGCCGCCTTCGAGGAGTCGACCGGCTCCACCTGGCCGCTCAACATCGGGCAGGTCTACACCACCCTGTCCCGGCTGGAGCGGGACGGGCTGGTGCGGTCGTTGCCGGAGAGCGAGGCCGGGCAGCGGCCGTACGAGATCACCGAAGCCGGACGGGCGGACCTGACGCTGTGGTTCGCCACCCCGATCAGCCGCAACGACCGGCCCCGGGACGAACTGGCGATCAAGCTGGCGTTGGCGCTGACCACGCCGGGGGTGGACGTTCGCTCCGTGGTGCAGACCCAGCGCACCGCGACGATGCGGACACTGCAGGAACTGACCCGGCTGAAGTACTCCAGCGACCGGCCCGAGGACCTGCCGTGGCGACTGGTGCTGGACGCGATGGTCTTCCAGGCCGAGGCGGAGGTGCGCTGGCTCGACCACTGCGAGAGCAGCCTGGTGCGGCACCGCCCCCCAGCCTCCGGCCCGACGCCACTGCCCGAGGCGGCGGGCCGCAGTGGTGAGGAGGCCTGGCGGTGAGCGCGGACGACCGGCCCGCGTCGGCCACCCGCGACACCCCCACGGCACCTGACTCCCGCCGACCCGACGGCGCCGGACCCGACCCGGAGGCGGTGCTGGAGCTGCGGGACGTGCACCGGACGCACGGCAGCGGCCCGGCCGCGGTGCACGCGCTGCGCGGGGTGAGTCTGGTCGTCCGCCCCGGCGAACTGGTCGCCGTGATGGGTCCCTCCGGCTCCGGCAAGTCCACCCTGCTGACCCTGGCCGGCGGGCTGGACAGCCCGACCGGTGGTCACGTGCTCGTCGAGGGACAGCCACTGCACGCCCTGGACCGGCGTGGTCTGGCCCGGCTGCGCCGCCGCCGGATCGGCTACATCTTCCAGAACCTCAACCTCATCGGCAGCCTGACCGCCGCCGAGAACGTCTCCCTCCCCCTCGAACTCGACGGCGCGGGCGTACGCCGGGCCCGCCGGCTGGCGCTCGACGCGCTGACCGAGGTGGGTCTCGCCGAACTCGGCGACCGCTTCCCCGACCAGCTCTCCGGCGGCCAGCAGCAGCGTGTGGCGATCGCCCGGGCACTGGTCGGCGAACGGCGTCTGGTGCTGGCCGACGAGCCGACCGGGGCGCTGGACTCGCAGACCGGTGAGGCCGTCCTGCGGCTGCTGCGCCGCCGGGTCGACGCCGGAGCGGCCGGCGTGCTGGTCACCCACGAGGCGCGGCACGCCGCCTGGGCGGACCGGGTGGTGTTCCTGCGCGACGGAGTGGAGGTCGACTCGACCGCCCCGCTGGTCGGCGTCGACGCGCTGCTCTCCGGCAGTCCTCGGTGAGCCTCCGCCCCCATTCGCGGCCGGTGCACGACCTTCCACCCGAGCGGCCCCGCCGGAGTCGGTCGGCCGAGACGCTCGGTTCGTGGCGGGCCGCGCTGCGGATCGCCCGGCGCGAGGCGACGCGGGCCCGTGGGCGTACCGCCCTGGTGCTGGCGATGATCGTCCTGCCCGTACTGGCGCTGTCCTTCATCGCGGTCAGCGCGGACATGGCCCAGCTCGATCCCGCCGAGAAGATGGAGCAGCGGCTCGGCGACGCCGACGCGGAGCTGCGGGTGGTCAGTCAGGGGCAGGTCGCCCAGAACGCCGACGGCAGCGTCTGGAACGCGCCGGAGGACCGGATCCCCGAGACGGTCACCGTGGACGACGTCCGCCGGCTGCTCCCGGCGGACAGCCGGGTCCTCCCGGTACGCCGCTGGGTGCCGCTGCCGGTCCGGGACGGCACCCGGATCCGCGACGACGTCTCCGCCACCGAGGTCGACCTCACCGATCCGCTCGCCGCCGGCCTCGTTCGGGTCCACGAGGGTCGGGCGCCGGCCACGGCCGACGAGGTCGCGCTGAACCGGGCCGCTCGGCGCACCTTCGGCGTCGACGTCGGGGGCGTGCTCAACGCCGGGGACGGCACGAGGAGCTGGACCGTCGTCGGTGTGGTCGAACTCCCGGAGTCGCTGGAGCCGATGGCCTTCCTGCGTCCCGCCGGTGAACCGTCGGGCTCGCTGGATCACGACACCGTGTTCCTGGTCGACCTGCCCGGGCCGGTCACCGACGATCTGTTCCGCCACCTCAACCGCAACGGAGTGGTGGTCGGTGCCCGCGTCTGGGCTCCGTCGAGCCCGGTGGAGGCGGTCCGTCCGCTCGGTAACAGCCTGGGCGCGGAGGCGATCGGCACCGGAATGCTGATCGGCGGACTGGGCCTGCTGGAGGTGGTCCTGCTGGTCGGCCCGGCCTTCGCGGTCGGGGTCCGACGACGGCGGCGGGAGCTGGCACTCGTCGCGGTGGCGGGCGGCGACGCGGCGCAGCTCCGCCGCGTGGTGCTCGCCGACGGCGTGCTGCTGGGGTGCCTCGGTGCCACCGTCGGGGTGGCGCTCGGCGTGCTCTCCGCGTTTGCCGCCCGGCCGCTGGTCGAGGAGTTCGTCTTCCAGCACCGCTTCGCCGGGTACCGCGTCTGGCCGGCGGCGCTGGGCGTGATCGCACTCGTCGCCGTACTCGCCGGGGTGCTGGCCGCGCTCGCGCCGGCCTGGACCGCCGCCCGGCAGGACGTGGTCGCCGGGCTCGCCGGCCGACGCGGCGCACCCACCCACCGGCGGCGCTGGCTGGCGCTCGGTGTGCTGCTGGCCGTCACCGGGTTGGTCATCGCCGGGATCGGGGCGGCGATGGTCCGTTCGTCGGTCATCCTCGCCGGGCTGGTGCTCGGCGAACTCGGGCTGGTCTTCGCCACGCCGACGCTGGTCGGGCTGCTGGCCCGGCTCGGCCGGTTCCTCCCGCTGGCGCCCCGGATCGCGGTACGCGACGCCAGCCGCAACCGTTCCTCGACCGCGCCGGCCATCTCGGCGGTGATGGCGGCGGTCGCCGGCAGCGTCGCTCTGGGGGCCTTCCTGGCCAGTGAGGACATCCGATCCGACGGGCAGTACCGTCCGTTGCTGCCGGACCGGACGGTGCTGGTCACCGCCCACGACCCGGGGTCCGACGGTCCACTCGGCCGGGACACCGTCACCGCTGCGGCCCGGGACCATCTCGGTGCCGCGACGGTCGCCCCGCTGATCGCGGCCGGCTGCCGGCCGGTCTTCGACGCCTGTCTGGTGAGCGCGGTGCCGCCAGTGGAACAGTTCTGCCCGTGGCGCCCCTACGACACGATGAGCGAGGCCGACCAGCGGCGGGCCCGGGCCGACCAACGCTGTCAGGGGCCGTCCGAGGACCATCTCGACGGCTACTTCCAGGTGGCGGTCGACGACGGCGCGGCGCTGCCGATGCTCACCGGCGCCACGCCGGCCGAGGTCGCCGACGCCACGGCCGTCCTGCGTGCGGGTGGCGCGGTGGTCACCGATCCGCGCTACCTCGCCGACGGCCGCCTGCACCTCCGGGTCGAGCCGGACGACCGCGCGGCGGAGGCGGCCACCACGACCGTGCCCGGGTACGCGACGCGGAGCGACATGCGGCCACCCTGGCTACTGCTCTCGCCCGCTGCGGCAGACCGCCTCGGCCTCACCGTCCGGCAGACCGGCTGGGCCATCGCCGCCGACGAGCCGCCGGAGCAGCGGCAACGGGACCGGTTCGTCGACGCGTTGGAGTCCCTCGGTCCGGTCGGCGCACAGTTCGAGGTCGGCAAGGGCTTCGGCGGCGCCGAGCCGTTCCTGCTCCTGCTGGCCGGAGTCTCGGCGCTGGTGACCGTGGGGGCCGCCGGGATCGCCACCGGACTCGCCGCCGCCGAGGGGCGGGCCGACCTGTCCACCCTCGCGTCGGTCGGTGCCGGTCCGGGCGTACGAAGACTGCTGTCGCTCTGCCAGGCCGGGGTGATCGCCGTGCTCGGCTCGTTGCTGGGCATCGTCGCCGGGCTCGGCTCGGCGGCGATCATCCTGACCTTCACCAACCGACGGTTGACCGAGGGGTGGCCGGTGGAGTCGCCGTACCCGCTGGTGGTGCCCTGGCTCACCCTCGGCGTGCTGGTCGTGGTGCCGCTGGTCGCGATGGCCGGGGCGGCGCTGCTGACCCGGTCCCGGCTGCCGGTGGAACGCCGCCTGGACTGACGGGACGCGGGCGCAGCGGCGGCGGCGTTGTCGTACCGACGCCGGTGGATGCAGAATGTCCCGATGTCCATCGTGCGGAACGTGACCCGCCGGATCGGCCACCACCCCTGGTTCGGCGCCACGGCCCGGCTGCTGGTGCCGCTCGACCGGGCGGTCGGCCGGCTGACCAAGGGTCGAGTGGTCGCGCTCGGGCTGGTGCCGTCCCTGGTCATCACCACCACCGGCCGCCGCTCCGGCAAGCCGCGCAGCAACCCGCTGCTCTATGTGCCGGACGGCGACGGGTACGTGGTGGTCGGCTCCAACTGGGGCCAGGCCCAGCAGCCCGCCTGGTCGCTGAACCTGCTCGCCGAACCGCGCGCCGAGGTGGACGTGTCCGGGCGCCGCATCGCGGTCCGCGGCGAACCGGCGACCGGCGCCGAACGTGAGCGGCTGTGGCGACTGCTGGTCGACGCCTGGCCCGCGTACGAGGCGTACGTGCGGCGGGCCGGCGACCGGGAGATCCGGGTCTTCCGGTTGGTGCCGACGGCCTCCGGCACGCCCGACGGCACGGACGCGCCGGACGGGCCGCCCGCGCCGCACTAGGGTGTGCGGTGACCGGGCCGTCGCTGCCGGCGACGGTCCGCACGGCGGCGCGATCGTGGGGTGGTCGGTGTGGACGGTGCCCAGGAGCACCGGGACGATCCCCGGTGGCACGTGGCCGAACGCGTCGCCGAGGCGGTCCGTCGACGCTTCCCCGCCGACGTGCTCGCCGTCGCGGTGCACGGGCCGCTCGCGCACGGCGACGACGACGGCGGCGGAGACAGCGAGGTCGGGCTGCTGGTGGTCACGTACCGACCCGGCACCGGGCCGCCCTCGGCCACCCGGCGGGTCGACGGGGTGCTCGTCGACCTGACCGTGGCCGCCGCCGAGGAGCGCCTGCGTCAGGCCCGGCAGCTCACCTCGCGGTGGCCGCTGACCGCCGACCGGTACGTGACGACCCGGCCGCTGCACGATCCGACCGGGTGGCTGCGCACCCTGCGTGACGAGCACCTCGGGCGGCTGGCGAGAGCCCGTCCGGCCGAGTTCAGCGGTGCCGCCCGCCGGGCGTGGTATCGGGGCAGCGCCGCGCACGCGCGGGCGGCCCGGCTGGCCGAGTGGTACGAGACGGACCAGGCCCTGCTGATGCTCGGCGAGGCGCGGCTGGCCGCCGCGACCGTCACCGGGCTGCTCAGCCGCACCTACTTCCGCGACTCCGGCGACGCGGTCCGGCGGACCGGGCTGGCCGGGGCGGACATGACCGAGGTGGGCGCGGTGCTGGCCCGCCAGTCGGCGGAGCTGACCGCCCGGGGCCGGCCGGTCGACGGGACCGTCGACGACCTGCTCGCCGGCTGACCGCGCGTCGGCTCAGCCCAGGCCGCCCTGCACGCCGATCAACGCACCGACCAGGTAGGTGGCCGCCGCCGCGGCGGCGCCCAGGAGCAACTGCCGCATCCCGCCGGTCCACCAGCGCCGGTTGGTGAACCGCGAGACGACCGCGCCGGCCACGAAGAGCCCGAGCCCGCCCACCGCCAGGGCCAGCGCCAGGCTGGTCGCGCCGAGAAGGTACGGCAGCAGCGGCACCAACGCGCCGACCGAGAAGCACAGGAACGACGACAGCGCCGCCGCCCACGGGTTGGGCTGCTCGTCCGGGTTGACGCCCAACTCCTCCTGGACGTGCATCCGCAACGCCTGTTCCGGATGCTGACGGACCGCCTCGGCCACCTGGACGGCAAGATCCTCGGGCAACCCCCGCGCCATCCACATCTCGGCGAGTTCCCGGGCCTCCTCCTCGGGGTGGCGTTCCAGCTCGCGCCGCTCCTTGGCCACCTCGGCGGCGATCTGCTCGTTGGCCGAGCGGACGCTCGTGTATTCCCCGAGCGCCATCGAGATCGCGCCGGCGACCAGACCGGCGGTGCCGGTCAGCACGATGGCCTGCGGCGAGACGCCGCCACCGCCGACGCCCGCGATCAGGGCGATGTTGGTCACCAGCCCGTCCATGGCACCGAAGACGGCGGGTCGCAGCCACCCGCCGGAGACGTCCGCGTGGTGGTGCTCCCGCAGTGCCGCAGGGGTGTCGGTCACGGCAGCGTCAGGATCTCGTACCCGTCCTCGGTCACCAGCACCGTGTGCTCGAACTGGGCGGTCCACCTGCGGTCCTTGGTGACCACCGTCCAGCCGTCCTCCCACATGTCGTACTGGTGGGTGCCGAGGGTGATCATGGGCTCGATGGTGAACGTCATGCCCGGCTCCATCACGTCGGTGGGCCGTGGGCTGTCGTAGTGCGGCACGTAGAGGCCGCTGTGGAACGCCTCGCCGATGCCGTGGCCGGTGAAGTCGCGGACCACGCCGTAGCCGAACCGCTTCGCGTACGACTCGATGACCCGGCCGATGACGTTGATCTGCCGGCCCGGCGCGACGGCCTTGATGCCCCGCGTCATCGCCTCGTGGGTCCGCTCGACCAGCAGCCGGACCTCCTCGTCGACCTCGCCGACGCAGAAGGTGGCGTCGGTGTCGCCGTGCACCCCGCCGATGTACGCGGTCACGTCGACGTTGATGATGTCGCCGTCGGCCAGCACGGTGGAGTCCGGGATGCCGTGGCAGATCACCTCGTTGAGGCTGGTGCAGCAGGACTTCGGGAAGCCCTTGTAGCCCAGCGTCGACGGGTAGGCGCCGTGGTCGATCAGGAACTCGTGCACCACCCGGTCGATCTCGTCGGTGGTCACACCGGGCTTGCAGTGCTCACCGGCGAGCTGGGTGGCCTGCGCGGCGAGCCGCCCGGCGACACGCATCTTCTCGATCGTCTCCGGCGTCTGCACGTGCGACCCCTGCCACGGCCGGGGGGACTTCTTGCCGACGTACTCGGGTCGGACGATGTGGGCGGGCACCGGCCGCCACGGGGAGAGCGTGCCTGGGGTCAACGGCGCACGGACGGTCATGCGGCAAGCCTATCGCCGCGCTCCGGGCGACCCCCACCACCGTCGGTCGCCCACGGTTGTTGCCCTACCACAAGTGCTGTGTCAAGGTGTCAGCGTGGATCAAGGGGGAGCACCGCCCGTCTTCTCCGCCAGCGCGGAGATCGACGGTGATCACCTCCGCGTGGTGGTCACCGGCGAGGTGGACATGGCGACCGCGGACACCATGCTGCAGACCGCGCTGCGCGAGCCGGCCACCCGGCTGACCCTCGACCTGCGCGCGGTGAGCTTCTTCGACTCGGCGGCGATCCACGCGGTGGTGCGGCTCGCCCGTCACTATCCGGACACCCTGGCGGTGCTGCCGTCCCGACAGGTCAGCCGCGTGCTGCACATCGCCGGTCTGGGCGAGCAGCACTGGTTGCGGCCGGTCTGACCCGCCGCGCCCACCGGCTCAGGCGCCCAGTTCCCGACACAGGGTCACCTCCGTGCCCTCCGCGGTGCGGGTGACCGACAGCTCCCCGAGTGCCTGGATCAGCGACAGTCCCCGTCCCCGGAAGCCCGACCCGGTCGACTCCCGCCAGCGTCCGCTGTCGCGTACGGTCGCGGTCACCGTCCGGCCCTCCACGGTCACCTCGATGCCGATCGTCGGCTCCACCGGGTCGACCGGGTGCTCGATGGCGTTCGCCGCCGCCTCGGAGACCGCCACCGTGAGGTCGAACAGGTCGGTCTCGTTCACCCCGTGCGCGACCAGGAAGTCCTCCAGGCGCTTGCGCAGCACGCTCAGCCGGGTCGGGTCGGCGGGCAGCCGCAGCGCGAACCGGTTGAGTTCGGCGGCCTCCAACGCGAGCACCGCCACGTCGTCACGGCGGGGCCGGTCGACGACCCGCTGCACGACGGCGTCGACCAGGTCCACCACGTGCTCCCCCGGCCGGGTCGCGTCGGCGCGGAGCTGGGCCAGCGCGTCGTCGATGTCGACGTTCCGGTCCTCGATCAGGCCGTCGGTGTAGAGCAGCAGCCGGTCGCCGGGACACAGCTCGCCGGTGACCGTCTCGTACTCCGCTCCGGGGATCGCGCCGACGGGCGGACCCAGCGCCCGGTCGTGCAGGAACGCCACGTCGCCTCCTCGGATCAGCAGCGGGGACGGATGTCCGGCGTTGGCGTACCGCAGCCGCCCGGTACGCGGGCTGAACCACAGGCAGAAGACCGTGGCGAAGGTGCGGGACTCGGTCGAGCCCACCAGTCGGTTGAGCCGGGTCAACGACTCCCCCGGATCGAACCCCTCCAGTACGTACGCCCGCAGCGCGTTGCGCAACTGGCCCATCGCCGCCGCGGCCGGCACCCCCTTGCCGACCACGTCGCCGATGACCAGGACCATCTCGTCGTCCTCGCGGGTCACCACGTCGTACCAGTCGCCGCCGACCTCGACGTCGTCGCTGCCGGGCAGGTAGCGGCTGGCCACCACGGCACCGGGCAACTGGGGCAGGGTGCGCGGCAGCAGGCTGTGTTGCAGGGTGGTGGCGATGCGGTGCTCCACCTCGTAGAGCTGTGCGTTCTCCAGTCGTACGCCGACCAGTCGGGCGAGTTGGGTCAACGCGGCCTCGTCCGTGCCGGCCGGCTCGGCGACCGCACGCCACACCCGCAGTTCGCCGAGGCGCTTGCCACCCACGCCGGTCAGCGGCAGGACGAAGGCGGGGTCGGCGGCGCTGGTGCCGCCGCCGTCGGCCTCGAACCGGGCGTCACCGGCGGTGACGGACACCCGGACCGCCTCGGCGAGACTCAACGCGTGCCGCGCCGCGACCTGGAGCACCTCGTCCGTGGAGCGCGCGGTGTTCACCGCCACGGCGGCGTCCGCGAGTGCGGCCAACCGCCGGATGAGTTGGCCGCGCAGTTGGCCGAGTTCGACGTTGGCCCGTACCCGGGCGACCAGTTCCTGCCCGGAGAAGGGCTTGGTCAGATAGTCGTCGGCACCCACCGCCAGGCCGGCCACCTCCTCGGCCGAGCCGGCACGGGCGGAGAGCAGCACGATCGGCACGTACCGGGTGCGCGGGTCGGCACGCAGCGCGGCGACCAGGCCGAAGCCGTCCAGCCGCGGCATCATCACGTCCGTCAACACCAGGTCGAAGTCGGTGTCGGCGGCCAGTCGCAGGGCGTCCACGCCGTCGGTGGCGGTGAACACCTCCCAGGTCGACGCGAGCAGCCGGGTGACGTGTTCGCGTAGGTCCGGGTTGTCGTCGACGACCAGGATTCGGCCCGCCGACCCCGGGTGGCGAATCTCTCCGGCCCCGGACCGGCCGTCGCTCCAGCGCTCGGTCTCGGCGACGAAGAGTGCGCTCTGCTGGGGCTCGCGGTCGGTGCCGGTATCGGCCACCCGGTCCGCCGGCAGGTGCCCGGAGCCGAACGGGACGGTGACGACGAAGCGGCTTCCCTCGTCGACCCGGCTGGTCACGTGGACCTTGCCGCCGTGCATCTCGGCCAGTTCCCGGACCAGCGCCAGGCCGATCCCGGTGCCCTCGTGGCTGCGCGACCGCACCCCGGGTGCCCGATGGAACCGCTCGAAGACGTGCGGCAGTTCCTCGGCGACGATGCCCACGCCGGTGTCGACAACCTCCAGGCGGGCCATCCCGTCGACCGCCCGGACCTCGATCCGGATCTCCCCGTCGAAGGTGAACTTCACCGCGTTGGAGACCAGGTTGAGGACGATCTTCTCCCACATCTCCTGGTCGACGTAGACCGGCTCGGGCAGCGGCGGACAGTCCACCGTCAGCCGCAACCCGGCACGCTCGGTGGCCGAGCGGAACGTGCTGGCCAGCCGAGCGGTGTAGTCGGCCAGGTCGATCGGCTCGTAGTGCGCGGCCAACCGCCCGGACTCCAGCCGGGAGAAGTCGAGCACCGTGTTGACCAGCTTGAGCAGCCGCAGCGCGTTGCGGTGCATCATCGTCAACCGCTGGGTGTACGGCTCCGGCAGGCCGGGGTCGGCGAGCAGGTCCTCCAGCGGGCCGAGCACCAGGGTCAGCGGAGTGCGGAACTCGTGGCTGACGTTGGCGAAGAAGTTGGTCTTCGCCAGGTCCAGGGCGGCCAGCTCGGCGGCGCGGGCCTGCTCCTGCTCGTACGCCCGCTGCTTGCCGACGGCCCGCGAGACCTGCGTGGCGACAAGTTCGAGGAAGGTGCGGTAGTCGTCGGAGAGCGGCAGGCGGCGGGCCACCCCCAGCACCAGCACGCCCGCCTGCTCCGCGGTGGCGGTGACCGGCAGCAGCAGCGCCTCGTCGGCGGCGTCGGCCGGCACCTCACCGAACAGGTCGGCGGTGGACACCACACCGCCCCCGGCTGCGGCACGCTCGGCGAGCCCGGCGGCAAGCTCCTCGGCACCGGTCACCGGGCCGCTCGTCCCGGCCAGCCGCAGGCCGCCGTCGAGGCCGTCCAGATAGAGCAGCCCGAAGGGGACGTCCTGCCGGTGCCGATCGAGCACGGCTGCGGCCACCCGGCCGAGTTCCGCGCTGCTGACCACGTCGGCCAGCTCGGAGCCGAGTTCGGCGAGCGTGCGCAGTCGCCGCTCGCCGAGCACCCGACCGGTGGTCTCGCTGCAGACGCAGAGCACCCCGCTGATCGAGCCGTCGGTGTCCCGGATCGGGTCGTACGAGACGTCGAAGTAGACGTCCTCCACGAAGCCGTACCGGTCGAGCAGGAAGTGGTGGTCCCGCCCCTGGTACGCCTCACCGGTACGCACGACGTCGGTGAGCAGCGGCTCGAGCACGTCCCAGGTCTCGACCCAGTGGTCGCGGGCCGGCTGCCCGATGACGGCGGGATGCTTGTCTCCTATCGTCGGCCGATAGGCGTCGTTGTAGAAGGCACGCTGGTCCTCGCCCCAGAAGACGACCATCTGCGCCTTCGAGGCGAGCATCGTGCTGACCGCGTTGCCGAGCGTGGTGGGCCAGTCCTCCGGTGCGCCGAGCGGACTGGTCGACCAGTCCCGGTCACGCAGCAGCGTGCCCATTTCGCCACCACCCGCGAACGCCGCCGCGAGCAGTGGTGGAACCGCACCACGCGTCGCCGACGGATCGCCTCCGTCCACGCCCCCCTGGGCCGAGTTCATGCAGCCTCCCCGGCCTGTGCGCGACGTGCCCTGATCATCGCTGCCGTGACCGGACTTCTACCCCGCCGCACCAGGAACGTAACGCATCAGCCACTGGCGACGCTGATTAGCCCACGACACTTGTCGATCAACCGATACGATTCGCCCACTCGATCACCGGAAGTGTCGGGAACATCACAGCGGCGTGACATAGGCGCCGGTGATCCCGCCGTCGACCACGAACTGCGCGGCGGTCATGAACGAGGAGTCGTCACTGGCCAGAAAGGCCACCGCCGCGGCGATCTCGGTCGGTTCGCCGAACCGCCCCATCGGCACGTGCACCAGCCGGCGCGCGGCCCGCTCCGGATCGGCGGCGAACAACTCCCGCAGCAGCGGCGTGGCCACCGGACCGGGGCACAGGGCGTTGACCCGGATGCCCTCGCGGGCGAACTGCACGCCCAGCTCCCGGCTCAGCGCCAACACCCCGCCCTTGCTCGCCGTGTACGCGATCTGCGACGTCGCCGCACCCATCAGCGCCACGAACGAGGCGGTGTTGATGATCGATCCCCGGCCCTGCCGGCGCATGTGCGGGATGACGTACTTGCAGCACAGGTAGACGCTGGTGGTGTTCACCCGCAGCACCCGCTCCCAGGCGTCCAGCCCGGTCTCCAGGATGGAGTCGTCGTCCGGCGGCGAGATGCCGGCGTTGTGGAACGAGACGTCCACCCGCCCGTACCGCTCGACCACCCCGTCGAAGAGGTCACGGACGGCACTCTCGTCGGTCACGTCGACGGCGACGAAGGTCCCGTCGACCTCCTCGGCGGCCCGGGTACCGCCCTCGGTGTCGACGTCGACGCAGACCACCCGGGCCCCCTCGGCGGCCAGCCTGCGTACGGTGGCCAGCCCGATCCCGCTGGCCGCGCCCGTCACCACGGCCACCCGGTCCTGCAACCGCTGCATCGCTCACTCCTCCGTGCTGATGAAGACGTTCTTGACGTCGGTGAACGCGTGCAGGGCGTCCGGGCCCAGCTCGCGGCCGAGACCGGAGCGTTTCATCCCGCCGAACGGCGTCCAGTACCGCACCGAGGAGTGCGAGTTGACGCTCAGGTTGCCCGCCTCCACCGCCCGCGCCACCCGCAACGCCCGACCCACGTCACGGGTCCAGACCGAGCCGGACAGGCCGTACTCGGTGTCGTTGGCCAGCCGGATCGCGTCCGCCTCGTCGTCGAACGGCAGCACCGAGACGACCGGGCCGAAGACCTCCTCGCGCCAGTGCCGGTCGGCCGGCGAGTCGGCGAGCAGCACGGTCGGCGGGTACCAGTAGCCGGGGCCGTCCGGGCAGGAGCCGGTGAAGGCGACCCGCGCGCCGTCGACGTACCCGGCGACCCGGTCCCGGTGCCCGGCGGAGATCAGCGGGCCCATCTCGGCGGCCTCGTCGGCCGGGTGGCGTACCCGGAACGCCCGCACCGCCGGCTCCAGCAACTCCAGGAAGCGGTCGTAGACCGGGCGCTGCACCAGGAGTCGGGAGCGGGCGCAACAGTCCTGGCCGGCGTTGTCGAAGACCCCTGACGGCGCGGTCGCCGCCGCCTTCTCCAGGTCGGCGTCGGCGAAGACCAGATTCGCCGACTTGCCGCCCAACTCCAGGGTCAGCCGCTTCACCTGGGCGGCGCAGCCGGCCATGATCCGGGTGCCGACCTCGGTGGAACCGGTGAAGCAGATCTTGCGTACCGCCGGGTGGCTGACGAAGCGTTCACCCACCACGTCGCCCCGCCCCGGCAACACCGTGAACACGTCCTCGGGCAGCCCCGCCTCCCGGGCCAGCTCGCCGAGGCGCAGCGCGGTCAACGGAGTCAGCTCGGCGGGTTTCAGCACCACCGTGTTGCCGGCGGCGAGCGCGGGAGCCAACCCCCAGGCGGCGATCGGCATCGGGAAGTTCCACGGCACGATCACCCCGACCACGCCGAGCGGCTCGTGGAACGTCACGTCCCACCCGCCCGCCACCGGGATCTGCCGTCCGGTCAGCCGCTCCGGCGCCCCCGCGTAGTAGTCCAGCACGTCGCGGACGTTGCCCGCCTCCCAGCGGGCGTTGCCGATGGTGTGCCCGGCGTTCTCGACCTCCAGCCGGGCCAACTCCTCCACGTGCGCGTCCACCACCGCCGCGAACCGCCGCAACAGCCGGGCCCGCTCCCCCGGCGCCACCCACCGCCACCGCTCGTACGCCACCGCCGCTCGCGCCACCGCCGCGTCGACCTCGTCCGCCGACGCTCCCACGACCTCGCGCAGCACCGCCCCGCTGGCCGGATCCCGCACCTCACCCACGCCCACCCACACTCCCCTCGTCGCCGTCCACGCCCACCCCGCCGCCCGCCCTTCCCGCGCCGCCCGCTTTCTCCGCGCCGCCCGCCCTCGCCGCGACGATCATGGAGTTGTGGCCTCCCGCAAAAGCCGAGAAAGCGGACAGGTCAGGCGCCACGAGTCCATGATCGGCGCATTGCGGCGTGGACCGCGTGCAGCCGAGCGGAACAGTCGCGTGGGTCGCCCTGCCAGACGACAGGCGGCCGGTCAGAGGCGCTCGAAACCACGGGCGAGTTCCCAGTCGGTGACGGCCGCGTCGAAGGCGGCCAGCTCGACCCGGGCCATGTTGGTGTAGTGGGCCACCACGTCGTCGCCGAAGGCCGTCCGGGCCACGGTGGAGGACTCCCAGAGCGTCAGCGCGTCCCGGAGGGTGCCGGGGACGCGTTCGGCCGCCGCGTCGTCGTACGCGTTGCCGGTGCACTCCTCGCCCAGCTCCAACTCCTGCTCGATACCGTGCAGCGCGCCCGCCACCAGCGCCGCGATCGCCAGGTACGGGTTGACGTCCGCCCCCGGTACCCGGTTCTCCACCCGCATTGCCTGACCGTGGCCCACCACCCGCAGCGCGCAGGTGCGGTTGTCGGTGCCCCAGCGCAACGCGGTCGGGGCGAAGGAATCCGGCTGGTAACGCTTGTAGGAGTTGATGTTCGGCGCGAAGAAGAGGCTGAACTCACGCATCGTGGCGAGCAACCCGGCCAGCACCCGCTGCCCGGTGACGCTCAGGTGCCCCGGCCCGTCGCCCAGCATCGCCGACCCGCCGGAGGCGTCCCGCAGCGAGAAGTGGATGTGGCAGGAGTTGCCCTCCCGGGCGTTCGGCTTGGCCATGAACGTGATCGACATGCCCTCCTGGGCCGCGATCTCCTTCGCCCCGTTCTTGTAGATCACGTGGTGGTCGGCGCAGCGCACCGCCTCGTCGTAGCGGAAGGCGATCTCGTGCTGGCCGAGGTTGCACTCACCCTTGGCGCTCTCCGGGGTGAGTCCCGCGCCGGCCATCTCGTTGCGGATGCGCCGCAGCAGCGGCTCCACCCGGGCAGTGCCGAGCAGCGAGTAGTCCACGTTGTACTGGTTGGCCGGGGTCAGCTCGCGGTAGCCGCGCTGCCACGCCTGCTCGTACGAGTCGCGGAACAACACGAACTCCAGCTCCGTGCCCGCGTACGCGGTCAGTCCGTGCGCGGCCAGCCGGTCCAGTTGCCGACGCAGGATCTGCCGGGGCGAGACGGTCACCGGGCCGGTGTCGCCGGGCCAGTGCAGGTCGGCCAGGAGCAGGGCGGTGCCGGGCTGCCACGGCACCCGGCGCAGCGTGTCGAAGTCCGGCGTCATCGCCAGGTCACCGTAGCCGCGCGACCAGCTCGACATCTCGTACCCGTCGACGGTGTTCATGTCGACGTCCACCGCGAGCAGGTAGTCGCAGCCCTCGCTGCCGTGCCCGACGACCTGGTCGAGGAAGAACGGCGCGTGAAAGCGTTTGCCCTGTAGTCGGCCCTGCATGTCGACCAGGGCCAGGACCACGGTGTCGATCTCGCCCTCGGCGACCGCGACCCGCAACTGCTCCAGCGTCAGCGGGGCTCTCTTCATGAACAACACCGAACCACCGCCCCGCCCTTGGTGCAAGGAAGGGACCCTTATTAACGCCTGGAGTATTAAAGGGGTCCCCTCCTAACATGCGCCGGCGGGCGGGTGGGTAAATGCGTTGCCCGACGGGTCCGGCCGGACGCATCCTGGGGCGGTGACCTGGTCCGGAACGGGACCACCGCCGGGCCCTCGGCCGGCCCGGCAGCCGCGGTGGCGCGGGGCGAGTCACCTCTCTCTCACCGGTACGTCCATCCGCCGTGCCCATCGACTCGTCCCCGCCACCCGGCACCCACCGCCGTTCCGCCACGAGCCCACCACGACGCGCCGCCGCCCGCCGGTCCGACTGCCCAGCCCAAGCACAACGGCGGGCCGACAGGCCCAGCCGAGCACGGCGCTGAGCGGACGGCTCAGGTGAGCACGGCGCTGAGCGGACGGCTCAGGTGAGCACGGCGCTGGGCGAAAGGCCCAGCCGAGCACCACGCCGATGGCCCCGCCGAGCACGAGGCTGGGCGGACAGCCGAGGTGAAGGCCACGCGGGGCCGACGGCTCAGGTGAGGACCAGGCCGGTCACCCAGAGCATGCCGATCACCATGCCGGAGAGGAACTCGATCAGCATCGACAGACCGGCCGCGCCGACCGCCTGCTTCGTCGCCGGCCAGGCCAGCCGGGTGTCGCCCAACCGCAGCCGTTCCATCGCGAAGATGCCGCCGATGAAACCGATCACCAGTCCGACGACCGGGATCACGAAGAAGCCGATCAGCCCGAGTACGGCACCGGCGAGCAGCGAGGTGGTGGGTACCCCGGCGCGTTTGAGGTTGCGTCCGGGCCAGGCGTACTTGACCACCGTGCCGCCGAGCGCGACCAGGGTTGCGGCGGCGAGCACCAGCCACCGGCCGGCACCGGCCCCGCCGAACAGCGCCCACACCAGCACGCCGCCCCAGCACAGCGGCA
Organism: Micromonospora sp. NPDC003241; assembly: GCF_053589795.1. NCBI lineage: Bacteria > Bacillati > Actinomycetota > Actinomycetes > Micromonosporales > Micromonosporaceae > Micromonospora > Micromonospora sp. NPDC003241. Next base: position 13,610 of record NZ_JBSFSO010000003.1, on the reverse strand, counting down.
GCGCCGGCAGGCCGGGCACCACCACCCCGGCCAGGCCGGCGAGGATGGCCAGGGCGGCGACCACCGACACCACGCCGCTGGTGTCCGTCAGATCCACGTCGACTCCCCATCAGATCGTCTCGCCCACGTCGCCTGAGATCGTGCCCCAGCACCGCCACCGGGCCGCCACGCCGGGCCGCGCCACCCGCGAGCAGGACGCGCCGAGCAACGCCACCGCGAGCAGGCCGCCGCGCAGCGCGAACCACACCTGACCGGCGGAGCGCCACCGCAACGAGACGGCGCCCGTAGACAAGACGCCGCGCCACCACGAGCAGAACGGCGCGACACCGCGAACAGGACGTCACCGTTCATGACGACTCGCCGCGCAGTCGGGCGACGATCGTCTCCGCCGGGCCGGGTGCGCCGAAGAGCCGGCCCTGCGCGGAGTCGCAGCGCAGCGAGCGCAGTCGCTCGGCCTGCGCCTCGGTCTCCACCGCCTCGGCGGTCACCCAGAGCTCCAGCGCGTGGGCCAACCGGACCAACGCGTCCACGATCCGCACGTCGCGGTGGTCGGCGACGGACGGCTCGTCGCCCCGTAAACCCTCCACGAACGGCCCGGCCAGCTTCAGGCAGGTGATCGGCAGGCGGCGCAGGTACGCCAGGTTCGAGTACCCGGTGCCGAAGTCGTCGACGGCCAGCCGTAGGCCGAGCGCGGCGAGGCGGTACAGCGTCCGCAGCGGTTCGCCTGCGGAACCCATCACCGCGCTCTCGGTCAGCTCCAGTTGCAGCAGCTCGGCGGGGAGCCCGCTCTCGGCCAGGGCGTCGGCCACGGTGTCCACGATCGCCGGGGCGTCGGCCTGGCGGGCGGCCAGGTTGACGCTGACCACCAGCCGGGCCTCCGGGAAGTCGGCGTGCCACCGTTGGGCGTCCCGGCAGGACTGCCGCAGCACCCACTCACCGAGCCGGACGATCAGGCCGGTCTCCTCGGCCAGCCCGATGAACCGGTCCGGCCCGACCAGGCCCAGCTCCGGGTGCTGCCAGCGGACCAGCGCCTCGACGGCCAGCAGCCGGCCGTCCAGCAGGGACACGATCGGCTGGTAGTGCAGCACGAACTCGCCCCGGTCCAGGGCGGTGGGCAGTTCGGCGGCGAGCGCCGACCGGGCGATGTCCCGGGCGCTGCGCTCCGGGTCGTACACCGCCCACCGGCCCCGGCCCTCCCCCTTGGCCCAGTAGAGCGTGGTGTCGGCGGCCTTCATCAACTCGGTGGCGCTGGTGCCGGCGAGGTCCGAGTCGACGATGCCGATGCTCGCCGACACGGCGAGTTGCTGGTCACCGATGTGCACCGGGGCGGCGACGGCGGCCAGCACCGTCTCGGCCACCGCCGTCACGTCCTCGATCCGGGCGATGCCGTCGACCAGGATGACGAACTCGTCGCCGCCCATCCGGGCGACCAGGTAGCCGCGATCGGCCACGCAGTCGGCCAGCCGCCGGGCGATCAGCACGAGCAACCTGTCGCCGAGGTCGTGACCCAGGCTGTCGTTGATCGCCTTGAAGCCGTCCAGGTCCAGGAAGCAGACGCCGACCCGGCCGGGCGGGTGCGTACGGTTCACCAACCGACCGAGCGACTCGAAGAACAGCGTCCGGTTGGGCAGGCCGGTGAGCGGGTCGTGCAGCGCCTGGAACCGCAGCCGCTGCTGGAGTTCGTACCGCTCGGTGATGTCCTCGACCACGGCGACGGTGAACCGGGGACGGCCGTCGTCGTGGCGGATCAGCGAGACCGCCAGGTCCGTCCAGACGGCGGTGCCGTCCTTGCGGTAGTAACGCTTCTCGACCCGGACCGCCTCGTGCTTGCCCTCGATCAGCTCCTGGTACAGCTCCCACATCCCGGCGGCGTCGTCGGCGTGGAACAGCGACGCCACGTTGGTCTGCCGCAGTTCCTCGATGGCGTAGCCGAGCATCTCGGCGAAGCTCTGGTTGACGTCGATGATCGTGCCGTCGATCCCGGCGATGCCGATGCCGATGGCCGCCCCGCTGAAGACCGCCCGGAACCGCGCCTCGCTGTCGCGCAACGCCCGCTCCACGTCGTCCCGGGCCTGCCACGCCGAGCGCGCGATCCCCTCCTGCTGGGCGAAGGTGCGGTCGCGGAGCGCACCGGCGAAGCCGGCGGCCAGGCCCGCCTGCGCGGCCGAGATCCGATCGACGAGCCCGGACCGGTCCGCCCGGACGTCCAGCACCTCGGCGGGGAACCGGACCGCGAGGGTACGCACCGCCCAGCCGATCACCCCCGGCGCGATCAGATGGGCCGCCACCAGGGCCCGCCCGACCTCCTCGGCGGCCGGGGTCACCGGTTCACCCGAGAGCAGCGCACGGGCCAGCCGCAGGGTGTGCCCGAGCAGCAGCCGCTCGGTCTCGGCCGGGCTCAACGGCACGAACCCGAGCCCGCGTACGGCACGGGCCCAGTCGGCCGCGTACCGCTGGGCACCGATCTGGTCCACGGCGTTCCCGCCGGAGTCGCCGACGGCGGACATCAGGTCAGCCGGCGGACCGGTCGTTCCGGGCGACGCCGCCGAACGCACCGAACCGTTGCGGGTTCGCGGCCACGTCGGACGACGCGTCGGGGCGCCACAACTCCATGTGCACCACTCCCGGCGCAAGCAGCGTCCAGTCACCGAAGAAGCCGGTGATCTCGGCCCGCGAGCGCAGCGTGATCTCGGTGGCGGTCCGCGCCGACAGTCGTTGCGCGTCCAACATCTCCGGTGGCTGGTCCTCGAAGGTGGAGTGCGAGACGACCAGGTGGCTGCCGGGAGCGGCGGCGGCCCGCAGGGTGGCCAGGACCTCGGCGGGACGGTCGGTGTCCGGCACGAAGTGCACCACCCCGGCGAGCAGCACGCCCAGTGGTCGGTCGAAGTCGAGCAGCCGCAACGCCCGGGCGTCGGCCAGGATCCGCGCCGGGTCGCGCAGGTCGCCGTGCAGCACGCCGGTCAACTCGTCGCCGGCCAGCAGTTCCCGGCTGTGCGCCACCGCCACCGGGTCGATGTCGACATAGACCACCCGGGCCTTCGGGTTCGCCTCCCGGGCCACCTCGTGCACGTTGCCGACGGTGGGGATGCCGGAGCCGATGTCGAGGAACTGGTCGATGCCGGCGTCGAGCAGCACGCGTACGGCCCGACGCAGGAACTCCCGACCGGCCCGCATGGTCGCCGGCAGGTGGGGTGTGGTGGCGGCGATCTGCTCGGCCAGCCGACGGTCGATCTCGAAGTTGTGAGCGCCGCCCAGGAAGTAGTCGTACACCCGGGCCGCGCTGGGCCGCGAGAGGTCGATCTCGGAGGGGAGTCCGTCGGGGGTCTGCACTGGCACCTCAGCTCGTCGCGTGATGCTGACCACTCTAGGCCGGTCGGTCACGCCCGAGGGAGATCCACGAACACCTTTCCCGTACGCGCCGCGCCGCGCCTGCCGACGCCGCCGGTCAGGCGGCTTCCAGCAGCAGCGAGATGCCCTGCCCGACACCGACGCACATGGTGGCCAGGGCGCGCCGACCACCCCGGCGGCGCAGCTCCAGCGCGGCGGTGAGCGCCAGCCGGGCGCCGCTGGCGCCCAGCGGGTGGCCCAGCGCGATGGCCCCGCCGTTCGGGTTGACGTGCTCGGCGTCCGCCGGCAGACCCAGCTCACGCAGCACCGCGACGGCCTGCGCGGCGAACGCCTCGTTCAGCTCGATCACGTCGAGGTCGGCCAGCGCCAACCCGCGCCGGTCCAGCAGCCGCCGGGTCGCCGGGACCGGGCCGACGCCCATGGTCCGGGGCGGCACGCCGGCCGCCGCCGCACCGGAGACCCGGGCCAGCGGAGTCAGGCCGTACGCGGCGACGGCCGCCTCCGAGGCGACCAGCAGCGCCACCGCGCCGTCGTTGACGCCGGAGGAGTTGCCCGCGGTCACCGTGCCGCCCTCGCGGAACGGGGTGGGCAGGGCCGCCAGCTTCTCCAGCGAGGTCTGCCGGGGGTGCTCGTCGACCTCCACCAGCCGCGTCTCGCGCCGCCCGGCCGGCACGGTCACCGGCACGATCTCCTCGGCCAGCCGCCCGTCGGCCTGCGCCTTGGCGGCCCGCGCCTGCGACCGGTACGCGAACTCGTCCTGCGCGGAGCGATCCACGCCGTACTCCTCGGCCACGTTCTCGGCGGTCTCCGGCATCGAGTCGACGCCCCAGCCCTGCCGCATCAGCGGGTTGACCAGTCGCCAACCGATGGTGGTGTCGTGGACCTCGGCGGCCCGGGAGTAGGCGGTGGTCGCCTTCGGCATCACGAACGGGGCCCGGCTCATGCTCTCGACGCCGCCCGCGACCACCAGGTCGGCCTCACCGGCGACGACCGCGCGGGCGGCGGTGGCCAGCGCGTCGAGGCCGGAGCCGCAGAGTCGGTTGATCGTGGTGCCGGACACCTGCTCGGGCAGCCCGCCGAGCAGCGCGGCCATCCGGGCCACGTTGCGGTTGTCCTCGCCGGCCTGGTTGGCGCAGCCCAGGATCACGTCGTCGGTACGCGCCCAGTCCACCGCCGGGTGGCGGGCCACCAGCTCACGGATCACGTGCGCGGCCAGGTCGTCGGGGCGTACGCCGGCCAGGGCCCCGGCGTAGCGGCCGATCGGGGTACGCACACCGGCCACCAGGTAAGCCACGGTCATCGCGAGTCCTTCGGGGGTGGGAAGGGCGGGCACCGGCCGCCCGTCGGGTCCCGCCGGACGTCCGGCGGCCAGGATATCCCCGGCGTATCCCGATAGGTTGTCGGCATGGCCCGACCCCAGTTCCGCGCGGAGACCAGTGACGCGGGCGCGTTCGTCCGGCAGCCCAACCGGTTCACCGGGCGGGTCACCCCGCACTCCACCTCGCCGCCCGGCGCCGGGCCGGACGCGCAGGACCGTTGGCCGCTGGAGGCGGGCCGCTACCGGCTGATCTGGTGCCGCGCCTGCCCGTGGGCGCACCGGGCGTTGATCGTGCGGAACCTGCTCGGGCTCGGCGACGCCATCTCGCTGGGCACCGTCGACCCGATCCGGGACGACCGGGGCTGGCGGTTCACGCTCGACCAGGACGGCTTCGACCCGGTGCTGGGCATCGGTCACCTGTCCGAGGCGTACCTGGCGACCGACGCCGACTACTCCGGCCGGGTCACCGTGCCCGCGCTGGTGGACACGCTCACCGGCCGGGTGGTCACCAACGACTATCCGCAGCTCACCCTGGACCTGTCCACCGAGTGGCGACGGTTGCACGCGCCGGACGCCCCGGACCTGTACCCGGTGACGCTGCGCCCGGAGATGGACACGCTGATGGCGGAGATCCACCGGGACGTCAACAACGGCGTCTACCGGTGCGGCTTCGCCACCTCCCAGGAGGCGTACGACGAGGCGTACCGGGCGCTGTTCGACCGGCTGGACGCGTTGTCGCAGCGGCTGACCGACCGGCGGTACCTGATGGGCGACACGATCACCGAGGCGGACGTACGCCTGTTCACCACGCTGGTCCGCTTCGACGTGGCGTACCACGGGCACTTCAAGTGCAACCGGCAGAAGCTGACCGAGATGCCGGTGCTGTGGGCGTACGCGCGGGACCTGTTCCAGACCCCGGGTCTCGGTGAGACCGTGGACTTCGACCACATCAAGCGGCACTACTACGCGACCCACCACCAGATCAACCCGACCGGGGTGGTGCCGCTCGGCCCGGACCTGCACGGCTGGACGACCCCGCACGGACGTGACTGAGCCGTCGACGGCGTACCGCCGGGCGTCGGGACGGGGCGGCGTCGCGGCGGCGGGTGCCGCGCTGGGCGTGGTCACCGGGACGGCCCTGGTGGTCCTCGCCGTGGTCGCCGGTCCGGGACCGGGCCTGACCGGGTACGTCAGCGAGGCCGGTGTGGCCGAGAGCGGGTACGCGTGGACGTACCGGATCGGGGTGTTCTCCCTGGCCACGGCGCTGCTGCTGCTCGCGGTGTCGCTGCGCGACGAGGACCGGCGGCCCGATCCGGCGCGGATGGCGCGCCCGGACCCGGCGCGGGCGGAACACCCGGGCGTGGCCGTGGTGCGGCGGCTCGCGGGACACCGGGTCGCTGCGGTGCTGCGGCAGGTGGCGACGCTGCCCGGCGCGGTGGCGCTGCTCGTCGCGGGTGCGCTGTGCACGTTGCTGTCCGGGGCGGTGACCTGTAGCGCCGGCTGCCCGCTGCCGCCGTTCGAACCGGCCACCGTGGCGGATCTGGTGCACGGTGGGGCGAGCGTCGCCGCGACCGCAACGGTGGTGTTCGCGATGATCGCCATCGCCCTCGCCCCGCAGGCCGACCGGCGGCTGCGTCGGCCGGCCGTGATCGCGGCGGTGGTCGCGTTGCCGCTCGCCGGAGCCGTGGCCGCCGCCATGCTGTTCGTCGGGCGGGGCTCGCTGGTCGGCGTGCTGGAGCGGCTGCTGCTGGCGGTCGCCGTGGTCTGGGGTCTGACCACCGCTCTCATCCTGGCCGCCGGCGGACGGCCCGACCGGAGCTGACCGGCGCGGGAGTGCCCGACCCCACAGCCCGCGCCCGGGTCACGCGCCCGACGGCCGGGAGAGGATGGCGCGATGAGTTCGTTGTTCACGCCCCTTGCGCTGCGCACCGTGACCCTGCCGAACCGCATCGCGATGGCGCCGATGTGCCAGTACAGTGCCGGTCCCGACGGCCTGCCCACCGACTGGCACCTGGTGCACCTCGGCACCCGGGCCGTGGGCGGTGCCGGACTGGTGATGACCGAGGCGACCGCCGTGGTGCCGGAGGGGCGGATCAGCCCGCAGGACACCGGGCTCTGGTCCGGTCGGCACGTCGACGCCTGGCGTCCGGTGACCCGCTTCCTGACCGCGCACGGCGCGGTGCCGGTCGTGCAGCTCGCGCACGCCGGGATCAAGGCGTCGACGTACCGGCCGTGGGCGCCGCAGCGCGGTGGCGTGCCCGACGCGGAGGGCGGCTGGACGCCGGTCGGGCCGACCGCCGAGCCCTTCGTGCCCGAGTATCGGGAGCCGACCGCGTTGGACCCGACCGGGATCGCCGGGGTCGTCGAGGCGTTCGCGACCGCCGCCGCCCGCGCGCTGGAGGCGGGGTTCGCCGCCGTCGAGGTGCACGCGGCGCACGGCTACCTGCTGCACGAGTTCCTCTCCCCGCTGACCAACCGGCGCACCGACGACTGGGGCGGGGACCTCGCCGGGCGGATGCGGCTGACCCTGGAGGTCGTCCGCGCGGTGCGGGCCGCCGTGGGTCCGGACGTGCCGGTGCTGGCCCGCATCTCGGCCACCGACTGGGTCGACGGCGGCTGGACCGTCGACGACAGCGTGGTGCTCGCCACCGAGTTGGCCGGGGCCGGGGTGGACCTCGTCGACTGCTCCTCCGGCGGCGCCGCACCGAACGCCGCCATCCCGGTGGGCCCCGGCTACCAGGTGCCGGCCGCCGCCCGGATCCGCCGCGAGGCACGGGTACCCACCGGCGCGGTCGGCCTGATCGTCGAGCCCGCGCAGGCCGAGGCGATCGTCACCGACGGTGCGGCCGACCTGGTGCTGCTCGGTCGGGAACTGCTGCGCGACCCGTACTGGCCTCTCCGGGCCGCCGCCGAACTGGGTGCCGACGCGGACTGGCCGCACCAGTACCGCCGGGCACTCTGACCCGGCCCCCGCCGTCCCCTCGGGCCGGTTGATCCGCCACGGCCGTGCCGGATCAACCGGCCAGATGGCCCCAGCGCGGCGCCAGGTCGCGCCACGGCCCCTGCGCCCGCACCGCACCGTCGACGAGCACCACCACGTGGTCGGCCCGCACCAGGGCGGCCCGTTTGGAGGTGGAACCGACCACGGTCACACCGCGTTCGCGCAACGCCTGCCAGAGCGCCAGCTCGGTGGTGACGTCCAGGGCGGACGACACGTCGTCGGCGACCAGCAGTTCGGTACGCGGTGCCAGCGCCCGGGCCAACGCCAGGCGCTGCAACTGCCCGCCGGAGAGCCGGGTGCCCTTGTGCCCGATGAGCAGCCCGAGGCCGCTGCCGGTGGCGGCCAGGTCGTGTTCGAGCTGGGCGGTCGCCACCGCGTGCGCCGGATCCACCGGGTGCCCCAGGGTGATGTTGTCGGCGACGGTGCCGGAGAGCACCCGGGGCAACTGGCCGACGTAACCGACCTGGTTCGGACGCAGGAACAGCTCCGGCTCGGTCACCGGCTCCCCGTTCCAGGTCATCGACCCGGTGTGCGGGGCGATCCCGGCCAGGGCGCGCAGCAGCGAGGACTTGCCCGCCCCGACCGGGCCCACCACCAGCACCAACTGTCCGCGTGCCACGGTCAGGTCGACGTCGCGTACGGCGACCATGCCGTCGGTGTGCCGTACGCCGAAGCCGACCAGTTCCAGTCGCCGCAACGGGGTACGCGGAGTCACCGCCGGGGCGGGTGCCGTACCGGCCACCAGGTCCATCCCGGGCACCCGCGCCGAGTACGCCTCGATGCCGGTCATCTCCGCCGTCCGCCGCGTCCACACCCGCGCCGAGGGCACCTGGGAGATCAGCGAGGCGGTGGTCCAGGCGAACCAGCGCGCCGCGCCCAGCGTGGCGACCGAGACCAGTGCCGCCCCGGCGGAGATCGTGCCGGCCAGGAAGAGCGCCCACACCGCGATCGGCAGCAGGCCGCTGGCCATCGACGGGGTGGAGCGGGCCCAGACCTGCACGGCGATCTCCCGGCGCTGCCGGTCACTGCGCACGGTGTCCAGGTCGGCGAGGTGGGTCAACACCGGCCGGGTCGCCCCGGCGAGCTTCACCGTCCGGGCGGCCGACAGTGCCGACACCAGCGCGGTGGCGAACGCCGCCCGGGCGGTGACGGTCTCCCGCGCCGCGCGTTCCAGCCGGGGACCGAACGCCGTGGCGGCGAAGCCGGAGAGCAGCATCGTGCCGAGGAAGAACAGCCCCGGCACCACGCTGCCGGTGATCAGGGTCATGCTGACCAGCAGGAGCACGCCGACGGTCTGGTCCAGCACGTTGTCGGCGAGCTGCACCACCCGCTCGGTGTCGCCGCCCTGCGCCACCACCTCGGCCGGGGTGTGCCGGCTGACCCGGCGCGGGCCGGTCTGGCCGTACACCAGGCGGGCGCTGATCCGCAGCATCTGCCGGACCCACCAGGCCGGGAACCACAGGTGCGTCCAGTAGTGCGCGGGGATGGCGAGGACCAGCCCGGCCGCGATGCCCAGCGCGGGCAGCCACGGGTCGCCGGTGCCGTCGACCACGTCGGCCCAGAGCCAGGCCAGGATCGGGCCGTCCAGGCTCAGGACGGCCAGCACGGCGAAGATGCCCACGGCGGCGGCGCCGTACCGGGGGTCGTTGAGGCAGAGCCGGAAGATCTCCCGCAGGGTCCGCGCCCGGGACGCCGGCTTCCGGTCACCGGCCCGGTCCGGTCCCCCGGTGGTATCGGCGCCGTCGGCGACGGTGGTGGTACGGGTCGGCTCGCGTCCACCGACCTCCCGCGCGGTGATCTCCCGGCCGTCGGTCGGCGCGACCGGCTCGGGTCCGACGACGGGCGCGGGATCCACCACGGCGGTCAGCCCGGACGACCCGCTGAATCGATGGCCCTCCGTGACCGCACCGGTGACGCCGACCAGTGCCGGTTCGCCACGGAGGCGGTCGGCGCCCGGGTCGGCCAGCAGGTCGGCCGCGTCGGCGGTGTCGGCGGTGTCGGCGGTGTCGGCGGTGTCGGCGCCCAGGTCGGCGAGCAGGTCGGCGTCACCGGCGGCGAGGAGTTCGGCGAAGCGACGCGACCGGGCCAGCGGGGCGGCCTCGACCACCGCGCCGTCGGCCAGCACCACCACCTCGTCGCACTGCCGCACCGAGGAGAGACGGTGCGCGATGACGATGCCGATCCGGTCGCGCAGCAGCCGTTCGGTGGCCTGCTGCACCCGCGCCTCGGTGACCGGGTCGAGCCGGGCGGTGGCCTCGTCGAGGATCACCACGTGCGGGTCGCGGACCAGGATGCGGGCGAACGCGACGAGCTGCTCCTGCCCGGCGGAGAGCACGTGCCCACCCTCACCGAGCCGGGTGTCCAGCCCGGCGGGCAGTTCGGCAATCCACCCGGCCAGGCCCAGCTCGTGCAGGGCCCGCGCGGCGGCGTCGAGCAGCTCGGGGTCGAACAACGCGACGTTCTCGGCGAGCGTGCCGGCGAGGATCTCGGTGCGTTGCGGCACCACGGCGATCCACCGGCGCAGCAGGTCGACGTCGAGGTCGAGCACGTCGCGCCCGCCGAGCAGCACCGTTGCGGGTGGTACGTCCACCGCCCGGGTGAGCAGCTTGGCCAGCGTCGACTTGCCCGAGCCGGTCCGTCCCACCAGCGCGTACGAGCGCCCTCGGGCGAAGGTCAGGTCGACCTCGCGCAACGCCGGGCCACGGTCGGTGTCGGCGGCCGGATAGTGGAAGGTCAGATCGCGGATGACCAGGTCACCGTCGACCGGGGCGGCACCGCCGACGGGTTCCTGTGCGGCGGCCTGGAGCAGTCGGACCCGGCCCCACGCGCCGAGGGCGTACTGCACCTCGGGCACCATCCGGCTGACGTGCTCCACGGTCATCCCCAGCGAGAGGGCGAGCAGCCAGATCGCGGTCAGTCGGGCGGAGTCGACCCGGCCGGTGGTCAGCGCCCACACCCCACCCAGCACGACCAGCGCGACACCGACCCGGGTCACCCCGGCGGCCACGGTGTTGACCTGTGCGGACAACCGCCACACCCGCCAGCCGCGCCGCAGCACCTCGGCCGCCCGGGCGGCGTACAGCCGCAGCACGTACGGGCGGGCCAGGCTGGTGCGGACGTCGTCCTGGCCGTGGATGGACTCCTCCATCACCGCCGCCAGGTCCGACCAGGCCGCCTCCTCGTGCATCCGGGCCGGGGCGATCCGGCTCGCCGGCCGGCGCATGGTGACCGCGAGCAGGACGCAGAGCAGCAGCATGCCGATCCCGGCCGGCCACCAGACGGTGATCGCGACCAGCGTGGAGAGCAGACCCACCGCCAGCGACTGGGCCAGGCGCACCCCGGGACCGCGTACGCCGGAGGCGACGTCGTACACGTCGCCGTCGATCCGGTCGAGCATCTCGCCGACCGGCGTGGTCTCCAGGGCGGGAATCGGCTGGCCCATCGCCACCCGGCACAGCCGGCGTCGCAGGTCGGCGGCCCAGTCGGCGGTCACCCCGGCCATCACCAGGCTGACCACCAGATCGCTGGCGACCACCACGACCAGGGCTACCGCGAGCAGCATGAAGAACTCGACGGAGCGGTTCACCAGCACCGGACCGGCGAGCGCGGCGGTACCCGCCTGGCCGATCCCGCCGAGCACGATCAGGACCACCACCAGGGTCATCCGGCGGGACGAGGTGACCCACAGATCACGGAGCAGGCGCATGGGTCGGTTCCTCCGGTTTCGTGGCGGAGGTTCCAGCCTGCGTCGCGCGCCCGCGCAGCTCAACGCATTTTCGCCGGGGGCAGACCCGGGCGACGGCCGGCGGCGTCGGCTCAGAAGAGCACGGTGGCGAGGGTGCCGACGGGCCGGAATCCGCAGCGTTCGTAGACCCGCCGGGCGGACAGGTTGAAGTCGTTGACGTACAGGCTGACGGTCGGCGCGACCCGGGCCAGCGCGTCGCGGACCACCGCCGCCATCGCCGCCGTGGCGATTCCCCGGCCACGCCACTCCGGCGCCACCCAGACCCCCTGGACCTGCGCGGTGCGCCGGGTGACGACCGCGAGTTCGGCCTTGAAGACCACCCGGCCGTCGACGAAGCGGGCGTACGCCCGACCGGAGCGGATCATCTCGGTGACCCGACGGCGGTACCCGCGCCCACCGTCCTCGGCCAGCGGCGAGACGCCCACCTCCTCGGTGTACATCGCCACCGCGGCCGGGAAGAGCAGGTCGATCTCGCTGCCGCGGACCAGGCGTACCTGCGGATCGGCGCGGACCTCGGGCATCGCCTCGGTGGCCAACAGCGGCTGGTTGGGGCGGACGTCGCGGGCCGGCCCCCAGGTGCCGGCGAGCTGGTCCCACAGTTCGAGGACCGCGTCGGCTCGTCCGACGATCGAGGAGCAGAGCCGCTCCTCGCCCGCGAGCAGCTCGGCGAAGGCGGCCACGGCCTGCGACGAGGCGAGGACCGGGGTGAGGTTGCCGCCGAGCCAGCAGACCGATTCGAGATGGCGGCGGGAGCCGTAGCCGAGTACCCGGCCCTCGGCCCGCCACCACGCCAGTCCGCGCGCGGCGACCCGCTCCGCGACCTGCGCGCTCGCGTACGGGTCGGAGTCGAGCAACCGTTCGACCGCGCGACGTTCCGACTCCCCCAGTTGCCGCACCGGCGCCGTCAACACGCTTACAGCCTGCCAGATGCGTCCGGAGCGCGGTGGCGGACAGTGACCGGTGCTCGACGGCTGGACGACCCGCTACCGGACGGCGTGTCGCAAAACTCCCCACCGCTCCTCGGGTGACTTGTCGCCGATGTGTTTCCGATATATCGTCAACGTATCAGCGACAGTTCTACGAAGGAGACAGTCTGATGAGGTTCCACCGACGGGCACACGCCCTGCACGAGGCCCGGATGCGCGGATTCGGTTTTCCGCCCTTCCCGCCCGGTCCGCCCTTCCCGCACGGCGGGCACGGTCACGGCCGGGGCGGACGCGGACGGGGACGGGGACGCCGCCCGAACGTCCGTGGCGCGGTGCTCGCGCTGCTCACCGAGCGGCCGATGCACGGCTACGAGATGATCCAGGAGATCGACTCCCGCACCGGGGGCGGCTGGCGGCCCAGCCCCGGCTCGATCTACCCGACGCTCCAACTTCTGGAGGACGAGGGAGTCATCGTCGCCACCGAGGAGTCCGGCGGCGGCCGCAAGCGGTTCACCCTCACCGAACAGGGTCGACCCGAGGCCGAGACGGCGGCCCAGACGCCCCCCTGGGCGGAGGTCGCCGAGGACACGATCAACAGTTGGCACGACATCCGGGAGGCCGGCGCGCAGGCCATGAACGCGCTCCGCCAGGTCATGATGACCGGTACGGACGACCAGCGCGAGCGGGCCGCCCAGGTGCTCGACGAGACCCGCCGCAAGCTGTACGCCATCCTCGCCGAATCCGAGTGACCGCCACCGTCCGACGCGGATCCACCGCCCCGTCGGCCGCCACGGTCCCCGACCTCGTCGCTCTCCCGCACCGGGGCCCGGGAGGCTCCCCTCTCGGGGCGACCGACGAGCAGCACCGGCACACCCCGGACCCGCACCCGCTCCCGACGTCGGGGCCCCTCCCAAGATCCTGCTCGATGCAGGATCGAGTGGTCTCGTCGTGCCTGTGAAGCCACTCGATCCAGGATCGAGCGCGACCTTGGATGGCATCACGGTATGGCGACGCGGCATGGCGACGCGGCGACACGTGCCGCGTCGCGACGTGCGGCAGCGTGCCGGGCGATTCGGCGCACAGTTCGCCGGAGGTGCCGAGGGCGACCACTCGGTTGCGGGTGGCCGCCCTCGTGCCAGCGTTCTCGGATGCCTGCGCGAGTGCGCCGGGCAGCCCGGGGAGTGCGGACCACCATCCCCTTCGTCCGGCGGGTCCTCGACGACGCCGACTTCTGCAAGGGGCGCTACTCCACCGGCCTGGTCGACCGGATGA